>JBCDLG010000045.1:0-25352 GCA_038745625.1 Pseudomonadota bacterium | reverse complement strand
CCACCGGTGTCGATGTCACCCAGCTCGATGCTGTTGGTGTCCGTTAAACTGATCGACGTGCCGGACGCGTCGACAGACCCGGTGAAGTCGTTGGCCGCATTGGTCAGCGAGATCGTACCATCCGACTGCATGGTGACGGTGTCGGCCTCGATCACTGTCCCGGTTGAGACGACGTTCTGGATCGCCGCGCTCGCACCGGCGGCCGTGATCCTGACAGTGCCGCCTGAAGCCGCAATCCGGCCCGCCAGCTCGACCGTCGATGCATCGGTCGAGACCGGCACTTGGACCAGGCCCGCGCCGTTTGAAGCATCCACCGTCAGGGTAAAGACTTGCGAGCCATTGCCGGCTGCGCCGACAAGTTCGACCACGCCGACCGGATTGGAGATCTCGATCAAGCCCTGGTGATCAATCCCTTCGGCGATGAGCTTCACACCGCCTGCTCCGGCGGAAATGCCGCCATTGATGTTGGCCGCATCAAGCGCCGCCGTATCGATGGTCGCGCCGGCCGTGCCCTCCACGTCGAACACCAGGTTGACGGCCCCGCCAAACACAAAAGCGGTGTTCTCGGCATCGTAGATGGCCGGGTCGGGATCATTGAAGTCGGCAAAGTCTGCTGTCGTGGCCAGCAGGCCATTCACATCGACATTGGCGTTGGCGCCAAAGGTGATGCCGTTGGGGTCGATCACCCAAACATTGCCGTTGGCTGACAGGATACCATCGATCTGTGTCCCATCAACAGCGCCGCCGACAATCCGGTTCACCGCAATATTGGTCGTGGCGGCCTGATTGAAGATAACGCTTTGATCGCTCGCGATATCCATGCTGTCCCATTCGAGGACCAGGCGCGCGCTGGTTTGCGTGATCGTTTGGGTGAGATTACGTCCGGCGTCCCCTGGATCAGCGGTCGCGACACTTGATCCAAATCCGGATAAAACCGTGGGATCGCCAAGCTGAGCATGGGCCGGGCTCATCGACAGGAGCGCGGCACTGCTGACGGCGCTGAGAAGCGCGATTTTTGAGATCGTGGCGGGGCGTGTCATCAGGGCGCCCTCCTTAATAGCTCTTGCGGAAGGTCAGGAAGAAGCGCGCATGCTCCTGCCCCGTCCTGCCCAAGGGTTGATTGATGGGGAGACCGATTTCGAACGCAAATTCGGTGTTGTTGGCTGTGTTGAGACGGAACCCTCCGCCAGCTGATAACAATTCCTCTGTATCAGAAACATCGTCGATGATGTTCGCAACGAAGCTGTAGTCGCCATAGACGTAAGGACTAAGGATCGCTTCCCAGCCAAAAGTCGAGATTTCGAAGGGCCGCTCGAACTCACCCAAGACGCCAGCACCGCGGTCCCCGGTTAGTTCAGCTGGATCAAAGGCGCGGCTGATACCGGCGCCGCCGACAGCGAACTCTTCTGGCGCCAGTACGGGGTCTGTCGCATATTGGAAAGCGACCCGGGAGTTGAACCGGAAACCGCCCCGCACCAAGCGGCGCGCAAGGATCGTCCCGCTGATCTTGGTAAAGTCAGGCACGCCGTCAAAACGGCTGAGATCAACGTCCCCCTCGCCGCTGGCATCAAGAATATCGAGGCCTTGCCTCAGCTCCACATCAGCCAAGACATAGTCACCCCGCTGGCCAAGGCCGATGCCGCGACCACGCCAGAGATAGGTTGCTTTTAGCCCAAATGTCCGGATGCGGTCATCACTGATCACCACCGCGCCGTTCGAGACATCGGCATCGCTATCGGTGTAAGCGAAATTGGTCCCGATCCAGAGCGAATGGCCCTGTTGGCGAATAAGCGGATGACGATAGCCAATCTCGGCGCGGTGTTGATCGCCGGTGAAATCGAGCACCGCCAGATCATCGCCGGGTTCGGTGCGGCTAAAGATATACTGTACACCAATTTCACTGCCCCGGTCGCCGAGGAAATGCCGGTGGAGCAATTGGACGGTCCGGCGCTCATTGGTATCACCGTCAAACTTCGTCAGGCCCTCATCGTTGAGGCTACCGTCCATATCAAAGCTGTTGAGGTAGCTGATCTCTGTTGAGTCGCCGAACCGCGTGAAGGCGTTGAGCCGACCCGAAATCCCCACGAGACCTGGACCCACAATATCAGCCTGCCGATTGTTAGCGAAGATATCGATGCCAAACGGGTCACGCTTCTCGAGGCGGATGATGAGGTCAATTGCCCCTTCGACCTCCAACGATCCGGTCGTCGGAACGGCCGTGGCTTGAATGCCGGGCAGGTCATTGATCAGCAGAACCACCCGTTCCAAGTCGCGCAAAGAAAGCTGCTTCGTCGGCGCTTCGAGATCCCTCAGGACACAGGTACCATCTGGATCTGGCGTGGTGTTCCGTTTGCCGATCAGGCGGGTTGCATAAGCGCAAACTTTACGCATCGCCGGATAGACATCATCATCAACGGCGCGGAGCACGATGCGATCGACAAAAGCCTCGATGACATGGATGGAGACTATGCCTTCGGCGCCGATGTCTTGGGTTGGAAGCGTCACCCGAGAGAAAGGAAAATCAGCCTCTCGATAGGCGTCTTGGATCGCGTCACGAAACTCGTAGAGCTGAGCGATGGTGATTGTCTGGCCACGGAACGGTGACCAGATCTCTTCGAGCTCATCCGCTGGCAAACCATTTGCGCCAGTCAGCAGGATGTCACCGAAATTAAAGTCAATGTTGCGGGCATTGGGCGGTGCCCGGCGGTTATCGAGGGTAAACTGCACAATCGCTGGATCGGCATCCTCAATCAGGGGGTCGCGCAGCTGTTCGATCACCTGGCTTGGCGTTTGCGCCGCAGCACAGGAAAGTCCGTAAACGGCGAGCACCGCTGGTACAATCGACCAATATGCACGTAGCTGAACCACACTGACCCCCTGAAATCCCTCCCGTATTGGTTAAGGAAGGACACTAGCGCTCGCAAGCGTTGTCAGCTGTTAGGAATGCATGAACCCTGCCATTTGTTCGGTGCAGTGATGGGGTTTTTGTGGCTAGTGCGAGAACGGTTTTGTGTCGTTTTGGGACGGGTTATCCCCCGCTCCTTCACTGTCGTCTTCAATACCAGGAACGGCGTAGCCGCCGCTCAGCCACCGATTGAGGTCGACATCGGCGCACCGTTTGGAGCAGAACGGGGTGTAGTCGGTGTCAGCTGCTTTGTTACAAATGGGGCACGGTGATGGGGGCGTCATGGCGCTGTCTCGATCTGAAAATCTACGGCATCGCTTGGCTCTATAGTGAACCGCTCAGTGAAGGAGCGTGCCAAAACAGCCGTTGCATCGGCCTCCCGCCACAACGCAGCGGTATCGGCTCCGAGTGTCAAACGGAGCTTTCTCCGTGGATCTTCCTTAAGCGCTGCGGTCAGCTGAGCGAAGGCGCGTTGTGCCAGCGCCGCTGATCGCAGCTTTCGGCCGGGCAGGACATGCGCGTCGTCAAAGACCTCCGTCAGTCGCTCTATCACCGGCATCCGGTCCTGGCCGAAGATCATTACCACCAAGCCCTCTTTCGTCACCGCCGGTATGTTCATCAGGCCATAGGGCTTAAGCGCTGCGGTCAGCTGATCACGGATCATTTTTGGCGTCCGCGTGGCGCCGCGAGGCAAATCAAGCACCACCTGGCCACCAAGACCGTGTAGGGACAGTATGGGACCAAGTCCCATCAAGGCGCGGCGCAGCAGGCCTGCATCCGCGCCCTTTTTGGACTGTCCAGCCGAGGCACCCAAATCAAGATCGATGGCCGTGAGCGCCTCGGCCTGGTCGATAATCAAAGCGCCGCCGCTCTCAAGCGCAACGGTTCGTGCCAAGGCATCATCTTCGATATCGTTGAGCACCGATGGAATTTGGTCGGAGACATGAATATCGACGACGGTCGGAACAAATTCGCTGAGTGCGGCCGCGGTGTCAGCGCTGCTGCAGACGATCTCGTCAGTCGCCGACGAGGCCAAGCCGGTCACCAGGCGAACAAGAGGCGGGATCGAATCCATCCGTCCTGGGCCTTCGTCGGATGAACGCAAGGATGAGACGATACCCGCGGGAACATCGAGCTGGCCGAGCGGGCCTGGCCGCGTCGCCGCGTCGTCCTGAAGCGAGCGGGTTGCGGCCGGGAGTTTGAGGAGCGGCTTGTCTGTGAGGAGCGGACGCTTGCCCCCTATCCCCTCTCGCCTGATCGCCGCTGGGATCAGTTGTCCTTCGGTATACGCCCTATCCTTGACGGTGAGCAGCCCCTCGCCCGCTTCCCCCAGGTCACAGACCAAAGCGCCGAGCCTTGGATCTCGTCGGCCCACCTTGGCCCAGTAAAGATCGCCTGTTCGCGGTGCGGTATCGCTTTGGAAAAAGTGCAGCAGGCGGATCGGCGTCTCGTCTTTTAAGACTGCGCCACGAACGCCGAACGGCGTCGCATTGAGGAGCATCTGCACGCTCATGCGCGAGTGCCAAGCGCGGCAACGAGGCAGTTCTCCGCCTCATAGAGCGGCAGGCCGACCACCGAAGAATAGCTGCCTTGGAGGCTGATGATGTGGGCGGAGAATAAGCCTTGGATGCCGTAGCCGCCCGCTTTGCCTTTCCATTCGCCGGAGGCAATGTATCGCGCGATATGCTCTTGCGTCAGAGGGCGTACCCGCACCCGTGTTTCCACCAAGCGCTGCCGGACGATATCACCGGGTCCCGATACAGCCATGCCTGTGAAGACGCGGTGCGAACGGCCTGATAACAGCTCAAGGCAACATCGCGCCTCGTCTTCCGTTTCTGTCTTCGGTAGGGTGCGGCGACCGACGCCGACCACGGTGTCAGCGGTGAGCACGACATCATCGGGATAAAGGCTGCGCACGGCGTCTGCCTTCTCTGCGGCCAGCCTTTCAGCCAGGCGCCTCGGCAGCTCTCCGGGCTGCTCTGTTTCGTCAATGTCGGCGGGGACGATCTCGTCGGGCACATACCCGATCTGCGCCAACAGCTCCCGTCGCCTGGGACTGGCGCTCGCGAGGATCAGCCGCGGCATAGGCGTTTACTTGAAGCGATAGGTGATGCGGCCCTTGGTCAGGTCGTAGGGGCTCATCTCCACCAGGACTTTGTCACCGGCGAGGACCCGGATGCGGTTCTTACGCATCTTGCCAGCAGTGTGGGCGATGATCTCGTGATCATTGTCGAGCTTCACGCGGAAGTTCGCGTTCGGGAGGAGTTCCTCCACTGTTCCTTGAAACTCGAGCAGTTCTTCCTTGGCCATCTGCACCCTTGTTTGCGGTCGAAGATCGCCATCTGATGCGAAGCGACCTCGTGGTCAAGGTGGCGGACGCCGCAGGCACGACTCTGGGCGTCCGCGAGCGGGCGTTTAGAGGCCCGCCGAGCGCCAAACGATTGGCGTCCCCTCTTCCGCTGCAGCATCGGCAACGGCTGCTTCGACCGCGGATATCACGCGGCTCTCACAGCCTTCAATGCTGCTCGCGCTCGCCGTCGGTGCACTCGAATGGCAGTATCTGTGTGCGCTTCGTTCAAGCCGACTATCAAAAGCCTCCGCGCCTTCGATCGTCTGCAGTGTATCCAGGTCGATGTTGATGGCGAATGTGTCGGGACCTGTTTGGGCATGAGCTGCAGCCATCAGGGAAGTCCCAGCGGCCAGTCCAATCGCAGCCGCGATGGTGTTGAAACGCATCGTCTATTCTCCTTACTCGCGGCGGCATTTGTTGTTGTTTTGGCGCACCATGCGCGCTTGTCACCGTCGCGTCACGTAAGTGTCATATCACTGTCATAAAACATTCGCAAATGTGACATGATCCATGGTTGCCGCGGGCGCGATCCACACGCGCGGGTCATAGACAAGGCATCACCCGCCTTCGTGTCAGTTCTTTTTGGGGTTTGCTGGTCGCCAAATGTTCAGCGCACGAAACGTTCGGATATTTTTTCCGTAAGCTGATGACGAAGCTGGGCATAGGCGCTGCGGATTTCTGCTTCGCTGCCTCTTGTGTCAGTGGGGTTGTCCACTTCCCAGAACTCCACCCGCGTGTTGAGCTTCCGCGCCTCGGCGGCAGCCTCGGGTGTGAGCGCAACGATGAGGTCGTAGTTCTCGACATCAACCTCAGCGAACTCCCGCGGATCATGCGGCGGCGGCGCGACGCCTTCTTCTTCTAAGCTCGCTAGAACAAAGGGATCTTTGATCCCGCGGTAGACGCCGCAGCTGTCGACCTTCATATCATCCGGCAAAAGATGATGGGCCAGTGCTTCAGCCATCGGACTACGGACGGAATTCATATTGCAAGCGAAGAGCACGGACGAGACGGCGGCACTCATGCGCTGTCTCCCCGGCGACCAACACGCATGGCGAACGAACAGATCAGCGTGAAAATGCGCCGTGCCGTCGCGAAGTCCGTCTCGATCTTGCCTTCAAGCCGACCAAGGAGTTTTTCTGTGCCCTCATCATGCACCGACCGTCGCGCCATATCGATCGTCTCAAGCCGCTCAGGCTGGGCGGAGCGGATCGCGTCGTAATAATTCTCGCAAAGAAGGAAGTAGTCTTTGATCAGCTTCTTGAGCGGCGCGAGCGAGAGATGGTGGGCGACGAGCTCCTCGCCTTCCTCGCTCCTGATATCAAAGATCAGCCGCCCGTCTCGCTCGCTCAGATGAAGCACGTATGGGCCATCGCGCGTCGCACCGGCGGGCGCGAAACAGTTCTCTTGCAAAAGGTCGTGCATCGCCACTTTGCGTTCGTGGTCGATGTCCCCGGTTGCGGTCCCCAAGGATTTCTCGTCGAGGATCACTTCGCTGAGGCGGTTGTTGGCCATGGAACCCCTCGTATGGTGCGTTCGAACTCTTGCCTAGCGCCCTTGCTGCAAACGAAGCGTAACCGAAGCGGCATGACTGGGAAGCCCTTCTGCCTCGGCGAGCGTCACAGCGTCCGGCCCAATCGCTTCGAAGGCCTCCCACGAACATCCCGTCACCGACATCCGCTTCATAAAATCAAGCACAGACAGGCCTGATGTGAAGCGCGCAGCGCCGCTGGTCGGTAGCACATGGCTCGGCCCACCAACATAATCGCCGATTGCTTCGGGCGTGTAGGGGCCGAGGAACACGGCGCCTGCATGCTTGACCCGCGGAAGCAAAGCCTCCGGATCATTGACGAGCAGCTCTAAGTGCTCTGGCGCGATCCGGTTGGCGAGGTCCACGGCTTCTTCGAGGCTCTGGCAGCGGATGATCGCGCCCTGGTCGCGCCAGGCCGCTTCGGCGATGGCTTTCCGGGGATGATCGGTAAGTTGTTCCTGCACCGTGTCCTCAACGGCTGCGGTGAGCACATCGCTGGTTGTCAGCACGATCGATTGGCTCAATGCGTCGTGCTCGGATTGACTGAGGAGGTCGGCTGCAACGAGGGCACGTTCAAAGCCCCCTTCTGCAATCACCGTGATCTCTGATGGTCCGGCGATGGAGTCGATCCCCACATGACCGAACACCTGGCGCTTCGCCTCAGCGACATAAGCGTTCCCTGGACCGACGATTTTATCCACCGGCGCGATACGCTCCGTTCCGTAGGCCAAGGCAGCGACAGCTTGGGCACCGCCCACCTTGATGATGTCCGTGACACCGGCGAGCTTGGCTGCGGCAAGCACCAGCGGGTTCACCTTGCCGCCTTGGGCCGGGGTCGCGATCACGATACGCTCCACCCCTGCCGCTTTCGCGGGGATCGCGTTCATCAGCACGGATGACGGGTAAGCGGCTGTTCCTCCGGGCACGTAGAGGCCAACGGCATCAATCGCTGTCCAACGCCAACCAAGGCTCACCCCCGCTTCGTCCTCCCAGCGCTCGTCCTCCGGAATTTGCCGCTTGTGGTAGGCTTCGATCCGTGCCGCAGCCCTCTCAAGAGCCGCGAGAGCTGCCGCATCGCAAGCTGCCACCGCTGCCTCAATCTCGGCCTCAGTGACGAAGAGAGCATTGCCGGATACGTCCGCGTCGTCTAAAAGCCGCGTGTACTTATCAAGCGCCTTGTCACCATCTTTTCGGACATCGGTGACAATCTTCCGGGTGCGATCCGCGATACCCTCGACGGTCTCCTCGCTACGTTCCAGCAGCGCAGCAAAAGCGGTTTCGAATTCAGGGTCGGTCGTTTCGATACGGAGCATGACCTAGACCCCCTCGTGCTTGGGGCGCCGGGTTGCGCGCCAGGGTTCGGAGATGTCGTTGAGATTGGCGTTGATCGCTTCCACCTCAAGCGCGATGGCGCCGCCACCAGCGAGGTTGATGGTGATCACCCCCCCGTCTTCACCGCCTTCATACTCGGTACTCAGAATTTCGACGACGGCCTCTTTCGCATCAAGGCGCAGGTTCTTGGTCTTCACACCGGTGACATCGTCAAAATGCACGCCAGTCCGTACGCGCTGGCCGCGACCGAAGAAAGCTTTTGGCACCTCCCACACATATCGGTTGGTGACGAACGCAAAGCGTCGCTCGTTTTCGACATAGGCAGCGTCACCGATCTTCAGGACAGCGTCCTGAAGCAGCGTCGAAATCGCCTGCAGATCTTCATTGTCGGCCGCAACAAGGGCCATGGGTTTGTACTCAGCCATTGGGGGGACTTAAGCACTCATTCTGAGTCGGTCACCCGTTCGATGAGCGCACCAACGCCGCGCAGCTTGTCATCCAGCCGTTCGAAGCCGCGATCGAGGTGATAAACCCGGCTAATCATGCTCTGACCTTCAGCGCAAAGGGCGGCGATAATCAGGCTCATCGAGGCCCTCAGGTCCGTCGCCATGACAGGCGCGCCCTTGAGCTTAGGCACCCCATGCACCGTCGCAATCTGGCCATCGACGCTGATATCAGCGCCGAGGCGACGAAGCTCCGGGACATGCATGAAACGGTTCTCAAAAATCGTTTCTTTGATGGAGGCTGCGCCATCGCCCTTGGCCATCAGCGCCATGAACTGCGCCTGAAGGTCGGTGGCAAACCCCGGGAACGGCTCGGTGGTGACGCTGGTGGACACCGTCGGCGTGCCCCAGCGGGAGACCCGTAAACCCTCCGCCTCATCGGTGAGAGACAGACCGCAATCGGCCAAAACACTCGCCGCTGCACCCAAGAGCTCAGCGTTGCCGCGTTTGAGCAGCACCTCGCCGCCGGCCGCGCCGACCGCCATGGCGTAGGAGCCGAGCTCAATCCGGTCAGGCAGCACCTCATGGGCCGCGCCATGCAAACGTTCGACACCGCGGATTGCGATCGTCGACGTGCCTGCCCCTTCGATTTTCGCCCCCATAGCGATCAAACACTCGACAAGATCGACAATCTCTGGCTCGCGGGCCGCATTCTCCAGCACGGTTTCGCCGTTGGCCAAGGTGGCGGCCATCATCACGTGCTCAGTCGCACCCACGGAGACAAAGGGGAAGGCGATCTTCGCGCCCTTAAGGCCGCCTTCCGGGGCCGCGGCCACGACATAGCCCTCATCCAGCTCAATCGACGCGCCCATTGCCTCGAAGGCTTTGAGGTGAAGATCGACGGGTCGGGCGCCGATCGCACATCCGCCGGGCAGCGACACCCGCGCCTGGCCTTCTCGCGCCAGGATCGGACCGAGGACGTTGAAGCTCGCGCGCATCTTCCGAACGATGTCGTAAGGCGCGGTGGTCGAGGTGATGGTTCCCGCATCAAGGGTCAAATGATGACCATTCCGCTCGGCTTTCACCCCGTGATTGTCGAGCAGGACCAAAAGCTGCCGCACATCGGCGAGGTCGGGCACTTGCGACAGCTGGAGCTTCTCATCAGTGAGAAGGCTCGCCGCCATCACTTTGAGCGCTGAGTTCTTCGCCCCAGCGATCTCGATCTCACCATAGAGTTCGCGGCCGCCAATAATTGCGAGCTTGTCCAAAGGTCAGTCCTTCTTTGCCTTCCGCCGCCGGAGATTCTCGCGCAGCGCTTTGGCGAGCCTGTCTTCCTTGGTTTCGGAAGTCGGCTCGCGGCGGCGCGGCTTATCTTGGGGCTTGTCGTCGTCCTGCATGGCCCTCCCCCATGCCGCGTCATGCGTCATGAGAAAAGGGTTCATAGGGACGAAGAAGACTAACCTTCGGTTAGACTTGCGCGGTCGGCTAGTCGCCACCAGCAAGCTGGAGACCCATTGGCATAACAACCGCCATCAGGTGGTCGATGGGTGAGGCAATCGCTCCTTTGTCCAACACAGAGATCACCAGTTTGGTCATAATCAGCGCGGCGTCTGAGGCGTCATACCCGCTTGCGGGATCGAGCGCAGGAAGCGCTTGTCCTTGCCATACCGCGGCCGCCTCATCCCTTACCCAGCTGTGAAGCGCATAGTGGGTCGCTGGTTCCGCACCCGTCGGCGACAACGGAGCGCAGAATTCATCGCCGGAATGGCCCATGGCGACGCCAAACTGATTGACCTCATCCCGATCCGCTTCAGCCACCACCGCCACGAGAGAATATCGATACTCAGTCATCAGAGCGATACTCCACTTAAGTCCGCATAGTGCTGTCGGAGGTCTGCACGTTCCTCTACTGTCAGCATCCGGTTTATTAATACGCATCCAAAGAAGTGCATATCGATGAAGCCTTGCAGCGGTAGCTTGGAGCGCGCGCCAAAGACGAACTGCGCGTTGTTCAAGACATAAGCGACGGAGGACGATCCCTCATTGTTCCCTACCGTGACGTTTGTGCCATCAGCGGTCACCTCATAAAGGCGCATCGTGTTATAGGCGCCAAAATTATGGATGGTTTCCAAGGTCTTCTCGGCAAGAACATTGCCATTTTTTCTATAGATCAGGAGATGCCCTTCCGTACCCCAATCATGGTCTTGCTCACTCGATATCGATAAGAATCGCCCATTGTTACCGGCCTGCCGACCCGATGCGGCGAACATGACCGACATCTGCGGCGGTGCCGCCAAGTCGAGGCGCATATGGTCATCAATGCCATCAAAGCTCAGGTAGCGGTGGCCATCGACCGTTTCTTGAAGCAACGGCCTGGCGGCATCGGAATACGCGACGACGTCGTTTCCGTTCCCTGACTGATCGATCAGGCGGCCAACAACACCGCCGACACCCGGTGCGCCGCCCGTCCCGTCGCGTCCGACAGTCATCGCCGAAAGGTTCTGAATGTCATACCATCCGCCAGTTTCACCGCTGGCGAAGAGATCGCCCGGTGAAAACGGTCCAGGGGGCGGTGGGGGTGGAGGTGGGGGTGCGTCTGCCGATGGGTTCCCCTGCAGACCCCATGAGAGACCAAGACCAAGGCGCATGCGCTATCACTCCTCCCGGGAACCG
This sequence comes from Pseudomonadota bacterium, assembly GCA_038745625.1. Classification (GTDB taxonomy): domain Bacteria; phylum Pseudomonadota; class Alphaproteobacteria; order Caulobacterales; family Parvularculaceae; genus Parvularcula. The sequence goes on along the minus strand of JBCDLG010000045.1, from coordinate 14,121 downwards.
ACGCTGAGTTTCAACACGCTCAGTCTAACGGTCAGTCCGCGGGGGGATGATAAGTTCTTAGGTGCAGGTCCCGTCCATCGATGCGATCCACTCCCGCATCAGCGCGACACCTTCCTCGTGATGAAGCGTCCGGCCGAGCTCCGGCATCATCGCACCAGGGTCGGTGGAGGCCAGCCGGTAGACCAGGATCGAGCTATCGGGATCGCCAGGCATGATGCCAAAGCGGCGACCGCCTGTGCCGGAACCTGCAGCGATGGGCGGCTTGCAGCGGCCAAGGGCCGCGCCGGTGGCTTCAAAGGTGAGATCAAGCCCGGAGGTATCGGCTGGCCCGTTGGGATTGTGGCAATGCGCGCAATTGCTGGCGAGATAACTCCGCGCCCGATCGTCAAGCGACGCTCCCTGATCATCCCATGCCACGTCAAAGCGCATGGCGGTGCGAGGGTCTTCCATCAGGCCCGCTTCAATCCAGCGACCAAGCTGGTTCGTGGTTCCCTCCGCATAGGCATAATCGCGGTTGAGTTGCCCGACGCGGGGGCCCAGAGGTTCGACGTTGTTGGTGAGCGTGTTGTGAGCATGACAAGCCGCACACTGATTGGTGTTAGGCACAACATAGGCGAACTCCTGACGCTCCTCATCGGCCGCCAGGGTGACCGGGATCACCGCGCCAACACGTTTCAGCGTCGCATCGGTTTGCTCATCATTCCAGACATAGGAGACCGCGTGCCAGCCATTGTCCCGACGCACCAAGAGACGTGTCTCCATTAAACGGTTGGCGCCCAGGTCGAGCGGTCTATCGGCATGAACAGGCGAGAGATCCGCCGTTTTGAGAACATGCTCGCCATCGCTTGGGTAGTAGAACGTCTTGGTGATGACCGTACCGACCGGCAGCTCCAGCGCCTTGTCCTCTTGGTAAGCGGCTGGCTGCCCTAAGCTCCACACCGTACGCAGTTTATGAGCGTAATCAGTAAAAAGGGGCGTATTGAGATCATAGGGGATCACGCCACGCCCCAGAACCAGTTGCCCATCACGGACGCTGACAGCGCCCCAGTCAGACAACAGATCGGGGTTCTCGTCGGCAAAGTAGGCAGGCTGCACCACCTTCTGGCCACAGCTGGCAAGAAGGAGCGCAAGACCTGCAAGACAGAGGCGCCAAGCCGTCACTCAGTGGTACCTCCTAGCCGCGACAGACGCACCGGCGCGATCGGCGGCAAGGTGCAGCTATAGGGTTCAATCTCCACGCGGATATCGGCCGATTTGCCGGGAAGGTCCGCGTTGAGCACCTCAAGTCCGCCGCCGATGCAGATCTCAGGATCGCGATCGTCCGGCGCAAAGCCGTCCCACAGAATATGGGGGAACCGGCCATTGATCCCAAAGAGCGCCATTTTTGCGGCTTTGAGATCGAGCCCGTCCGGACGATCACCGCCGCCTGAAAGCTCGTTGCTATGAATCGAAATCCGGTCCGGATAAGGATCAAAACTCTCCGACCAGCTGTCTTCGGCATAATTTGATGCGTAGACCGATGAGATGATGATGTTGGCGGTGCGGTTGTCGCGAATGCGGTTCTCGAAGATCTCGACATCATCGTGGCTGTTCACCACCACGCCGGAGCCTGCCGGAATGGAAGCGACGGGCGTACCGGGGTGACCGAAATTGCCAAGATCGTTCTCATACACATCATTGTCATAGATGCGCACCATACCGCCTTCTTGTGAGAGGTTCGGCATGTTGAAGACGAGAATACCGCCCGTGTTGCCGGTCGCGACATTGCCGTAAACATCGGCGTTCTGCGTGTTCTCAATCTCGATACCAGCGACGTTTTCCTCAGCCCTGTTGTTCCGAACAATGACATTATTCGATTGGCCGACATAAATGCCTGCATCAGACGCGCCGACGGCAACGGAGTCCTCTATCAAGACGTTGCTCGTCTGGACGGGGTAGAAGCCGTAGGCGCCGTTTTCTGTTTTTGGCCCGCCAGTCCACGCCACGCGCACCCGGCGAATGGTGACACCATCGGATTCGTTGATTTTAAGCGCATCGCCGACTGTGTCTTCAATCGAGAGGTCCTCGATCAAGAAGTCGTCACCTGTGACGAGCAAACCTTCAGCGCCGGCAACCTGGCCTTTGTAGCTCAGGACCGTCTCCTCCATCCCTGCACCGCGGATTGTGATGCCATTTTGGGCAAGGCTGAGACTGCGATTGAGAGCGTACCGGCCGGCGGGGATCTCAATGACATCGCCGGGCTGGGCGTCGAGAAGCTGGAGCTGCAGCGCCTCCTGGAAATCAACATCCGCCGGGCTGGCGACTTCCTGCTCCCCGCAACTGACGAGCACCAAGGCGAGGCCTGTGAGACATACTGCGCGCATAAAAGTTCCTCCTTGCCAGAAAGATGAACAATGTTCATCTTTCTGGCAAGTCTGAAAAACACGAGATCCGGATGAGCGAAACTATCGATCGGCCACCCCCTCGCCAGGCGCGTGCGGAGGAGAAACGTGCCAAGATCCTAAAGGCTGCCGAGCAACTGCTCGCCGAGCGCGCGCCGTCGGATGTCACAACTAAAGCCGTGGCGAGCAAAGCCGGTGTGCCGATCGGATCGGTCTATCGCTACTTCGCCAACGCCGATGCGCTGCTCTTTGCGCTGTTCGATGAATTCAACTCCGAAACCCTCCGCACGATGGCGGCGCTGCCGTCGCCTTCGGCCGACTGGCATGGCGAGGTTGCCCAGGTCTTCTCCGTGATCAAAGCGATGCATGCGCGGCACCCAGCCTATGGTCCGCTGATGGCCCATCTCGGGCGTGCCGATGAGACGGACGATAATTTTCTCGTGTTGCTAGCGAAGCGAGTGGGTGATTTTCGCACCGATCTCGCACCGTCGCAGGCGCAGGACATTGCGGCGATGGTGGTGGGTATTGTCGAAGCCGCCGAGCGCCGTTTCCACGCGCTACCGGTTGAAAGGCGCGATAACGTTTTTGCTGAGGCGCAAAAGGCGACCGAGGCCTATTTGCTCTGCTACCTGCCCGAAAAATAAGCGGTTCACCGTTGGAGCATGTCGCCGCCTACTCCACCGCGACCTTGATGGTGCCCAGCCCAGAGGCTTGAAAAACCACCTCGTCATGGGGTTTTAAGAAGTGCCCTGACGCTTTTTCGTTCTCGATGAAGACCGGGATACCGATGTCGACCGGCGACTGACCGCTGAGCGGGCCGCCCCTCGCGGCGTAGGCAAACACCATCTCGATATAGTCGTGGCGGCGCGGCGCGGTGAAAATCACACCTTCGGACGTGCCGGACATCAAAGTCATGCTGGTTTCGATCCGTCCTGTTGGTGACAATCGGTAGACGTCGCCGTCGTAGAAAAAGCGGCGCCTCTCCATGTCGCCCAAGACTTTCTCCGTCAGCCCGCGGAAATCGAGAGTCATCTCATGACCCCGCGCATCTTGCCTCGGCTCTTCGTTCACAAGGGTCATCATCCTTGTCTCTGCGACGAAGGACGACCAATCGTGCGGAATGACCAGGAATGGACCGGTCGGATAAAACCCTGGACCACTCTTCGCGTCACTGAACCCGTAGCCTGAATCAAGATCATCGGGATCGGCGAGCTCGAGCAGGGCGATGCGATCCGTGAAGTCACCGCACAGAAAAACACCCTTCACCGCCGCATCAAAGTCGTCGAGGGACGCAATCGGACGACCAAACCGCATGCAGAGCTCAACCTCATAATCGAGCAATCCCTCCGGATGCGCTGCAACCGTTGTTCTCGCAGGTGTCGCTGTCCCGAATTTGGGGAAGTTGAAGACGTCCTCACTCCCCGCTTCTTCGGCGTGCTCCGGAAAGTTTGTGCCGATGCCGATATGCCGATCGCCCGATGGGCCAGTCGGAAGCAGCGCCTCCATCGCCACCGTCCGTCGGGGAAACGCGCCTGGGGGCGGCGACGTCGGGCGATCGAGGCCGACGGATGCGAGAGCGGCAAAAGGATCAGGTGTAAGCTCACCGCCCATATCCGAGAGCGCCACACCGGTGACGACATCGTCATTATACCCCTCAACAAACAAGGTGACGGTCTCACCATCATCGTCTTTGTACTGCGCGAGCGTCGCAGCAACAGAGATATCAGCCATTTCCTGCTCGAACGGCTCATCTTCAAAGGTCGCTGGATTGAACTTTGGATCGTCTGATGTGCCCCAAGCGATGAACAGGCCTGCCGCAACGATGGCTACTATCAGTCCAAGGATATACACGACACGAAACATCATGATAGCGATCCAAGTGTAAGCGTTATCATCGATTTCTCTCCGACTGAACGAAGTTCGGATCACCCGCGATCGTTTCATGCATGAAACGCAGCAGCGCCGCCTCAATCTCGGCACGCTTCTGGTCGAACCGTTGGGTCGGCGCTGGTATAGAGACCGCATAGATCTCATGACTGACGGTCTGGAATGCTGCACCGACCGCAGAAATGCCCACCGTGTGCTCATCAAGGTCGAAGGCGAGGCCTTCATTCCGAGCGCGGCTGATCTCGTCGAGAAAGAGAGAAGCATCTTCGTCCGGCACTTCACCCTGATAGAGATCGACCACGTCATCATCCGGAAGAAGCGATAGCGCCGCTTTTCCATTGGCCGTGGTCGTCAGCGGAAAGTCCTCGCCAGGGATCGATACAGCCCGCAGACGGTGACGGCCCGCGACCTGATCAATGAACGTCATATGGCTCACCTGGAACCGGGCGAGATCGACGGTCTCTCCCGTAACGTCTGAGAGGCCCTCCAGCTTGGGTCGCAGCGCATGCAGAACATCAATGCGTCCGGCGGCGGCCAAGGACTGGATCTCTGGACCAAGACGAAGGTCACCGTTCTTGCCTGATGTTGTGACCAACGCTTCAGCGGCTAGCGCGTTGACGATGCGCTGCACGGTTGAACGCGGTAAGCCGGTCTCCATCGCGATGGTCCCAAGACTTTGTCCCGAGTTGTCGTGCTTGAGCTGCCGCAGAATTTGCGCGGCGCGATTGATCACCTGGATGCCGCCAGCTGCTGTCATGGTCGCCGAATTCTCTCTTGTCCTGATTGACATCATCCATTATACGATACATGCGTATCGCATAGCAATACATAATCGCGTTCGAGGGATGAGGGTAACCGGGATGGCCAAGCCGTATCTAGGCTATTCGCAAATGGACTTAGAAAGCAGTCCGTATGCCGCTTTCTACGATCCCGAGCTCAAGCCAGCGCAGCCACAGGTCGCGGAAGCCTTGATGGTCGGCCGCCAAGCCCAAGAGCTGTTTCCCCCTGTCAGGCATGCCAAGACGATGCTCGAACCGGGCTATTGGCCGGTCGAGACCGGTTTCACCGAAGCCAAAGACAAGAGCATCTGCGTTTTTTGTCTGACCCATATGCCGGGTGTCGCGCCGGAGATGTGGGATTGGTGGTTCGGCTGGCACGGATGCGAAGCGCTCCGGTACAAGCTCTGGCATCCAAAGGCCCATATCTCCGCCCAATGGGCCGACGGCCGCAAAGATGAAGCGTACATCGGCAGAACCTCTCTCATCACGGAATATCTTGGAGCCGATCGAAAAAACGCCGCGATCAGCTTCGTCCGACCATCGGTCTTGGGCCTTGATGAAAAGCGCCTGGCGGCCCAGGGCGAGATTGCGATCTGTGCCCGGATTGGCATGCCTGGATCGCCTCTCAAACCCGGCTGGCTCCTCCACCATCTGAGGCCTGTCGAAGGCGGCTGTGAGATGCGTTCGCGCATGTGGCTCGGCGGAGGGAATGTTGCCGTTGGGCGATGGCCGGGACCGGTGATCAGCACCGTGATGACCATCTTAGGGGGCGTCGCAAAGTCCCTCCTCCCCTCACCCAATGAACTCCTGGCCCACAACGCGCAGGAGATGGCGCATTTGGCTGGCTTCCTGCCGCGCCTCTATCAAACATTCGGTCCGTCCACGCATGGAGACGCGCGGTGAAGCGGCACAAAGGCAAAGGCCGAATCTGGAAGAGAGGGCAGCCCGGCTTTGACGAGGCCGTGCTAGCCACAAGCTTCAATGGCCGCGATCCCGGCGTGCGACCTGATCTTTTGGTTGAGGCCAATGACCTTGGCGACATCCAGCACGCGATTGCCCGTGCGCGAGACCATGGCCTTCATGTCAGTCTCTGCTCGGGTGGCCACTCCTGGTCACAGAACCACTTGCGCGATGGGGGCTTGCTCTTAAGCTTGGCACGGATCAATGAGATCGAAATCGACCCTGACGAAAAGGTCGCGAAGGTCGGGCCAGGCTGCTGGGGGCTCGATCTTGATCGCGCGCTTAAAAAGCATGGGCTTTTCTTCCCCGTCGCCCATGCTCCTGATGTCGCTCTCGGCGGCTTTCTCTTGCAAGGCGGTTTTGGTTGGGGGAGCCGCGAACTGGGGATTGCCGCCGAAAGCGTGACTGGCCTCGACCTGATCCTTGCAGATGGCACATTCGTCCATGCCAGCGCCACGGAGAACCCTGAGCTTTACTGGGCTGCGCGCGGCTCCGGACCTGGGTTCTTCGCCGTTGTCGTCTGCTACCATTTGCGGCTTCATCCGCGCCACCGCTTTGTCGGTCTGAAGGTGCAGGTCTTTCGTCAAAAATACCTAGAGGATGTTTATCGCTGGGCGGATGATATTGGGGCGAATGTTCCTCGGTCGGTCGAGTTTCAGATGCTCACCACACCGAAAGCGATGGGTATCTTCCAGCCTGGGATTGAAGTGCTCGCCCCCGTCTTGGCTGGCAGCCGCACACAAGCCAAGGAGGATGTCAGCTTCATCGACAAAAGCCCTATCCGAAAGAAAGCCAGTTTTACCACGCCCCTGATCCCCATTGCCACGAGCCTGATGTCGATCGCGGCCAACGTCACGCATTTCCCGCCGAATGTCCGTTGGTGTGCCGACAATATTTGGACCGACGCGCCGATCGATGACCTCCTACCCGGCCTTCGTCATATCGCCGACTCGATGCCTCCTGCGCCGAGCCATAGTCTGTGGCTCAACTGGTATCCCCCATCGACCAGACCAGACATGGCCTTCTCCCTCGAGGCGACACGGTATCTAGCCGTTTACGGCGAGTGGAAGCGGGACGAAGATGACGCCAAGTACAGCAGCTGGGCAACCGGCTGCATGAAACGGATGGAGCATCTCTCGGTCGGTAGCCAACTGGCTGATGAGAACCTTGGAAGGAGACCCGCACGGTTCGTTTCCGATACCCACCTGGCTAAGCTGGATTCCCTCCGTACCAAGTATGATCCCAGCGGCCTCTTTTATGACTGGATGGGTCGTCACGACAGGCAGGATCAGTGGTGACCTCTCTGACCCGGCGACATGTTCTGGGCGGCACTGCCGCATTAGGCGCAGCGGGGCTGGGCGTTCACCTTCTGCAGCGGGAGGCGAATGGGAGCCGGGGCGTCGATCAAACCGCAGCTACCCCCCGGGCGCGACGCGACCTCAATCTTCTCATTTTGATGGTTGATCAGGAACGCTCATGGGACACCCTGCCGCCTCGGCTCGATATTCCTCATCACCGCAGCCTTGCTGATCGCGGCACGTCGTTCACGGCCATGAACGTCACCGCACCGCTCTGTACCCCTTCCCGCTCAGTGTTTTGGACGGGCCAGCACGTTCAGCACACGCATGTGCAGGACAACACCAACGTGCCGTTGATCGGCCGGCCGCTTGACCCCGCCATTCCCACCCTTGGACATATGCTGAGAGATGCCGGCTTCTACACCGCTTATAAGGGCAAGTGGCATCTTCATGGGCTTCCAAAGGATGAGGCGTGGGGCGCCTCTCCCAAGCGGTCGCGCGCGCTTGAGGCGTATGGCTACGCCGACTATGGTTGGGGTCCTGAATATATCGATAGTCAGGCGGGCTGGAAGTACGATGGACGTATTGCTGATGACGCGGCCAGCTGGCTGACATCGACGGGCCCGCGGCTTGAACAGCCTTGGGCTCTAACGGTCAGTTTCGTGAACCCTCATGACATCATGTATTTTGATGCAACGGGCGAGCAGGCGACAACGCGCATCCAAGATGTCTTTCCTGGACCTGTTCTTGGAAGCCCCGATGATCCGCTCTATGATCGTCTAACGAACGCCGAGGTGCCGCGTAACTTCGAGAGCGCAACGCGGCCCAGGAACGTGACCGCCCATACCGACTACGACCGCTATATGGCCGATTTCTATGGGCATATGCCTTATGAGAATGTCGAAGCGTGGGTACGGTTCAGTCAGTACTACCACAATTGTATCCGTGATGTGGACAGGCATCTAGGAACAGTTCTGGAGGCGCTTGAAGCCAGCGGCCAGGCGGATACCACCATTGTCGTTCTGGTGTCCGATCACGGAGAGATGGGCGGCGTCCATGGCCTGCGCCAGAAAGGCCCGTGGATCTATCGCGAGAACCTCAACGTGCCCTTTGTGATCTCCCATCCCGATGCGCGCACGCCGCGCACCAACACTGGGATCGCGTCGGCTCTCGATTTCACCCCCACCATGTTGGGCCTCGTCGGCATGGACGGTGGCGCGGTGCAGGAACGATACACGGCCATGCGAGGCCTTGATCTATCTGGTGACGTCACCACAACGTCTACAGAGCGAAGCCGCGCTGATACCGGCGCGCTCGTGACCTACAGTGTCGGCCATCATGTTGATACGGAGTATGCGCGCGGCGTTCTTCAGCGACGAGACCCCTCGGCTAAAACATCGAGCACTGGCGAGGACCGTACGCTCCTTCCCGACCTGAGCGCGCGAGGTTTCATGCGTGGGATCGTGACCGACCGGTTCAAATTTGCGCGCTACTTCTCTCCCCGTGATCATCACCGGCCAGAAACACTCGATGAGCTTCAAAGCCGCAATGATCTCGAACTGTTCGACCTCATCGGTGACCCTGGCGAGACGACGAACATAGCGGCTGCGGACGATTTGGATACCGATACGCTTCTCAGGCTCAACGGGAAACTGAATACGTTGATTGAGAGCGAGGTCGGGCCGGACGATGGACGGGATATGCCGGGTCCGGCGTTTTTTTGGAGGGGTTAGCATGGCAGCGATTACTATCGGTACGACGGTCCTCAGAACTGCGGCAGCCGCCGTGGTCTTGGCGGCACTGTCTCTCCACCAAGCCCTGGGACAGGACGGCTTGCCTGCGAGCGCCGATGTGCAGTTCACCGCCTCGATCTGGGCGGACAACTGGTTTGCGCTCTATGTGAATGGTGAACTCGTGGCGGAGGACTCCGTGCCGATCACGACAATGCGCTCGTTCAACTCTGATATCGTCACCTTTCGCGCAAGCTACCCCCTCACCATCGCTGTTCAGACTAAGGATTTTATAGAAAACGACAGCGGGCTTGAATATATCGGATCGCTCTTCGGTTTGGTTCCTATCGGCAGCTGGTTCACTCTCACACAGCAGATCGGCGATGGCGGTTTCATCGCGCAAATTAAAGAGACGGAAACCGATCAGTTGGTTGCGGTGACATCGTTAGACTGGCGCGGCTATGTTGTCCATAAAGCGCCACTCAATCCGGATTGTGAGAAGTCCAGGCAGCCTTTGGTCGATTGTCAGTCGCTGATCGTAGAGGAACCAGCCGGCTGGTACGCGGCCGGTTTCGATGACGGTGCTTGGGTGCAAGCGACCACGTACACGAAGCAAGAGATCGGCGCACGGTTCGGCTATAATGACGTTGATTGGGACCCCTCAGCCCATCTGATTTGGACCGACGATATCGACGCCGACAACACGATCCTCTGGCGGCATCAGGTGGGTGAGCCAAGCGCGACGTCTCCGGACACGCCCTCGGCCGCTGCGCATCCGTAGCCGCAGCGCGGCATCATCGGCAACGTTCGCGGCGCGGAACAAGCACTTTCGAGTTGCAGCCAGATCGACAAGACGTCGTGCCTTCATGTCACGGTTGGCCTTCTGCAACCCGTGAGGTTAGATACGGATCGGGTGTCAACGATCGGAAACCTCGCAACGGGACATTGCTATTTGGGCGAAACACCAGGGTTAAGCGAGATCAATCGGTCCGTATAGCGATTGATATTATCGGTACCGTCCTACGTTGCGAGACAAGGCGCCGCTAGCTTAGCCCAGTCGTGACCTAACCGAGCGAAGATGTAGAAGAACGCCATGACCACTGCCGAATCGAACAGCACACTTTTTGAATCGCAGCTGCAGCGAGTGATTGATGGCAAAACCAAACCCATCGGCGCACTTGGGCAAATCGAGGCATTGGCCGCGCAGATTGCTAGGATAAAGGGCTCCCTCACACCCAAGACAGATACCGCAACACTGACTATCTTTGCCGCCGATCACGGGATCGCAGCATCGGGCGTATCGGCCTACCCGCAGGATGTAACGCGCCAAATGGTGCTCAATTTTCTGGCGGGCGGCGCGGCGGCCAACGTCTTTGCACGTTCCGTGGGCGCAGATGTCGCTGTCGTTGATGCAGGCGTCGCGGGCGCCCCCCTTGGCGCAGACGGCCTCATCGACCGCCGCATCGGACCGGGAACGTCCAATTCTATCGTTGGCTCCGCCATGAATGAGGCTCAATCTCAGACTGCATTTTCCGTAGGCGAAGAAATTGGCGAAGCTATAGGTTCCGATATTGCCTGCTTTGGTGAAATGGGGATCGGCAACACATCGTCTGCCAGCCTTCTTGCAGCCAAGCGACTGGGGATGCCCGTCCGCGAACTTGTGGGCCGCGGCACGGGCGTCGATGATGCAGCGCTGGCGCGGAAAACAGCGCTCTTGGAGGAAGCGTTCTCGAGAACGCCAGCCACGCTGGAGCCCAAGATTGCACTTCAAGAGTATGGCGGCTTTGAGATCGTCATGATGACAGGCGCCATGATTGGCGCAGCACGGACGGGACGCATCGTGATCGTCGACGGTTTCATCGCCGGTGTCGCCGCACTCTATGCCCGAGATCTTATGCCGGGCACAGAGCAGTCTTTTGTTTTCGCGCACAGATCCGCTGAGGCGGGCCACGCGCGGGTCCTTGCCGCGCTCGACGCGCGTCCCCTCTTGGATCTTGAGATGCGGCTTGGCGAAGGGACCGGCGCTCTTCTTGCTCTACCTCTTGTTCGAGCTGCAGGCGCGATGCTCCGTGATATGGCGAGCTTTGAGAGCGCAAATGTCAGCGGTCCGGTATGAAAGAAGAAGCCGCCCGTTTTCTCCTCGCTCTCCAGTTTCTAACGCGCATTCCCACGCCAACGGACGATATTTATAGCGAGAACCGTATGGCGGCCTCCTTGCGGTACTATCCCTTGGTCGGTGCGCTCATCGGCCTGATTTCAGCGGCTGTTCTGCTGGCCGCCTCTTTCATCTTACCTCAAACGGTCGCCGTCGCCCTAGCGATTGCGGCTGGGCTTCTCGTGACCGGTGCGTTTCACGAAGATGGTCTTGCCGACACGTTTGATGGCATCGGGGGCGGCATGACCCGCGAGAAAGCCCTTCTGATTATGAAGGACTCGCGGCTTGGGACCTACGGCACACTTGCGCTTATGATGGTCCTAGGACTGAAATTCGTAACACTGTCCGCGATGACCGTACTGATCGGTGCTGCAGCGCTGGTCGCAGCGCATGGCCTTTCGCGGCTTTCCAGCGTTTTGGTTATCGCAACAAGCCGTTATGTGCGGGACGATTGGACCGGGAAGCCGGTTGCTGAAAGCGCCAATGGCGCAAGCCTCGCTGTCGCCTTCGTGACAGGACTAACCATCATTGCGATCTGGATCGCGCTGTTGCCAGCGGAGCCTTTAGGCTGCGGACTGACCGGCCTGATCTTGGGCCATCTTGCGATGCGCGGCTTCTTTGAACGGAAGCTCGGCGGTTACACCGGTGACACGCTTGGCGCCGTGCAACAGGCGAGCGAAATCGGCTTTTACTTGGGAGTGGCCGCATGGCTCTGATCCTCGTCCGACACACAACGCCAGATGTGGCGCAAGGCACCTGCTACGGCCGAACGGACCTCGACGTGGCGCCAAGTTTCGAGAACGAAGCAGCGGCCGTCGCAACCGCGCTCCCTCCTTTCATCCGTATCGTGACCAGCCCACTCCAAAGGTGCCGGAAGCTCGCAGACTATCTAAGCCGCAGCGCCAACGTCCCTCTAACGTTGGATGCAAGGCTCGCGGAGATGGATTTTGGGCGCTGGGAACGCGTCCTTTGGGGCGACATCCCCCGCGAGGAGCTGGATCTGTGGGCTTCTGATTTCCTCCACGCCCGTCCCCATGGCGGCGAGAGCGTTGCGATGCTCCGTCAGAGAACCAAAGAAGCCCTTCGCGATCTTGAGGCTCTGGAGGGGAGCACATTGGTGGTGACCCATTCGGGGGTCATCAAAGTGCTGTTGAGCAGGGGTGACGGGGCCCCCGACTTCTCGACAAATATTGAGTTCGGCGGCTTTGTCGAGATGCCGGACACCAGTGGAGACGAACGATGAGTGATACGGACAGCCACAAAGAGAAGATGCAAAAGCTGCAGGCTGAGCAAAAGCGGAAAGTCTCTGAAGCCAAAGACCCAGGCCGCGGCCTGGTGCTCGTCCACACGGGCGACGGCAAAGGCAAATCGAGTTCCGCCTTTGGCGTCATCATCCGTGCGCTTGGGTGGGGCCAGAAAGTCGGCGTGGTGCAGTTCATCAAAGGCACGTGGATCACCGGCGAACGGCAGTTCTTTCAAAAGTTCGCTGACCAGGTTGACTGGCACACGATGGGTCAAGGCTTCACCTGGGATACGCAAGACAAGGACAAAGATCGCATCGCTGCCGAGGCCGCTTTCGATGAAGCCCAACGCATGATGGCAAGCGGCGACTATGACCTCATCGTCCTTGATGAGATCAATATAGCCATGCGCTATGACTATCTCGCGACAAAAGCTGTGCTTGCCGGTGTCAAAGCGCGGTCAGACCGCACAAGCGTTGTCTTGACGGGTCGCGACGCCAAAGATGAAGTCTGCGCCTATGCTGATCTCGTCACAGAGATGCGCGAGGTGAAACATCCCTTCAAATCTGGGATCAAGGCGCAGCGCGGCATCGATTTTTAGCCGTCTTCCGGTGCGCTGACCGCGGTCTAAACGTTTGACAGCCCCTCGCACCTGCACCATGAGACAAAAAGATGGTGCCCCCTAACAAGGGCTAAGAGGGAACCCGGTGTGAATCTGGGACTGTACCCGCAACTGTAAGCCAGGAGCCCGCGGCCAATATAGCCACTGGAGTGACGCCGAAAGGCGAAGCGCTGGGAAGGCGGCCGCGAGCGATGATCGGTAAGTCAGGAGACCTGCCATCGCGTCGTTCGTCCGGAGACCGGGAACAGTTCTCAGCGGGCGGGAAGGCTGATGCCTCTCCTTTGCAGCGACATGTCATTTGGTCGGCCCGTGCGGCATCTGCCCGTACGACCTTCATCGTCGTTGTGAACAACGCTCCGCAGTCGGGCAGCGAGCGTGGAAGACTAAGTTATGCGCTTTACACAAACATTTCTTTCAACCTCAGCTTGGGTGACCGTGCTCACCCCGCTGCTTGCGGTCCCAGCGCTCGCCCAGAGCGACGGCCGGGCCACGCCAGAGGACGATGTGGTCGTTGTCACCGGAACCCGGCTGCCCACACCTCTCGATCAAATTGGTCGCTCGGTTTCGGTGTTGACTGGAGATGAGATCCAGCTTCGGCAGCAACAATTCCTCTATGACGCCCTAGCGGCCGTGCCGGGGGTTCAGGTCCTCCGTACAGGTAGTTTCGGCAGTGCCGCAACGGTGTCGATCCGCGGCCTGGATAGCGATCAGACCTTGGTGGTGCAGGATGGTGTGGTCGTTAACGACCCATCGTCCTTCGGCAACGGGTTTGATTTTGCCAATTTCGACACGGCAGATATTGAGCGTGTTGAAGTGATCCGCGGCGCCCAATCGACTCTCTATGGCTCCGACGCGATCGGCGGCGTGATCAATATTGTGACCAAGGATGGTCGCGAGGGATTTGGCGGCGATGCGTTCGTTGAGGTTGGCTCCTTTGATACGGTGAGGGCCGGCACCACTCTTTACGGCGGCAATGACAAAGCGTCGGGCCGTATCTCCGTTATCGGATTAACCACCAATGGCTTCTCATCAGCCGACGAGGCCGATGGGAACACGGAAGACGATGGT
>JBCDLG010000044.1:0-25538 GCA_038745625.1 Pseudomonadota bacterium | reverse complement strand
GTCCGCCGCCATGTTGCCCACGGGGATGCCCGTCCAACCGGCGAGCACCTGCGCCACGACGTCGGCATTCACCGCTTCAAAGATGAGACCTTCGTCGCCTTGCAAGGTGTTCAGCTCCTCTTCCTTCGCTTTGAGTGCGGCTCGATCGCCTTTGCCCTCCGCTAATGCAGTACGAAGCTCAGATATTTCCGCGATCGCTGTTTTTTCTTTCTCCCAGCGCTCGCTTAAGGCGGCGTGCTCGGCTTTGGCCTCGTCGGCACGCTTCTCAAGTGCTGTCAGCCGTGCACCGTGATCGGCCCCTTCGGCCTGCTCTTTTTGCAGGCCCGCGACCTCTCGCTCAATCACTTCAAGCTTCCGGACCGCATCCTCGAGGCCAGCGGGCGTCGCGGACTGGCTCAGCGAGACACGCGATGCTGCGGTGTCGAGGAGGCTAATCGATTTATCCGGCAGCTGACGGCCGGGCAGGTAGCGTTTGGAGAGCTGAACGGACGCCACCAGTGCCTCATCCAGGATCGTCACGCCGTGGTGAGCCGAGAGCACCGGCGCCACGCCACGCATGATCGCCACCGCTGTATCGACGCCCGGTTCCTTGACATCAATGACCTGGAACCGGCGCACGAGAGCGGGGTCTTTCTCAAAGTACTTTTTATACTCCGACCACGTCGTTGCCGCGATCGTCTTCATCTCACCGCGCGCAAGCGCTGGCTTGATGAGGTTCGCAGCGTCTCCCTGGCCTTCCGCGCCGCCAGCGCCGATCAAAGTGTGGGCTTCGTCAATGAAGATGATGATCGGCTGTGGGCTGTCTTTCACCGCCTGGATGACGTTTTTGAGCCTGTTCTCAAACTCGCCTTTGACCCCGGCGCCCGCTTGGAGGAGGGCAAGATCGAGGGAAAGGAGCCGGATGTCTTTCAGAACGTCTGGAACGTCGCCTTCAGAGATCCGGCGGGCGAGGCCCTCGACAACGGCCGTTTTACCGACGCCAGCCTCACCCGTGATGATAGGATTGTTCTGCCTACGGCGCAGGAGAATATCGATCATCTGGCGGATCTCGCCGTCGCGGCCGAGCACCGGATCGATCTTTCCAGCCCGCGCTTGCTCCGTCAGGTCCTGACAATAGGTATCAAGCGGGCCGCCCTTCCCCGGCGGCGGCGTATCAGCGGCTTCGCCTGATGGATTTTGCTCGGCCAGCTGAGCAAACGCCTCGATCAAACGATCAGCATCAAGAGACGCAAGGCGCGGTGAGAGCGTCGCAGCACGCAGGGCCAGGGCATTCGAGCTGGCGAGCGCCACCAGGACATGCCCTGAACGGATCATCGGTTCGGAGAATTTCAGGTCCGCCACGAGCCAGGCCTCGCGCACCAGCTCCACAAGGCCCGGCGCGAGGGGCGGTGTTGCGCTGTTGCCGCGCTTCATCTTCTCAAGCGATGCATCAATATCGGTTCGCACCGCAGCAGGATCGACACCGACGGCTTTGAGCAGCTCAGCAACGTCATTGCTCGGTGTTTCGAGCATTTTGACGAGCCAGTGCTCAATCTCCACCGCGTAATGGGTTTGCCCGACAGCCAAGCCAGCGGCGGCTTCCAGCGCCTCGCGGCAGGTGGTGTTCAGCTTCAGGACCAACGATTTGACGTCGAGCGAGGCCATGACTTTTCCCCTTCGAAAGCTCTTCACGAATGTGCCGCGAACCGCCATCACCGGGGGATGGTGCAGGCCAACGGCTTCCCAACCGAAGCTGAAGGTCACAAGAAGAGTTTGCAAGCAAAGGATACCGCGATGACCTGGGATGGCGGCTACCCCTCCGAGTTACCTTACACCTCGTCCTATTATGTGGAGCATGCGCCCGCGCATTTGCGGCTCGTGCCTCTCCTGCGCGGCATCCATGGGCCGCGAATCAAAGACGGGTTTCGGCTTCTGGAGCTTGGCTGCGGCTCGGGAACGTCGATGGTGACGATGGCGGCGGCCAATCCGTTGTCGGAGTTTGTCGGGATCGACTTCGCGCCGGCGCAGATTGCCACGGGCAACCGTTTGATCGAAAAATCTGGCCTCACCAATGTCGAACTCGTCGAAGCCAACTTTCTTGAGATCCAACATGAAGCTGGCGAGATCTTCGGTCAGTTCGACTACGTCATCTGCCACGGCGTTTACACCTGGGTCTCGCTCGAGATTCGTTCCGCCCTCGTGCAGATCCTGAAAGGGATCATGGCGCCGGGCGGTGTCGTCTTTATGGGCTACAATTCTATGCCGGGTTGGTCGGGCGCGTTTGGGCTCCAGCGGCTGATCAGCGACCTTGCGAAATATGAGCACGGCGATACCGACATCCGGGTGCGTGAGGCGATCCGCAAAGTGAAGGCGTTGAGCGATCAGGGTTTTCAAGGGATCAATTTCGACTATCTGCCGCCGAGCATCCGCGACAGCATCGATGATCTCGATAGTGTTCCAAAGGCCAATTTCCGATACGTCGCCCACGAATATTTGTCGCAGTCCTGGTCGCCGATGTTCCGCGGCGATGTGGTGCGGGACATGGCGGAGGCGAAACTCTCCTTGGTCGGCAGCACACGGCTTTTGGACGCGTTCCCCGAAACGCTCGGCTCTGATGAACAACGGGCATTGATGGGTGATCTCTCCCCTGAGCTTGGCCCGCAGCTGATGGAGATGATCACGCCGCCGCGGTTCCGGCGAGATGTCTTCATCAAAGGCCGTGCACCACTCACCGACCGGCAACGCGCCAAGCAGCTCAACGAGACCCCGGTGGCGCTTGTCCGCACGGCCAACGAGTTTGAGTACGAAGTTGATGTCCATCGCGGCACGGCGGAGATTCCCAAAGCGTCCTATGAACCGCTGATAGACGCCCTCGACGGCAAACCCCAGCCATTAGGCGAGCTTGTTGAGCTGTCCCATTCCCTCGGCAACAACCTCTCGCCAGAAGAGCTGATGGGTATGCTGATCACGTCCTGCCAAGTGATGCCTGCGATTGATGTAGACGCTCAGGCCACTGCTACCACGCGCCGCGCCAACCGGGCGATCATTGAGTTTGCGCTCAACGACCCCGCGGCGCATCAATTGGCGCTGGGCTCGACGGTGCTTGGTTCAGGTCTGCCGACCGAGACCGCGAATATGGCGCTTTACGACATCGTCGCTCGCTCGAAAGATACGGGCGAGGAGCCTGATGTTGAGACGATGAAGGACGAGCTGATCGGTGCCATTCTTGGCCGCGGTGAGGCCTTCCTCAAAGATGGCGAACAGGTCGATGATCCTGACGAGATCCGCAACATTGCAGGCATCGCCATCGATAAGGGGCTCACGGATTTTTCTGTCCGCTGGGGTTCCCTCGGTATGATCTAGCGCCGCTACTGGACGCGCGCTGAAAGCCGTGTATCTGTGAGGACGTCCTTAGGGTCTCCGCCCAACAGCCAGGTGCCAAGACCCAGGCGCGCGCCGTTGGTTATGTCTCCAAGCCGGATCTTAGGAGCCTCCTCGCGGCGCAAAGAGACGTCCACGACGCAATCAAGCGTGAGGCCTACACCGAGTTTGATGGCGTCCCGCATTGAGGCGACACGCCCCTCGCCGCTCACGAGCCCGACAAATGCCTCGCGCTCCACCGGTCCAACCTTGATCGCAAAGGTGCGGCTGATGTCCCAGGTCCTAGAGCCAAGGACAGCGTCGCTGCCGAGGGCCGCGAAGCCTTCACCGAGCGCTGTGCGGTCTTGCGGCGCGATTTTGATCCAGGTGCCCTGGAACTCCGACACGCCAGCCCGAACGCCGAGCGTCGCCTCCACCAGCTTTGCGACGCCGGCTGCGGACGGACGGCGCTGAAACGCTCCTGCCAAATGCCGGTGCGGTGCGTCCTGACCGAGGCCGCTGCCCAGCGCGAGGCTTGAGAGGATCGGCTCCTCGCCGCGTGCCCGCTCATGCGAGACAAGCATGCGGTATTTTGCCCATGCGCGGTAGAAAAACGACGCAAACCGATGATTGAAGAGATCAAGAAAGCGGCCAAAGAGCTCTTCGCCGCCCCGCCGCGCGGCAATCGTTTGTTCCGTATAGTGTAGAGGGAGCACGCCGCTTGGCCCGGTCAGGCCTATAACATTGGTCGTCACACGGATCGGCTGCGCTGCTTCGATGCTCGCAACATCGGCGGAAGGAAAGCGCGATGCAGGTGCGGCACCCAGGCGCACGGGTTCCTCAACCGGGCTGGCCCGGCCGCCCAGCTTCTCGCCGGTCGCCGCTTCGACCTGTCTGATCAGCTGAAAGAAGGAGAGATTGGCGATCTCTTCCCTGCTCAGCAATGTCAGATCAAGGTCCGTGATCCCGTTCTCGCTGGCCATACCGCGTAGGGTGTCCTTTCCGTATCAAGACGAGCGCCGACGCGCACAAAACTGTTCACCGGTGCGTAGGCTGCCAGAAAATGGCTCAAAAAAGCGCTGAGCAGAAATCCGCCCTGCCCGGAGAAGCGTGTATCGTCGATAGCGATGGTCGCATCCACGCCGCTGCAAAACGCAAGACGCCCGCCGCCGGGCAAGCGCGTCGAGGTCGACTTGAGCTCGACCCGTTTCAACCGATCAATCAGGTTCCGATTCACAGTGTCGTCGCGCCGATCGTGCAGCGAGACAAGCTCGCGCAGGACTTTCGCGCGATCCGGTCCGTCGCCTACGGAGAGGTGATTGAGCGACATTTGCGCGACCAGTTTCCAATGCGCATCTTGGGCCTGCGGCGGCCGCAGGACACTGGTCGGCATCGTGAGGCATGTCACCTGCGCCACGCCAGCACTCGACTCGATCAGTTCAATCCTCTGCCCAAGGAGGAAGGAGGATGCCTCATGAATATTGCGGTTCATCCAAAGAGCATCAGCGATCACTGTCGACCCTTGGAGGCCACGGCCGGATAGGGGCTGCGATGTATCGGCGGAAAGAAGCAGGTAGACGTCGTCGCCGCGTCCGCCTGGACGCGTGCGCCGCAGCGTATGGTAAAGCCCGTCCGTTCCCGGTGCACCGCTGACCGACAGGATGGGGCGGTAGCGCTGGGCCTCCCCCTGCCCCACTGGCGGTTCGACCGTCACCTCCTCGATGAGATAGGGTTCAAGCGCGTCGTCTTGGCCGAATTTTGGCTCAAGTCGGTGCTCCGGATAGGTCGCATCATAGCGAAACGGCTCCGCACGCGCTTGAAAGAGATTGATGATCGGAACACAGAACAGCTTGAACGTATCGGCTTTGATCTGCCGATCGAGATCCGGTACGGCCTCGTCAAAGTGAAGAACCAGACTGGCCTCCCGGTCGCCGCCGAGGGCGGACCAGTTGATCCCCGATACGTCAAAGCCGAGATGCTTCTCTGGGAAAGCCATGGCCTCGGTTAGCATCGCAAAGTGATGCGGAAGGTGCGGCGGCAACGGAGTCATCAAGGACGCAGCGTCAAAGCCGACATCACCCAGCGCTTTGGCTGGAAGGAACTGCACGACGTCTCCGTCACCGCGCAACACGGAGACGCCTGCGACATGGTTGAAGATCAGTTCATGCAGCTTAAACGCCAAAGCGCGATCAGCATTGATATGCAAACGGAGTGGCGAATCGCCGAGCGCGGAATAGGTCACGTCACTGCCTATCGTGGCGAGCTCAAGACGAAGCGCCGAGCGGGTCTGGTCAACCTTGGGATGGTTTGGAATAGGCGCCGGCGGTAGCACAATCTCACCGGCCGTTAGAGAAATCGGGAGCAGGCGCAATTCGGTTCCTGTACGAAATGTCCAAACTTTACCATCAACCGTCGGGGTGTTGAGTTCCGCGCTTTTCTCGATCACCAAGGGCGCCTCAAGATCGGCCGCGGGCTTGAACTCGGCCATGGCCATACCCGGCATCGGTGCAATCAAGCTGGGTTGCAGGGCGTTGAGCATCACCTCCGAAAGCTCGGGGAACATATCGTCCAGCTTGCCGCGAACCCGTGCGGCGAGAAACGCTGTACCCTGAAAAAGTTGCTGGACGAAAGGGTCCGCCACTCCTGCGCTGGTGATGCCAAAGGTCTCGGCCATCTCCGGGTCGCGCTCGGCGAGCTCTCGCAAGAACCGCAGCTCAGCGTCAAAATAGGGGAGAACCTGGTCTGTCATCGTGGCTCGCGCACCTCAATGCCCTGGCCCACTGTCTGCAGAGCCGTGTCGAATGCCAGTCGCTCATCCTCATGATCGGCCAGTGACGCAGTGATCCGTAAAAGGACCGTTGTTGAGTCGCGGCGATCCCGGGTCGGTGTGACAGTGATGCGCGTGAGCCGCGGCTCCCATGCCGCCAGCGTGGCCCGAAAGGCCTCTGCGATCTCCGCGGCCGTCTGCGTATCGCTTGCTTGAAGATGCGCGAATTCCGGCACGCCATAATCAAGTAGCGATCCGTCGAGCGCCTGCAGCGCAGGCGGCGCTTGTGTGAACCGGCATTCGCTGTTCAGCAGCGTTTCGATATCCTCGCGCAGCGTATCATAGAGCGCACCCGGACGGGATTTTGCTCCCCGTCCGGTCAAGCGATCGTAAAGGCCAGGAGCGCTATCAACCATCGCTCGCTCCTGCTCGTTTCAGCGACGACAGCTCCCCGATCGGCACCAGATCATCGCCAGCGAGGAAGCAGCGCTGACCATGACCAATAATGGGTGCGCCCTCGCCGTGCCAAGATGTGGAGCGCGCGAGTTTCTCCTCATCGCTTATGTCATCTGTGTGCGGATAGACCATCGGGATGAAGACCGAACCGCTCTGACCGCTTTCAAGCGTTAGCATGGCGCGGCGCAGCACCAAATCGCTGACATGTTCGATGGGCAAGCAAACAAGGCTCGTGACCGCGGACATAGGCGCCAGCTTATAGACACCGCTGGGTGTGATCATTTCGAGATAGGACGCTATGCGGTCATCCACATCGCGCACATCAACCTCGGGCCCGTCATTCAAGGAGAATAGGATCTCTCCGCGAGCGGCCTCGGCTGCATCGAACGCCACCGCGGTGTCGTCCGCACCCTCTCGATTTTTGATCAGAGCTGTGATCAACGCTTTGAACGCATCGCTCGGTTCATCAGCAAGCTCCGGCATCGCACCATCCGCCCACCACGCATCACGCTCGACCAGTCCGCGCAAGAGGCGTTGGGTCAGTTGCGCCCTCGCCGCGACCGGTCCCTCGCCCGCCGCGAGATCATAATGCGTGTCGGCCTTTTCATAGTCGCCAATGACAAGCAGGGCATCTGCGAAATCGAGCCGCGCTGAGCGCTTGGCGGGGTGCGCTTTGACATTGGCAGCGAGCGCGGCGCGCCATGCCTTGAGGTCGCCAGCTTCGAACGCCTCCTCAATCGCAGTGAGGTCAGTCATGATGCCTCCTTAGACGGCCTTTTTGATCTCAGTCGATAGCTCGAACTCGGATATCACATAGTCGATTTGAAAATGGGGTTGCAGCTTCACATTGCAGGTGAATGCGCCGGGGCGGTTCGGAATGGGTTCGATCTTGACACGGAAATCACGCAGCGGTGCCACGTCATTGTCGCAGTCTCGAGGCTGGGTGGAACGGCGGTACTTCGTCAGCCATCCTTGCAGAACCTGCTGAAGATCTTGCGCGCTTTCCAGCGAGCCAACCCAGGAACGAGCGATCACTTTGATAGCGTGGGCAAACCGCGCGACGCTCATAATGTTGGGCAAAAACGCACCAACTTTTGAGATCTCTGCCCGCCCTTCGGTCGCATAGGCTGAGGGGCAAGCATGAAGCGCCGCATACTGCGTATAAGCGCAAGGCCGAGGGGCGATGAACCCAAGCGCGTTGAGCTGGGCTTCTTGGTTGCGGCTGAGATAGACCTCAACGGGGATCTTCTGCCAATCACCTGCGCCGCCTTCGTGAAAATTGAACGCTGGGAGACCTGTCAGCACACCTCCTTCGGGGTCGATTGTCGCTGGTGCGCCATAGCGGTTTGAGACAGCACCATTGATCGCGGCGGGCCAGTTGTAGTTGATGATCGCCCGGATCGTGACATGAGCGAGCGAAAACGCGGCTGGCGCCCAGGCAAGCCGAGACGGATCGTTGGGGATACGGTCTCTGTACTGTGTTCCCATATCCCGGGCGGCCCGCTCACCGAACCTATCGCGCATCAAGGTCGAGCCTGCAAGGAGGGCAAGAAAGCGGCTCGATGGATCGTTCCGTAACTGGCGAAGCGACTGATACTCGACGGAATCAAAGGAGGACGGGATGTCTTCACGGCGATCAAGCTCGCCCATATGGTCAATGCCGAACAGCGAAGGCGATCCGCCCACCGCAATTGGACAGAAAGAGACTGACGCGATCTGCGCCAAGGCCCGGAGTGTGCCGATATCATCCTGCGCGCCTGACGGGCGATGGGTGAAATGATGATCGGAGACAATCAGGCCATAGGGCTCGCCCCCCGCCCGACCAAATTCCTCATTGTAGAGAAGATTGAACGTCGCTGTCTGAAAGAGGTCGTCATGGTCGTCGACATCGCGGCTGATCGCACCCCATGACGCGTTGAGCACTTTGAGCTTGGGGCGGTCCGATGGCCGCGCGAGGCTTGCTGTATCAGCCAACCAACGAAGGCCTCGCCACCGACCCTCCAGCGCGGTAAAACGCGGGTGGCTGACGATCTCAAAGACAGCGTCGTTGATCGCATCATCGATCGAGGTGATGAGTTGAGCGAGGGCGCGGGACGCCTCGCGGGCCGTCATCTCCTCAAATCGCGAACCGAAGAGAAAAACGAACGCGGCAGGATCACTGACGTCGGAGAGAACCGACCAAACGGTTGAGGCATGCACCCGCCACGGAGGCGCATCGTGCCCAGGATCGGAACCCGAGCGACCGGCCGCGTCTTTAAGTTCGCGTTCGGCCGCCCGGAGATCCATTAGCCCGCAGACGGAATACGAGCGACCATCCGCATCGAGGTGGTCAGCTCTTCAAACTGAAGCCAAGGCTGAAGGTGCGCGACAGCGTGGTAGGAGCCAGGGCGTCCAGGCACCTCCTCGACCACGACCTGCGCCTTGCGCAGCGGCTTCTCGGCCCGCATCGCCTGGCTGGCGCCTTCAGTTTCGTTGACGTACTGATAGATCCAGTCATTGAGCTCTTTGCTCACACTCGATTTATCAGCAAACGAACCGATCATGCTGCGACCCATGATTTTGAGGCAATGCGCAAAACGCGAGGTCGCCATCATGTAAGGAAGACGCGCAGAGATGGCTGCGTTTTCCGTCGCTGCGGTGTTCGTATATTTCTTGGGCTTCTGGGTCGTCTGGCCACCGAGGAACACGGCAAAATCCGTGTTCTTGTAGTGAACCAGCGGCAAGAATCCGAGGTCCGAAAGCTCCTTTTCGCGGCGATCGGTGATGCCGACTTCCGCTGGGCACTGCGCGTCCATATCGCCATCGTCACTGACAAAGGTATGGGTCGGCAGATTGTCGAGCTTCCCGCCGCCATTCTCGCCCCGGATGGCGACACACAATCCGCTTTCGGAATAAGCGCGAGTCATCGTGACGGCCGCTGCGTAGGATGCATTCATCCAGCAATAGTCGTCATGCTCCATCTGCTGCGGGTTGCCCGCATTATCATACGGCGCTTCTTCGTAGTCGAACTCGTCGATGGTCTTGGTCGCCTGACCATAGGGCAGCCGTGAGAGCACCCGCGGCATCGCCAGGGCGACGAAACGGCTGTCTTCGGTATCGCGGAAACCGCGCCATGCGGTGTATTCCGAGCTTTCGAAGTTCCGTGCGAGATCGACCCGTTTCGGCAGGTCGCGGTAGTCGTCAAAGCCGAACATCTCATGGCCGGCGCCCGCGATGAAGGGCGCGAAAGCGCCTGCGGCTACGCTTGAGACATTACGCAGGATGTCGACGTCTTCGGGATGGGCGGAGAACTGATAATCGCCGATGAGCGCACCGAATGGAACGCCGCCAGGCGTGCCGATGGCTTCCTCATAGACTTTCTTGAACATCTGGCTCTGGTCGAACTCGACGGCATCGTCGAAATCCTTCTGGAGCTGACGTTTCGAGCAGTTCAGAACTTTGACCTTGAGGTCTGAGCCGATCAGCGAGTTGTCGACGAGATATTTGAGACCACGCCAGGAGCCCTCAAGGCTCTTGAACTTCTCGTGGTGCATGACCTCTGCAAGCTGTTCACTCAGCTTACGGTCAATTTCCTTGATCGCCTCACGGAACGTGACTGTCAGGTTCTTTGAAAATTTCACCTGACCGGCCATCGCGCCATCGACGAAGGCGGTCATCAACTCGCCGACGCGATCAGCTTCAGTTTGCTTGGTCGCGCCAATCGCGCGGTCCAGGAAGCTTTCCGTTGTCGTGGCGGCCGCGCCGCCTTCACTGGAAGCAGATGTTTCTTCCGACATTCTCTAACGTCCCCTGGTTATTCAGATTTGATGTTGGCGAGCGAGCTTTCCGCGTCGCTGATCTCGGATTCGATGGCTGAGGTGTCCGAACCTTCCGGCGCGGCCTCGAGCTTTTCCTTCAGGGTGCTGATGCGCTCTTCAAGTCGCGAGACAATTTCACCGCGCAAGGAGCCCATCTCGTCTTCACTTTGAAGGACTGACTTCAGCAGGCCATCAAGCTCTTCTGAGCTATCGGCCTTGGCCATCAGGTCACGCAGGCGGTTGCGCGTTTCCATCAGGCGACGGAGCGGCTCGACTTGCTGGACAACCTGAGCCGGTTCAAAATCCTTCATCGAGCCGAATTTGAGGTCGACGGCGATCTCGCTGCCATCGTTCTCCAGCGTGTTTTTCACCTTGAACTTCGCGCCTGGCGTCATCCGCTTCATCACGTCGTCGAAATTCTCGCCGTTGATTTCCGTGAATTTGCGTTCTTTCAGCGGCTTCAGCGGCTCGGTTGGGTCGCCTGAGAAGTCCCCCATCACGCCGACGACAAAAGGAAGCTCCTTTTGCTCGCGCCCACCTTCGGTTTCCACCTCATACTTGATGTGGACCCGCGGTTTGCGGACTTTCTCTAGCTTGTCGTTCATGCTTGCCATGACGTGACCTTCTCTCTTGTTGCCCCGGTCTTGCCGACAAACGTGCCGCCAATCCGTTTATTCAATATCACCAACTTGCATCCTCGGCGGGGGGTTCCGCACCTTCTTTTGGCAGTGTGAGCCCCGCGCGCAGAAGGAAATCCATGCGCGTTGTTGGGTCCGGAATCAATTCCGCCACCAGTTCTGCGGGCGCGAGCTTGGCTTTTCGCACAACTTCACGGAGAGCTGGTGCTGTAAATCCGTTGGGTTCAAGCTTTTCGAGCGCCTCGGCTGCCATCAGCACCTGGGCGAGGATATCGGCGCGTGACGCGCCCGCTGTGACTTGAGGAGCGGCTTGCGCCCCAACGGGTGCTGGTGCTGCACCGGCGCCTGGTTCAGCCGCAGGAGCATCACCAGCGCTGGCGGCGTCGCCTGCAAGATCGGGCCGCGCGCCCTCAATCAGCTCCTTGATCCGGCGCAGCGCGAGATCGGTCTCTTCGACTGAAAAGCCCCGCCCAGGACTGCTAGAGACCGCGTCGTTGAGCGCAGCGAGCGCTTCCAGCGCATCGGCGACCTCGCCATGGAGCGCGTCGACATAGTCCTTGTCGGTCGCCGCCACGAGCGCCTGCATATCGGCCTCGGCGAGTGTTCCTGCTGCCACTTCCCAGTAAGCCGCAGGTCCCGTGTCCCGCTGCGCCAGCGGGATGCGGTTGATGGGAAGCGACAACATGGTCTCGCCATTCGACACCGAAAACAGCGATGCCACCCATTTGAGCTTGAAATCATTGATCTCTTGCTCGCGTGCATCGCCCTCATACCCAGCGAGATCTTCATCATCCGGAAGCGGAACAATCTGGTCCCACCGCTCCTTCAAAAGACCAGTGATCAGTTTGAAACCCGCAGCCAAACCCTCAAACCCGTAGCTGCGAACGAGAGCTTCCGTGGTCCACACTGCGACACGCATGTGCTTTGCGGTTGACGTTAGAAACCCAGGGGCATTTTCTATCAGCTTACCCCATTCGTCGCCCGCCTGGGAGCGCAGCCCCTCCTGTTCGTCCGCAGGCGCCATCTCAACCGAACGTTCGATGCGGCGGGCATTATCAGATGCCTCCTTCAGCACACGGAAATCCGGATGAGCGTTCAGCCGATCCGGATTGGGGTCCGCGACGGGAACAAAGAGGGTCTCAGGCTGTAAAAAAGGGGCCGGAAGGCTCGACACGGGAGAAATCTCAACTCTTAACTGGGAATGACGCTACAACTGCGCACGATTCGGAACAACCGCTATCCACCGGAGCGACTGCAGGAAATGACCGCCGAACATAAGGATTTCGGGAGTTTGGACGCTCCGCCGCCTCTCAGGGCGGTTCCCCTTTGGGAGGATGATGGGAGTTTGGCCGCTTGGGCTGCGCAAACACTCTTTTCCGTGCTTGGATTGCCTTTGGTCGCAGACGCTGAGGCACCGAAGGTTGGAATAAGGGCCTGCGGCCTGCAGCCGATCGACACACCTGAGGAGCCGCAGCTGCTCCTTGATTTGCCGGCGACAGGCGCTGTCTCCATGGGCGATGATCAACCTGGCGGCATGCCGCGTATTGTGCTGGGCGCTGAAAGCCACCCCGCGCCTTGGTCGCAGATCGTAGCGATCCCGCCGCTTCTCGACTTCTCCTTGATCGGAACGCATGCGCGGCTCGCAGAGAGCCTGGGTCGACAGGCCTTTCATCCAACCATTCCCCTGCCTGGCGCCGAGCCGCTGCTCGTGACCCATGTCACGGACCTTGCTGTCGATCCTTACGCCGCTGAGTTGTCGCTCCTTATGGCGGTGTTGCCGCGGATTGGCATAGGTGGTGGACGGAAAGTCCGTCTCTTTGCCGCGCTCAATGGACCTGCGCCGTCCGCTGTTGCTGCCCTCGCCCGCCAAATCGGCGCCAACAGCGTCGCCCTCAGGGAACACGTCACCTTTGGCGAGCTTGCAGCGGTCGCGGGCGCTGGCGATATTTTCTTGTCGCTGCACCACCCTCTTCCGATCCTTGTGATGATGGCCCAGGCGCTGGGGTCAGCGGTCATCGCTGGCGAGGCAGGTCGCCCGTTTATGCAGGACGGCCTCTCCGGCCGCGTTATTCAGGCGGGCAATCAAGCGACCCTCGAAAACCAGCTCAAGTTCCTCCTCACCCACCCCGATTTTGAAAAGAGCTTCCGCCACGGGGCGGCTGACCTGGCGGCTGAGGCCTTTGATGCCAACATGCACCGGCCACGTCTTTATGGCGCATTGGCGGGACTGCTCGCCTAGCCGTTAAACCGCAGCATTGGTGTTGGACAGCGCGTCGCGTGAGAGCGATAACGCCCCCACAACGCCCATCAGGAAGCCTCATGGATCAGTCCAAGCGTACCTTTTTCGGCCTTTTCGGGAACAGCACCCCGGGGACGCCCGAGCGATCGGCCGATGAGCCGTTCCTACCCAAGGGCGCGGTGGTCATCGGCAACTACACGATCCAGGACCGCGTCGGAATGGGTGGTTTGTCGGAGGTCTATAAGGCGACCAATTACAGCGGCCGTGACCTCGCGCTCAAAATCATGCGGCCAGAACATGTCGCCCAGACCGACTACACCAAGCTGCTTGAGAAAGAGGCGGAGCTCAGGAAAGTTCAGCACCCGGCGATTGTCGAGTATCACCTGCCGCAGCAGGCGGTGTTCGACGGGCAGCCTTTCATCTTTATCCTGATGGACTTCGTCGATGGCCCCACCTTGGCGAAGCTGATGAAGCAGCAAGGGCCGATCCCGGCCTCGATCCTGCTGACGCTGGCCGAACGCCTGGCAAGCGGTCTCGCCGCGGTGCATGAGCGGCGCATTTTCCACCGCGATCTTTCGCCAGACAACATCATTCTCCGCGGCTCGGACCCCGCCGAAGCAGTCATCATCGATTTCGGCATTGCCCGCGATGAGGATGCGGATGTCTCCATCATTGGCGACAGCTTTGCGGGCAAGCGCCGGTATTCGCCGCCAGAGCAGTTTCAAAACATCATCACCGAACAGACTGATC
This sequence comes from Pseudomonadota bacterium, assembly GCA_038745625.1. Taxonomy (GTDB): domain Bacteria; phylum Pseudomonadota; class Alphaproteobacteria; order Caulobacterales; family Parvularculaceae; genus Parvularcula. The sequence continues at coordinate 11,552 of JBCDLG010000044.1, read as the reverse complement.
TTTACAGTCTCGGGATGACGCTGCTGGCGGCGGCACGCGGCAATCCGCAAGCGCTTGACGAGCGCGGCGCGGATATGTGGCCGAACCTTGAAGGCCTTCAGCCTCGCCTGGCTGAGGTGATCCGCCAGCTGACGGGTCCGAAACCGTCCGATCGGATCCAAAGCGCTCGCCATCTGATTGATCTCTTGCACTCCAAAGAGATCATGGAGCTGCCTGCGCCTGAGCCTGCGAGCTTTCTCTCGCCGAGCGACGATGACGATGCGACGGTGATCGGTTCGTCGGCGGGCTTGGGTCAAGATCAGCAGTCGGAGCCCCCCGTTTCTGCAACACCTGTCGCTTCACAGACCTCAACGGTTATTCGTCCCGGCGAAAACCAGGCACCGAAACCCTTCCCTGTGCTTCCCGTTTTGGGTGGCGCGGTGGTGGTGGTCGCAGCAGCGGCGCTTAGTTTTATCTTCTTTTTGTTGCCGCAGCCCTCGCCCGATGTCACCGGGCCGGAGGTCTCGGAGCCCGCGACCAGCCCCGTGACAACGCCCACAACTGAGCGGCCCGCGATCGTGTCGCGTCCTACGGACGGGCTTCCCGATCTCTTTGACGATCTGGCCGATGCGCCGGAGCGGTGCGGTGATTATGTCGGCGGATGGTTGCGGCGCTACAAAGCGCAGTGTTTCGTGGGTAAGGTGCTGACCTCTTATGGCGGGCCCACAGATCAGCTCACGATCTATCCTTATGAGACAGCAGAACGCTTCGGGATCGCGCCGACCAAGTTGGATATCGTGTCGCCTTTCGTCGACGATGTTGGTCTTTATCTGGATGTCGGCGAGGAGGTGCAAACGGGCTATGTCACTGTCTTCACCGTCTACCCCTGGGGCGGCGTCCAGATTTTCTTGCCGCGAACGATCCCTCGGCGCGGCGAGAATCCCGATGCAGCGGCTGAGATCAGGCGCTCCTATCTTGCAGGGCCGAACACGGGTGTTGGCTCGCCCACCCAAACGCTATTCGACCGCGCGTCACAAGAAACGGTGGAGCTCGGTGACGACTGGAGCCGCCTCCAGGGCACGCTAGAAGGCTTCATTTCCGGGATCCGCACCGTTTTCCCTGAGACTATTGATGATCCCAGTGGTCCGCTCACGGCCTATGTCTTGCTCACCGATCAGCCGCTCTTTGACGAGCCGCCAGTGTTCTATGAGCGGGCTGATGTGTTCGCCGCTAGGCTTGAAGAAGGCTTGGCCGGGGTGAGCCGGTTGAACTACGCTTTTGACAAATTCTTGGTCGAACCGCGCAACTCAAACGAATAGCTCGCTCTACTGAATGATCTGGCCTTGGTCGTTCGGTAGCGCGGCGGTGCTAACCTCGTCACCGGAGGTGCCGAGCTCCAGCACTTGACCGCCGGCGCCCACGGCCACGAACCCGGCCCAGTAGATGGGATGAGACGTCAGCGGTGTGGATCGCACATCGCCCGCGGCGTCGCGCAGCGCGCCCGCAATCGTGGTGTCACCGTCGCGCGCGTAGCGGTAGAAGGATTGGACAAGCTCCCGCGTCTCTTGTTCGTAGACGGTCCAATGCGCCACGACGATAGAGCGTGCGCCTGCCTGCAAGAACGAACGGGCGAGACCTGAAAGGCTCTCGGCGCGCGCGTCCTGATTGCCAGCTGAGCCGAATGTATCCACCTGGGCACCAGCAGAGTTGCAGGCTGAGACAAAGACGAGCTGGGCGTTCATATCGAGCTTGGCAATCTCGGGCGCCGTCAAGAAGCCAGGGATCTCCTGCACGTCGCCGTTCGGTGCATCAGCGGTGGTGACGATGAAAGGATCCGCGACACAAGTGTTCTTCGGCGGTAGGAAGCCATGCGTATAGAGATGGATAACGCCATAGCTCTCAAGCTCCTTCGTCCGAGACATCTCCCGCAGCAGGGCGTTGGAAAAGGCGGCGCCGCTTCTCACTGTAGCATTGCCGACGATGTCACTGACCTCGGCCAGGTGGTCCTCGGTATCGGGGAGCTCATCAAGATCTGTGACCGCTTCGACAAAGCGGTCGCACCCAGGACGATCCCCCACTGTGGCGCGAAGACGCTCCGCATAGTCTGCCTCGCGAACAAAACCGCCGGCGAGCAGCGCTCGCGTCTCTGTCTCGCGCTCCCCAGCCCGGCTGAGCGCCACAAAATTGGGAATGGCTGGCAGGTAAGTGAAAGCGATATCATTGCCGAGCCAAGCAAAGCCCGTGTAATCGTCGCGTTCGATGATCGCGCGATAAGACGGTGATCCGCGACGGACTTCGGGGTCCTCCGTGATCAGCATAGCGAGTGGTAACTCCTCCATCGGACCAATCGATGTGGTGTAGACTGCCGGATAGCTTGGCAGTGCTCGACCACTCTCTGCCAACGGACCATAAAGCCGCTCGTAAATTTCATGGGCGATCCAGACCTTGAACCGATTGACATAACGCGGATCTTCGATGCGGGTCGCCCGGCGCAGCTCATTGATATCCCGCTTGAGCTCCGGCAGTCGGCCCTGCCGCGAGTCCCGCACTGGGTTTTCAAACTCGTGCACCCGCATGCCCTCGCCATCGATCAAGAAGACAAAGCCAGTGTTCGACTCGCCCGACGCCGTGACAAGGTAGGCGGCGTCGCCCGATGGATCACTGGCGAGTTCGTCGATGATCTCACGCGGTACCACGGGCTGCTGCAGGCGCTCGGCGAGATTGTCATTGTCCCGACGTTCAAACGCGCGGCGACGGCGATCAGCCTCGCGCCGGGCCTCAACGATCTCCCTGTTCTGGATCCGAGCCTGATCGCTGTCCTGGCCAAACGTCCGCTCAATGAAGGCCAGCTCCGCACGAAGGTTCTGCACCTCCTCTTCGGCGCCCTGCCAAGCACGATAGCGGCGGTTGGCACCCGAATTCTCCTGCAGGCCCACCGTGTAATCCGTCACCGCCGCAGCGATAGAACGCGATGCTTCGGTGGAGCGAATGATCTGAATGGCACGGAACATCTCGGCATAGAGTGCGTCTTGCCTCGCTGGATCCTCTTGCGCGAGATCGTAGGCCGCTTTCAGGAATGGCCAGACAATGTCGAAATCCATCGCTCCGGGGGACTGCTCGAGAATAGCGATACCCTGCCGATAGCTGTCGAGACCGCGCTCAATCAGGCTGTTGCGACCATCGGCGAGGCCCCATTCGATCTCGATCCGGCCCTTGAGGAAATACGCCCGCGCGGAGAGCGGCGTGCGGCCGAGGTTGGTGCCGCGCCAACCGCGAATGGCCTCGTTGATCGACTCTTCAGCTGACTGAAAATCATCGCGCGCGAGGAAGATCTGTGCTTCCAGGACGCGGTAGCGCGGCAGGACGGTCCGTTCGAGCGATGCGAAGGTGCCCTGGTCGATCTGCCCAATTGCCGTGCTGATTTCATCGGCGGCGTCGAAGCGCGACGCGCATCGCTCATCGTTATCGTCGATCAACGAACATCCTGCAGTGTAAAGAAGCGACGCGCGAATATAGCTCGGTAGGCTGGAGACATAGGCCACGACTTCTGACCCCCCGCCCTCTCCGCGGGCGCTTGTCCGCGCCAGCTGATCAGCGGCTTCGTCCAGCCGCGTGGTCTCAATGATCGCACGCAGTTCGGAGCGCTGGTTGAGGTCATGCAAAACACGGAAGATTGTGAGGAAGACCTCGTCGCGCTCACGGTCGTCTTGTTCGGATTCATCGAGCGCCACCTCGGCACGGTCAAAGAGCTGATTGGCCGCAGCGAACTCACGCACATTGCTCTCGGACAACGCGCGGTGCATCAGGATCCGCGATCGCGATGGCAGGTCCGGACACTGTGTATCGGCGTCCCTGTCATACTCCGTCAGGAGCTCTTCAAGCGCGACGCGTTCCTCATAATAGTTCGCACCAAAACCATCGAGGAGCGCGCCCTCGAGGTTGGCTTCGAGCTCATCGCAGTCAAAGCGCTGCGCGTGCGCCGCCCCGAACAGGATGGCGAGTGACAAGGAGAGAGGGAGAAACAGACGCATGATGCACCTCATTCTTCTGTCGCCGCGGGAAGCGGCGCGAGGATAAAGAACGTCGGGGGGTTGGCCCATAGCTGCTCATTGCCAAAGGCCAAGAAGTTGCTGTCATTGGGATCGTCCATCGCCACGGTATCCACCGTCAGCGTGTTCTGCGGCGCGGTCACAACGACGGGGATGTCGAGGTTGATACAGGTCGATGTGTCGCCGACCTGACAGCCATTGAAGGTCGTCCGTGACGAGATGTTGATCCCGTCCGCGACCAGCCCCGCTGAGGCGCCGCGGATGATATCCCCGCCGCTCGGTGCGATGCCGCCGAACACTTCAAGGAAGTCCGGTGAGCCGCCAAAAGCGAAGCCGGAGATGCCGCGGCCATCAAGCGTGCCGCCCTCAAAGCTGCCGTCGCCGCCGGTGACGTTGAGACCGAAGAACTCAAAGCCGTTATTGGCATGAACTTGCGGCACCAACACCTGGGCATTGCCCGTCACGTCCTCAAACGACAGCGATGCGGCGTAGAAGAAATCGCGGAGGTTGAGATCGGCGTTCGAGACAGGATTGGCGTTCCGTGCCATGAGGAAGGCATCGTCCTCCTCATCCACCGGCGATGTGGCTCGCGTGGAGCCGATGAACGCCGAACCAGCCGTCAAGACCCTGACGAGCCCGAGAGGCCTATTGGCGCCGACAAAGTCGCGGAACCTCACCTCCCCGGCTGTGCCCGCAGCGAGCGACAGCGAGCCGGTGGTTGTTGCGTTGTCTTGGCGGGTGCCAATGTCATCCACCGACAAAGAGAGCGATCCTAGGCTATCGACAGGACGATCGATCCGGATGTCAGCCCCCGTCGCCGAAGATCCGCCCGCGGTGGTGTCGAAGGTCCAGGTGGCGCCATCGGGAATGAACAGATGGAACGACGCTTCATCCAATCCATCCGTGCCCTGTTCAGCGGCAAAAGAAGCGCTTGACTGGCCGCTGGTGAGGCGCGGCTCGAGGCCAAAGACACCGTTCTCTTCTGACGTCAGGCGGCCGACCAAAACAACACTGCGACCGGTTTGAATGGTGAGATCCTCGCCCACCTCGAGATTCCTGAGGGTGAGCGCGGTGGTGGATGCGTCCGCTGTTTCGCTCACAAAGGCGCTGCCGCCGATCCGCCGCAGTGCGAGCCCGCCTGCAAAGCGGTGGGTCGCGTTATCGAGATTGATGCTCGGCCCGCCAGCGTCGCTCAAGATTGACGTGCTGGCGTCAAGCCCGGTGCTGATGTCCGTGGCGCCATCGACCATGATCATCGTACCGTCAGCATCCGTTAGTTGCACGTCGGTGTCTGGCGATGCGGCGCGATCGGCGTCAAAGACGATCCGAAGGGTGCCCGCTGTGGTGATATTGCCAAGCGCCAGGCTGTTGGCATCGGCGAGTTCGATCGACGTTCCCGTGGCTGAAACCCCGCCGCCAAAATCGTTCGCGGTGTTGTCGAGGATGACGCTGCCGCCTGCTGTGATATCGCTGCGTCCCGCGACGATCACTGGAGAAGCGCCGTCAGCAATGCTGCCATCGGTGACCACGGTGAAGTCACCCGAAGCGTTGGTCATACCGAGCGTGAAGTCGCCGGATGTGCCAATGCTGATATTGGCGCCCATGGTGCTGAGATCCGTGCCAAAACGATTGCTCGTAGAGGAAAGATCGATGTCGCCGCCGGCGGTCAAATCCGTTGAGGTGGCTACATCGACAACACCGCCGGTGATCGTGTTGCTCGCGACAACGCTAAGCGCTTGCGACGCAGTGATGGTCTCGATGGCGACGTCCCCGCCGTTGAGGCTGACGGTCGTACCCGTGGCCGTCGTGGTCAGCATGCCGTCTGAAGAGAGCGTCAGTGTCTCGCCTGTAGCCTCGACACTGAGGTCAGCCGTCTGCGTGAGATCGATGGCGCCAGCGGCTGTAGCCGTGACACGACCGATGAAGGCGTTGTTTGTGAGCATGATCGCGTCGTTTGTACTGATCAAGCTCGTCACACCACTGACGGATGCGTTGCCGCCAGTGATCGCGCCGGTCGCGATGGCATCAAGGGATGACGCGGAGATGGAGACGATGTTGATCGTGTTGCCCGTGAGCGTCGTGGCGCCACCCGTCGTATCCGCTGACAACGCACCGCCTGCTGAGAGATCCACGGTTCCGCCCGCGATCGCGACGACGTCAAGATCGCCGCTGTCGGCCAGGCTCACGTCTTGGGCCGCATCCGCTGTGACCTGACCGGAGAAGCCGTTTCCTGCGTCGGTAAAGCTCAAAGACCCAGCTGTGCTTGCGAGACTCGTTGTGCCGCCCACCACCAGCGGACCGCCACTGAGGTCGCCGTCGGTCGTCACAGCGAAGTCGCCTGCGGTTGTGACGCTGCCAAGCACTTGATCGCCGCTGAAGCCCAAGGTGACGTTCAGTCCGGAAGCGGTAACCGTCCCGCCAAAGTCATGGGTCGTGTCATCAATTGTGATCGACGATCCAGCCGCCGGGCTGGTGACAGTGAAAGTCGCATCGCCGCCGACATTGATATCGTCGCCAACAGCTATCGCCAGACCGTCCGTGATCGAACCGGTGACGGCGGTAACCACCAGATCACCGGCCGTGTCGATATCGGCGATCTCTAAACCGTCCGCATCCGTCAGCGTCACTGCCGATCCTGCCGCGCTGACGGTTCCACCGAAATTGTTGGTGGTGTCGTCGAGCTCAACAGCTGCTGTCGCGATGAGCTGCGTGGTGCCGCCGACATCAACGTCGCTGCCCGCTGTCATCGTTGCGCCATCGGTGATACCGCCCGCCGTTGCCGTCACCGTCAGATCGCCCGCCGCGTCGATATCGTCCAGCTGGACCATAGAGCCCGAGAGGACCACGGATGAAGCATCGGCTGTTGCTGTCAGATCGCCCGTTGCCGAAGCGCTTGCGTCGCCTGCGGCCGACAGCACGGCTGATAAGGCGCTGGCGTCAGCAATGGTGACCGAGCCGCCGGTCGACGTCGCTGTGACAAGACCCGCGAAGTCATTCGCGGCGTTGTCCAACACGATATCGCTCGCTGCGTTCACGGTCGTCGTGTCAGCCACAAGAACGGGTCCGGTGTCGGTGACGCTGCCGGTGTCGGCCGTCACCATCAGGGCACCGCCTGCACCGAGCGTATCGGCCGAGACGTCAACGTTGCCCAGAACGACGCTGCTGCCTGCCGCCGTGAGATCGTTGGCCAGACCAGCCACGGTCAGTTGCCCGGCCGCGGTCACGTCGACCGTGTTCGCCGCGGTCAGCGCTCCCGTGGTGCCGGCCGTCGCGATCACATCAAGATCAGCCACATCTGAGAGGGTGACTGCGCCCGATGCGCTGGCCACGGTCGCGGTGACCTGCCCTTGGAAATTGGTCCCGGTCAGGTTGATGGTGCCGGAGGAGCTGGTGAGATCCGTCAGACCTGTGACGATCGCCGCCCCGCCGGTGATGTCGCCGCTTGCCATGGCATCAAGGCTCGACGCCTGAACCGACGTGATCGCGACCGTCCCGCCATCGAGGGTCGTGGCGCCGCCCGACGACGTCACATCCAGCGCTGCTGTGGTGGCAAGATCGATCTCGGTGCCTGCGGTCGCATCGACGGTGAGGTTCGTTGCGCCGCCTGAGAGGTCAATCGATCCGTCCGCGTTCGCCGTGACCAGACCGTCAAAGCTGTTGGCGCTGTCAACAAAGTTGATGGAGTCTGTTGAGCTTGTCAGCTGGGTCGCACCATCAACGTCGAGCGGCCCGCCGGATAAAGCGCCGACTGCTGACAAAATAAGATTGCCGGTCGCGCGAACAGCCCCCATCACCTGGCTTGCGGCAAAGGCGAAGGTGATGTCATTGCCATCGGCTGTGACCACGCCGCCAACGGTGTTCCCAACACCATCGACAACAATCGATGTCCCTGGCATCGCGGCGGTAAACGACGCATCGCCAGCCACATTGAGGCTACCCGCCGTATCGTCATCAATCGAACCGGTGTCAGCGATCACCGTGAGGGCGCCGCTTCCCGCCGTCATCACGGCATCTTGCTCTGTCGCAACATCGCCGAGGCTGACATTAGACCCTGAGAGATCCACCGTGTAGCCAAGGGTTTCTGTTGCAGTGAGGACGCCAGCCGCATCGAGAACGACTGTGTTTGCTGCAGTGACAGCACCACTGGTTCCTGCGCGCGCTGTGGCAGAAAGATCATTCGCATCAGCCAAGCTGATGGCGCCGCTGGTGGAAACTGCCGTCACGGCACCGACAAAGTCAGTGCCCACCTCGTCGACGACGATGTCGCCGAGTGCGGTCAGTTGCGACGTGCCGTCAACCAGGATGGCCTGACTGTCCGTGATCGCACCGCTGTTGGCCATCACCATCAGCGAGCCGCCAGCGCTGAGCGTGTCTTCAAGCGCGTCGATATCGCCGAGATCAACACTGGTGCCCTCAAGATCAATGGCGTTGCCGCGCGCTTGCGTCGCCACAAGGTCACCGCCAGCGACAATCTCCACGCTGTTGGCGGCCGTCAAGTTCCCGATGGTGCCAGCCAACGCCGTCACGGTCAGTTGATTAAGGTCAGTCAGGGTGATGGCGCCATTGGTCGACGTTGCTGTCACGGCACCCGTAAAGTCCGTACCCGCTTGATCGATCGTGACATCACCGTCGGCCATGAGTTGCGACGTGCCCGCGATCAAGATCGCTGCATTGTCCGTGATTGTCCCAGTGTTGGCGGTCACCATCAAGGACCCGCCAGCCAGCGCGCCATCAAGGCCTGTCTCGACGCTGCCCAGCACCACGCTTGTGCCTTCGAGCGTGATGTCGCGACCTTGGGCGATGGTGGCCGTTAAGAGCGCACCCGACGTGATATCGATGCTGTTGCCGGCCTCCAGCGCCGCAAGGTCGCCAGCCACAGCACTGGCGATCTCCAACGCATTGGCATCGACGAGCACGACGGAACCTGTCGCCGATGTCGCCGAAGCCGTCACAGCACCGACGAAATCATGGCTTGCGTCATCCAGCGCGATGCCGCCTGGCCCGACCAGGTTGGTGGTGCCCTGAACCAGCACGTCGCCGACGCCCGCGTCGTCAATCGTTGCGTTCGCTAAGGTCGTGTCCGTCGCCGTCACCATCAGATCACCGCCGAGGCTTCCGGCCGTGGCCAGTGCGTCGACTTCGCCCACGCTCACCGATGTGCCAGTCAGGTCGATCGTGTTGCCAAGCGCCGATGCGTCGAGCGTGCCTTGTGAGATGATCGTGACCGTGTTGCTGGCATCAAGTCCGCCCGATGCTTGCGCCGTTGCCGCGACGTTGATCGGCCCGTCTGAACGCAGATCAATCGCGCCATCGGCAAGGGCTGTCACCAGTCCGCCAAAGCTGTTGTTGGCGCTGTCGGTGAAGCTGATCGAGCCCGCGTTGCTGGTGAGGTTTGCCGCCTCGGTCACCTGGAGGAAACCGCCTGAAAGGTCGCCGTCAGCTTCAAGATTAAGGACGCCGCTGGCAAGGATACTGGCGATGGTGGGCGAGCCGCCCGCAAAGTCGAACGTGACGTCGTGACCATCGGCAGTCAGGGTACCGCCAATCGCGTTGGCAGCGTTATCGATCGTGATTGATGTCGCATCTGTCTGCGCCGTGAAGGAGGCATCGCCTGCCACCGCGAGATCGCCGGTCGCATCATCATCGATCGATCCTGTGTTGGCGACGACAGTCAGGTCACCGCCAGTCAGAATGCCGTCCTGCTGGGCGTTGATCGCGCCTAGGCTCACGCTACCGCCCGTCGCGTTGACCGTGTAGCCCAATGCCTCCGTGATCGTCAGAAGACCGTTCGCTGTTGCATCAACAGTATTGGCAGACGTGATGCTACCCGATGTGCCGGCGCGTGCGATCAGCGTCAGCGCGTTGGCATCGGCGATCGTGATCGCGCCATTGGTCGCCGTCACGGTGACCGCGCCGCCGAAGTCATTGGTTGCGTCGTCGAGTGTGACGTCGGTGACGGCTGTGAAGTTCGACGTGCCGGTGACGTTGACGTCAGAGCCAGAACCTACCGCCGTATCATCCGTGATCGCCCCAAGCGTCGCTTCGGCGACCAGCGTCCCTTCCACGTCCACGTCAAAGAGCGTGAGGTCGGTCCCCCGAACGGTGACCCCATTGCCGAGCACCTCTGTGATGGTCAGCATACCGCCTGCCGTGACGTTCACGGTGTTGCTTGCGGTGGTGCTGCCCGCTGAACCAGCCTGCGCTGAGATCGTCCGGTCGCCTGCAAGGTTGATGGTCACCGAGCCGGTCGCGCTGGGCGCTGCCGCTGCGATGGCACCGCCGAACATGTCGGTCGCGTCTTCGAGCAAGATCGAGCCGTTGTTGCTGGTGAACGTGCTGTCGCCAGCGATATCGAAGGCGATGGTCGCGCCGCTAATATCTGTATCTGCGGTGAAGATCAGCGCCCCGCCGTTCTGCGTCGTCACACCTGGCGTCGCGATCGTGCTCGCGTTGAGGGTGACATCATTGGCAAGGATCGCTGCTGTCGTCAGCGTGCCTCCCGCCGTGAGATCGAGATCATTGGCGAGATCTGTCCCAATGATCAGTGACGTGATCGTTAGGTCATTGGCGTCCGTCAGAGCAATCGCGCCAAGGAGCGCCGAGACCGTCACACCACCAACAAAATCATTGCTGGCGTCGACCAAGGACACACCGCCAGGTCCGTTCAGTGACGTGAGCCCCTCCACAGTCACGTCGCCTGTAGGCGTGCCATCAATGGTCCCAGCGGCGGCCGTCGCCGTCACCATCAAGCTGCCACCAGCGTTGGCGGCATCTTCGAGCGCATCAATCGCGCCAAGGGAGACATTGGCGCCGGTCAGGTTGATGTCGTTGCCGAGCGCCGATGCTGTGAGATTGCCGCCAGCGGTCAGCATCACGATGTTGCCGCTGTCGAGACCGCCTGCCGCTTGGGCTGTTGCGTCCGCGCTCAGCGCGCCGTCGGTCAGGATGGTGATGGCGTCTTCGGCATTGGCGGTCACGACGCCGCCAAAGACGTTATTGGCACTGTCGAGCAGCGTGATCGAGCCATTGTTGCTGGTGAGAGTCGATGTGCCGGTCACGTCGAAAGGTCCACCGGTCAGGATCCCATCGACCTCGAGCGCAAGATTGCCGCCCGCGACGATGCTAGCGATGGTCGGGGCGACGCCGGCGAAGTCCAAAACCAAATTGTCGCCGGAGGCCGTGAACGTTCCGCCAATGACATTGCTGGCATCGTTGATCGTGATGTTGCCGCCCGCCGTGAGGTCAGCGCCGCCAGCGTCGATATCAAGACCTGTACCAGCCGCTGCGCCATCATCGATTGATCCGGATACCGCGACGACCGTCAGTGTTCCAGCGGTATCGATGTCGCCAAGCGCTATGCTGTTGGCATCGGCAAGCGTGACGGTTGTACCCGAGGCGTTGACCGCGCCACCAAAGTCATGGGTCTGATCATCAAGAACGATGGTGGTGGTCGCACTTAGGGTTGTGCCGCCTGCATTGACGTCGTCACCAGCGGAACCTTGCGCGCCATCGGTGATCGATCCG
>JBCDLG010000043.1:0-25728 GCA_038745625.1 Pseudomonadota bacterium | reverse complement strand
CTACGCCGGATTTCAAGAGGATGCCTCCGGGATCGCGCTCTTACGCGCCTCAACAGAACGCACAAGCTCAGTCACAAATACGATCACCGATAGCGTTGTAACGGCCGACCGATATCGCCCTCAAACTTGAGCTCTCCCGGTAGGCTTCATAGCGCAAAGCCTGAGCATAGCCCTGGTTTGATGGCGGGCCGCTTTTCCAGTTCAGATACACCGTGCCCATATTGGACCTGGTAACCCCGTTCCCTGTATAGGATTCCGGTGTCACGACGGTGTGCCCGAGCGGAAGCTTGTATGGCACTTGAGCGGGCTTAGCTCGAAGACCAAGACCATCGACGGTGTTGAGCTTTGCTACGCCACCGATTTCAACTTCGACGATCGATCGTGTCGCGTTATGGACGGTCACGGACAGTGCTCTGGGTCCGTCCTTGAGACCCTGATAGTTTGTGCACTTCCCAAAGACGTCATAAACGCGTGTGTTCTCGTCAATGTAGTGCTGGATGGTCGATGCATCAGCACCGATCTGAATATCCTCCCAGCCATCGAGCGTGATGGCAGGTTGCGAACTGCCGCCGCATCCCGACAGGAAAGACAGCGCCGCGAGAGAAGCCAGGACACTGACAGATCGAAGGTTAATCAGCATGACGCGTCTTCTTACCCATCGAAACTTGCTTCGGTGATCTCACGCAGCTGGTCGATAGTCACTTCGGGCGCCATTTCGAGAAGTTTGAGTTTTTTTGCCGCTTTATCAACGTCAAAGACGGCATGACTTGAGACCACTTTGTCAACGCAAGCCACGCCGGTGAGCGGCAGCGAGCATTCTTTCAACAGCTTGGGATCACCCTTTTTCGAGGTGTGATCCATCAAGACAACGACGCGTTTGACCCCGGCGACGAGATCCATTGCGCCGCCCATGCCTTTGACCATCTTGCCCGGAATCATCCAATTGGCGAGGTCGCCGCCCTCACTCACCTCCATCGCGCCGAGGATGGAGAGGTCGATATGTCCTCCACGGATCATTCCAAAACTGTCAGCGGACGAGAAGAAGCTCGTCTTATCAAGCTCCGTGATCGTCTGTTTACCTGCATTGATGAGGTCGGCATCGACCTCGTCCTCGGTCGGGAACGGCCCCATCCCCAGCATGCCGTTCTCGGACTGAAGCGTCACTTCCATTCCGTCAGGGATGTGGTTCGCCACCAGGGTCGGGATGCCAATCCCCAAATTTACATAGAAACCATCTTGCAGCTCGCCGGCGGCTTTGGCCGCCATCTCATCACGGGTCCAAGGCATGGGTCATGACCTCCTTGCGTCAAAAGTGATCGCTTGTCTCACGGCGTCCACTACGTCGAGCGGACACCAGGTTGCGGTGTTGGTGTGGTGCCACGCGCGCGGCATGGTGATATCGATGGTGACATCGGCATGGGAATTCATCAGGCCGAAACCATCAAGCTCGCCCATGACATCGACAACAGTCTTTGCATCATCGGGCATATAGATGGCAGCGCCGATGGTGATGATCCGTGCACTCTCTAAAAGATCAGTCGCGGCATCCCCCGCCTGATAAAGGCCCTCGGAGATGGCAAGATTGCCCTTCGAATGGCCCACCACCGTTTCGAAGAGGGGCTCATCCGCGGAAAAGAGCGTCCGAAGCGCAGCCGTGTCCGCACCCAGAAAACCGGCCGAAGCAAAGGGCTGGTAAGACTGGCCGCGGGACGCCGCGAGATCTTCTGTTGCCCGGTGAACCTTGTTGAGCGTTCGGAACCAGAACCAACCGCCTAAGGCTTCTGACAAAAGGTCCCGCATGCCGTAGCCGGACACGACCGCGGCCACCGGCGCGGCCACAGCCTCCGCCACATTGCGGGCAAAGGCCGCTGTTCCGACCACGGAACTCCCCACACCAGCCACCGCGAGATGGCGCGGGATGTCGCTGGGAGACGAGAGCACCTCTCTGGCGGAACCCAGGTCTTTCACACCCGTGCCGCGACCAGGCTCAACCCGAAGGACCCGGCCTTCTGCCAAACTCAGTCCACGCGCCTGGTTGATCTCCTCACTCGTCAGCACACCCAAGTCGTAGAACACCGCGTCAAGGGACTGGTTCCGATAGGTCAACATCGAGAACGGCGTGAACGACGCGCTGGGCATCACGGGAGGGATGGCGAGTGTCGCTGACATGGCTAGCTCGCCTCACGCACCGTGCGCTGTTCGATACGTTTTTCCTGCTTCGCTTCGATGATGCGGTCGACGAAGATGCCGGGCGTATGAATGTGGTCAGGATCAATCGTTCCGACCTCGACCAGCTCTTCAACCTCGACGACGCAGACTTTGCCTGCCGTTGCCATCATCGGATTGAAGTTGCGTGCTGTCTTCCGGTACATGAGGTTACCTTCGCGGTCGCCCTTCCATGCACGGACGATTGACAAGTCCGCGGTGAGGCCCGTCTCCATAATATAACGTTCACCGCCGAACTCGCGCTCTTCTTTGCCTTCCGCGATCTTCGTCCCGACCCCGGTTTTGGTATAGAACGCAGGGATGCCCGCACCGCCCGCGCGGATGCGCTCCGCTAGGGTGCCTTGCGGATTGAACTCAAGCTCAAGCTCGCCGGACAGGTACTGCTTTTCGAACGTCGCGTTCTCACCGACGTAAGAGCTGACCATCTTTTTGATCTGCCGGGTCTGCAGCAGCAGGCCCAGACCCCAGTCATCCACGCCTGCATTGTTGGAGATAGCAGCGATATCCTTGGCGCCGGAATCGCGCAGTGCAAGGATCAATGTTTCTGGAATTCCGCAAAGGCCGAAACCTCCGGCCATCACCGTCATGCCGTCGAAGGTCAGTCCTTCAAGCGCCGCCGTTGCATCCTGATAGACCTTGTCCGCCATACCACCTCCGCGTGAAGTTCTGAGGAGGGTGTCGCCGACCCAGGCGTCGGGCGCAAGACCTTACCAGGCTGGCGGAATGGCCATAAACTCGAAGGTCTCATCGCCGCCCTGCTGCTCATCGCGAGGCGCGGCGGATGGGAAAAAGGGCGCCGCTGGGCTCGCGCAGCCGAGTGCAAATCCGATCCCTTTGAGGTAAGATCGACGCAGGCGGCCATTCCGATAGGCTTTCCGGATGGCCCGATCATGGGCATTGGCGCCGGTTGCACGCCGCACCATGCTCCGAAATGGGATAAAGTCGGTGGTGAACCCAGCGATGTAGGAATAGGCCTGATCGTCGGCATAGTCGGTGATCTGGCCGCGCAAACTGAGCCCGTCTTCGGTCACCTGCACCTCATCAAGGTCGGAGCCGACATAGAGCTCGAGCTCAGCAATTTCCGCCGCAATGCCGCCGCAACTGGTCGGCACAGGCTTCTCATACACTTGTAAACCTTGGAGAATTTCCGGGATCTCTTCGCGGCGGAAATTGACATCCTCAAGCGGCGCCAAGACGCCCTCGGTGATGCCGCCAGCGAGACCTTCCTCTGCGTCCGGTGCACGGGTCATGCATCCTGCGAGACCGCAGACCACTGCCCCCAATATGCACCAGTTCCTACCCATCCATCGGACCTTATCACACCACCATCGCGTGTCACCGAGAGTTTGCCCAAGAGCGGCTAAAGAAGCCTTGGGCTCAACACCGCTATTGTTCGCGCGTTGTTATATGTTTGGATGTCGCAACCCCCATGCCGCGACCATTAACCCTGACGTGCTGCTCACCAGCCCTTAGAAGACTGGCGATAGGTGCTCGGGTCAACAGCAAAGAGCCGATAAGCGGTATCTTTAGAGATCGAGCAGAAGCCGTTGGGGATCTTCGAGATTCTCTTTGACCCGAACAAGGAACGTCACCGCGCCTTTGCCGTCGACAATCCGGTGGTCATAGCTGAGTGCCAGATACATCATCGGACGCACCTTGATCTCGTCGCCAACAACAATCGGGCGTTTCTCAATACGGTGCATACCGAGAATACCCGACTGCGGCATGTTGAGAATCGGCGTCGACATCAGCGAGCCGTAGACACCACCATTGGTGATGGTGAAGGTGCCACCTTGCATCTCTTCAAGCTTGAGCTCGCCATCGCGGGCCCGGCGACCGAAATCGGCGATCTCTTTTTCAATCTGGGCGATCGACTTCATGTCCGCGTCGCGTAACACCGGCACGACCAGGCCTTTGTCCGTGCCCACCGCAATACCGACATCATAGTGATTTTTGTAGATGATATCGGTAGCATCGATTTCGGCGTTGACCTCAGGTACCTCGCGCAGGGCCTGGATACAGGCCTTCACAAAGAACGACATGAAGCCGAGCTTGACGCCGTGCTTTTTCTCAAAAAGCTCTTTGTACTGCTTCCGCGCCTCCATGACGCCGGTCATGTCGACATCATTAAAGGTGGTGAGCTGCGCTGCGATCTCTTGGCTCTCCTTGAGGCGCCGGGCGATCGTCTGACGCAGGCGGGACATCTTCACCCGCTCCTCGCGTTCGCCGAGCTCCTTCGGCGCCGATGGGCGGGCCTGGGCAGGTTTTGCGGCAGGCGTCCCGACCTGGCTGAGCGCCTCAAGCGCGTCGCCTTTGGTGATCCGACCACCTTTGCCCGTACCAGCGATCGCCGATGTGTCGAGATTGTTTTGCTCAACGATGCGGCGCGGCGCTGGCGAAAGAGGAGTCTCCGCCGACGCAGCAGCGGCCGGCGCGGGAGCTGCCTGCGGGGCTGGGGCAGCGGCGCCCTCGCCCGCCACCAGAACGCCGAGCACGTCGCCGACAGACACCGTGTCGCCTTCATTGGCTTTGACTTCAACAAGCGTGCCGCTGACTGGTGCGGGGACATCCACGGCAGCTTTGTCCGTCTCAAGACTAACGACTGGATCATCAACTTTGACGAAGTCGCCGACTTTCACCAGCCACTCGCCGATATCGGCCTCAGTCACGCTCTCGCCGGACGATGGCGCGGTGATCTCGACACGCTCTCCGCCCTCGGAGGATGCGGCAGCAGGCGCTGGCGCGGGAGCGGCCGCACCGTTCGAGGGAGCAGGCGCGGCGCCATTGGCCTCGCCGATCTCACCGAGAAGTGCGTCGAGCTCGACCGTGTCGCCCTCTTTCGCGGTGATTTTCGAGAGGACGCCGGCGGCCGGCGCGGGAACTTCGACGGAGACCTTGTCCGTCTCAAGCTCCACCACAGGTTCATCAGCAGAGACACTGTCGCCTTCTTTTTTCAGCCATTGGCCAATCGTGGCTTCGGTGACGCTTTCGCCAAGGGCGGGGACGCGAATTTCTACCATGGTGTTTTGCCTGTCTTATCCGAGCGCTTCTTCGAGGAAGGTTTCGAGCTCTTGTCTGTGTTGTTGCATGTGCCCCGTGGCGGTGGAGGCCGACGCATGTCGACCGGCATAGCGCGCACGCGGATGTTTCGCATCGATTTGGCCGAGCACCCATTCGAGGTTCGGCTCGATGAAGGACCAACCGCCCATGTTCTTAGGCTCTTCTTGGCACCACACCATTTCGGCGGCGGTGAAACGCTTGAGCTCTTTGATCAGTGAGCCCGCGGGAAGCGGATAGAACTGCTCCACGCGGAGGAGATAGATGTCGTCGCGGCCGCGCTTTTCGCGCTCTTCAAGAAGGTCGTAATAGACCTTGCCCGAACACATCACGACCCGCTTGATCTCGTGATCGGGTTGCAGGGTGAGGGTCGAGCCTGGACGGAACTCTGCGTCATCCCAGAGCACCCTGTGGAACGAGCTTCCTGGACCCATCTCCTCGAACGTCGACACCGCCTTTTTATGACGAAGCAGCGACTTCGGCGTCATCAGGATCAGCGGTTTCCGGAATTCCCGCTTCATCTGACGGCGGAGAATATGGAAGTAGTTCGCTGGCGTCGTGCAGTTGGCGACCTGGAGATTATCCTGCGCGCAAGCCTGCAGATACCGCTCCAGCCGGGCAGAGGAGTGTTCCGGCCCCTGCCCCTCATAGCCATGCGGCAGGAGGAGGACGAGACCGGACATCCGCAGCCATTTGCGCTCAGCCGATGAGATGAACTGGTCAAAGATGGTCTGCGCACCATTGGCGAAGTCGCCGAACTGCGCCTCCCAAAGGGTCAGCGTTGTTGGGTCAGCCAGCGAGTAGCCATACTCAAAACCCATCACAGCGAATTCGGACAGGTTTGAATCGATCACCTCGAACTCGGCCTGGTCGTCCGACAGATTTTGAAGTGGCGTGTACCGCTCTTCGGTCTTTTGATCGACAAAGCTCGCATGGCGCTGGGAGAATGTACCGCGCACGGAGTCTTGGCCTGAAAGGCGAACCCGGTAACCCTCGGTGAGGAGCGATCCGAACGCGAGGGCCTCGGCTGTCGCCCAGTCGAGATCAGCGCCCGCCTCAAGGTTCTTCCGCTTGGTATCGATGATCCGCTTCAGGGTCTTGTGGACCGTGTGCCCCTCAGGAATATGGACAAGCTTGTGTCCGATCTCTTGCAGCTTCGCGACATCGACCGCTGTGTCGCCTCGCCGATCATCGTCCTGGGGCGGCTTGAAACCCTTCCAGCGCGCGTCCAACCAATCAGCTTTCGTCGGGTTGTAAGGCTTACCCTTTTCGAACTCGTCTTCGAGGAACTGACGGAAATCCGCCATTTCCTTCTCAACCTCGGCCTCGGTCACCAGGCCCTCTTGGACCAGACGATCAGCGTAGAGCTCACGGGTTGAGCGGCGCGTACGGATTTTATCGTACATCAGCGGCTGCGTGAAGCTCGGCTCGTCGCCCTCGTTGTGGCCGAAGCGGCGGTAGCACCACATATCGAGAACGACGTCATGGCCGAACTCCATCCGGAACTCGGTTGCCACCTTCGCGGCGAACACAACGGCTTCTGGGTCGTCGCCATTGACGTGGAAGATCGGTGACTCGACCATTTTCGCCACATCCGACGGGTACGGAGAGCTGCGCGAGAAGCGCGGCGAGGTCGTAAAGCCGATCTGGTTGTTGACGATGAGGTGGATCGTCCCGCCGGTGCGGTAGCCGCGGAGAGCGGTGAAACCGAAGCACTCAGCAACAACGCCCTGGCCAGCAAACGCAGCGTCGCCATGGAGCAAGAGCGGCATGACATGGGTGCGCGGCACCTTGTTGCGCGGATCAGGCTCGAGCATGTCCTGCTTGGCGCGGGACTTACCAAGCACCACCGGGTCAACAGCTTCAAGGTGGCTGGGGTTCGCCGCCAGGCTGAGATGGACATTGTTGCCATCGAACTCGCGATCCGATGACGCACCAAGGTGGTACTTCACATCGCCAGACCCTCCGACATCGGAAGGAATAGCAGCGCCGCCCTGAAACTCGTGGAAAATCTGATGGTAAGGCTTGCCCATCACGGCTGCGAGAACGTTGAGGCGTCCGCGGTGCGGCATGCCGAGGCTGATCTCTTTCACACCCAGCGCACCGCCGCGCTTGATGATCTGCTCCATCGCCGGAACCATGGCCTCTCCGCCATCAATACCAAAGCGCTTCGTACCCTGATATTTGACGTGGAGGTAGTTCTCAAATCCTTCAGCCTCGATCAACTTGGTGAGGATCGCCTTCTTGCCTTCAGGGGTGAACTTAATCTCTTTGTCCATGCCCTCGATGCGGTTCTGAAGCCACTGCTTCTGATCCGGGTCGGTGATATGGGTGAACTCGATGGCGAAGGTGCCGCAATAGGTGCGGCGCAGGATTTCAAGGATCGTGCGCAGTGTCGCGCGCTCTAACCCCAAGACCATGTCGAGGAAAATCTCGCGATCATAGTCATCATCGGTGAAGCCATAGCTTGCCGGATCGAGCTCAGGATGGACCTCAATCTCCCGCAGCGAAAGCGGGTCGAGATTAGCAATCATATGCCCACGCACACGGTAGGCGCGAATAAGCATCAGGGCACGGACGGCATCATGAACCGCCGCGCGCACATCCTCGACTGACGCGCCAGTGCCCGCCTTTTGCTTCTCGATCTTTTTGGTCAGCGCATCGCCGATGGCTGCCCAGTTGCCACCGAGCGCCGCGGTCAGCTCATCCCCGGCCCGCGCAGGCCAATCGTCGCGGCGCCAGCTTGGGCCTGCCGCGTTACGCTTCGCCGTTTCTTGCCCGTCGCCGAAGGCATCGAAATAGGCCCGCAGCGCCGGATCGACGGAGTTCGGATTCTCCGCATACTTGGCAAATTGCTGTTCGAGATAAACCGCGTTGCCGCCAGACAGAAATGAGATGTCTGAAACAGACTGACCGGAAGAGAAGTCGGAGCCGCGGCTGCCGTCATGGGCCATGGAGGCTAAACCTTAACGTCGCCTGCGGCGGTGCCGGCCACCGCAGTGGTGGAGAGAAAAAGGCCCGGAAGCCTTACCGTCCCTATGTAACGGCCACGAGGGACGGCGCAATACCGATAGACGCTATGCCCCTGCGTTATCGTTAAGAAGGGAGACAAGAGTCGTACCCAAGCTCGCCGGGGTCGGCGCGACGCGGATACCCGCTTCGTTCATTGCCGCAATCTTGGCTTCCGCTGTGTCCGCGCCGCCCGAGACGATGGCGCCCGCGTGACCCATCCGGCGGCCCGGAGGCGCCGTGACACCGGCGATGAAGCCAACCGTTGGCTTTTTCACCGGATGCTCAGCCAGGAACTTTGCGGCATCCGCCTCAGCGCTGCCGCCGATTTCACCGATCATGATGATGCTTTCGGTTTCATCATCGTCGAGGAAGAGCTTGAGGACGTCGATGAAGTCGGTGCCCTTCACGGGGTCGCCGCCAATCCCGACGCAGGTCGACTGGCCAAGGCCAGCGGCAGTGGTCTGGTGCACTGCTTCATAGGTGAGCGTGCCGGAGCGGCTGACAATGCCCACTGAGCCGCGGCGGTGGATGTGGCCCGGCATGATGCCGATCTTACACTCATCGGGGGTGATCACGCCCGGGCAGTTGGGGCCGATCAGGCGGGTTTTCGAGCCATCCAGCGCATCGTTGACCTTGACCATGTCGAGCACTGGAATGCCCTCGGTGATGGTGATGACCAACGGCATCTCCGCTTCGATCGCTTCAATGATCGAGGCACCAGCGAACTTCGGCGGGACGTAAACCACCGACGCGTTGGCGCCGGTCTCTGCCATCGCCTCTTTCACATCGCCAAAGACAGGGAGCGTCGCGCCCTCGGCCGCGCCGCCGCCGGTCCATGTCTGACCACCTTTGCCCGGCACCACACCGCCAACCATCTTGGTGCCATAGGCGATGGCTTGCTCGGTATGGAAAGTGCCAGTTTTGCCGGTGAGACCCTGGCAAATGACTTTGGTGTTCTTGTCGACGAGAACAGACATGCGCGCGCTCCTAAAAATCGAAGGCTCGATAAGCGTCACCGCGGCAGAGCACAACCGGCAATGGCCAAGGAACTGGCGCCCAAGGCAGCAAAAAGCGCATGGTTGAGGCATCGCGCTTTGTCGCAGCCCGTTTCAGCTGCCATGAGCGTCCCCTTCGAGCGAGCCGAATCCGGATCATGACAAGGCGCCAACACGGCTAGGCCTTGAGATAGGCGGCGGGGCTAACGCCAGTAATGTCTTTGAACTGATTGCTGAAATGGGCCTGATCGGCATAACCAAGATCGAGCGCGAGCGCCGATAGATTGATCGCCTCCCCGGCATTGAGCGTGTCGACGGCTTCAAGCATGCGGTAGCGCGCAATCACCCATTTCGGTGACACGCCGACATAGTCGGCAAAAAGCCGTTGGGTCTGCCGAACGCCGAGGCCCAAATGGCCAGCCACATCGGAGACACGGCGGACATCTTGTTCGGCCTCAATATGACGAACGGCTGCACCTGCCATGCGCATAGGCTCCGTGATGGCGCCGGCAACGGCGCAAAGCGCGGCTTTGAAGCCCGGAAGGATATCAGCAAGCGGTGCACCTTCACGGGTCTGGTCAACCAGCCGATCCGCATCGAGGCCGACGAGATCGCCAAGTGGCACCCGCTCTCCGGTGATCGCGGCCAACGGACCATCATAGAAGGCTCGCCCCATGCCTGGCCGCAGCTTCAGCCCGATCACTTGCGACGTTCCGTATACAGTATAGGAAAACCTCTTTCGTCCGCAGCCGAACAAACCAGACCCCCTGGTGGGATCAAGCACGATGTGTTGGACAGGATGGGGAAGGTTCTCTTGCTCATAGGTCTCGCCTTCGGGAAGCGCCCAATGGACATGCCAGATGTTCGACGCCAGCGCCGCGAGCTCCTCCGGCGGCTCGTAGAGATCCAAGCTAAAGTGCCGCAAAGACACAGCCTTGTGGAGCAGGCCGCTCGGATTGGCATCTTTGATCTTTGGCGGTTCAACCATGTCGCGTTTCCACAAGAGCTGCGCCTCGCAGTCACCTAAGGCGAGCCGCTATCGCTTTAAGGAGAACACAATGACCCTTCAATGTACGTATGATGTGATGGGCTGGAACGAGAACAGCCTCATTGAGTTGGCGGCACCCAACAAGTTCTCACGGGCGGAGGTGAAACGACAGCATAGTGGCCGCCTGGTCGGCGCGGAGACCCTCACCTACACCCTCGCCTATCGCGATGAGCACACCAGCGTCTTTGTCGGGATGGGTGTTCTGACCGGTTCATTCGACGGTCGGGACGGGACCTACTGCGTGATGGAACGGGGTCAGTTCGAGAACGGGATCGTGACCGCGGAGATGGCGGTCCATCGCCTCAACGGCGACGACAAACTGAGCGAGCCCTTGGCGACGGGGTCGTACACCGCTTCGATGGGGGAATCTGTGTCCTATACGCTGGATTGATCGGCGGCGACCGCTTCAAACCGCCGTTCTTGTACCGGAGGTTCTGACCGCAAAAAGCGCTTTACCAGGCTAAGGCCGTTTGCTTGCATCTACACGTGCTGGGGCGCCCTCGGGTTACCCCTGATCTCTCAGCAGCCCTTAAGGGAGTCACGTGGCATGCTTTTGGACTTTTCCATCCTGCTGGCGGTCTTTACCGTTGCCTTTGTTATTCAGTTTGCAGATCGCCGGTGGTTTGTCGTGCCGCTTGGCCGCCTTTTCGTGATCGGTATGCTCATCGGCGCGACGTGGGAGGTGCCGCTCTATCTTTCGGGTCCGCGCTTCCTCGACAATCCGATGTGGACGATGGGTTCACCCTATCCGATGCATCCGCTGGTCCTTCCGGTGACCCACTCGATCTTGGACGGAGCGCTCTTTCTCGTCGGGCTTTTGCTCGTGAAGATCGCCTCGCCGGGCAAGATGTTCGAGACATTCTCGCGCCGCGATCTTGGTCTTCTTGTCGCCTACGGATTGATCCAGGCGGCGATGATTGAGTGGGTCGCGCTTTCCGCCGATGCGGGTTGGCAATACACCATGACGGCTTGGAACCCCGGGCTGTTCTGGGTCGCAGGCAAACCCTTCACAGCGTTGCCGCTGATGATCTGGTTTGCAGCGCCGATCGCCTACTACTTCATCGCCCTGCGGATGAGCCAATGCCCAAAAATGGTGGAACGGCGCCAGCAGCACTGTCCTTGCACGGTCGAAGCCTAAGCACTCGCGCTGGGTTCGCTCTCGAAGCGGTAGCCCAGCGCCGCGATCTCCTTGGCGTACCAGCGCCCGATCAGGTCACGGCTTTCGGGCGTGTAGAAGGTCGAATATTGCGGACGCGGTTCTTTGTTGTATTCGCGTTCACGACCGAGCTCCGGCGGTTCTATCCCGAGATCGCCCCAGAGCTCCGCAAGATCGTCCTCAAAGCTCTCGTAACGGAGCATGCGGTCGGCAACGACACTCCCGCCGATTGCATAGACATTGAAATTGTTGAGCCGGACATGCTCCGTAGACCGATAGAGCAGCGAACGAATATCCTGGTCAAAATTGGGTGTGCGGCCTGTCTTCCAACAGCGGTGCATATAGAGCGAGAGCTGACGATCCCACGGGTTCCGCTCGACCGCGAATTTGTAGTAGCTGTCGAAGATCTCGGGGCCTAGCACCCGGCGCGCCTGCGCCGCTGTCGCGTGAACATGCAGGCCAAATAGGTCCGGGATCTTCCTTTTTAGGGCGCCATGATGGATCGGCGAGAACTTCGCCCAAGCGGGCCGCGACATATCCGCGACCAGATCCTCCTCCGTCGCCATTTCGCGCAGCGCCTTCATGAGTGAGCTGCCGGCAGTCTTCTCGGTGCGCAGGAAGATGAACTTGTGTGTGTGACTCACGATCACGACGGACGAGCTGGCCCCTTAACGGACTTTGTCCCGGTTGGGATGAGACTGTTTTACCACACCAATAATGTGGCCAATATCTCTCGCTGTTGGATGATAGCATATCGCGTATGAGTCAAGCTCGCACGGAAACCAACTCTTGAATTTGTCGAGGCTTATAGGGTCTTGAATGTGCCCCTCTATGCGGCCGTGTGCTGTTTCGTAGGTTGTCGATATGATCAGTCCACGACCCAAACTCAGTAGTTTTTCGACAAAGCCTCGAGCATCCTCAACATGCTCGACAGTCTGATTTGAAAGCACGAGATCAAATGGTTCGCCAAAGTCGAGTTTGAATGCATCCCCTGGGACGAAGTCAACACCTTCGACATGGGCCCAAGCCTCACTGATGTTGGGGTTGATGTCGGACGCCACTCTCCGTGTAGCCCAATCGAGCTCGACGATCAGTCCGGAGGTGTAGCATCCCACATCGATGATACTCTTCGCGTCAGAAAACAAGCCATGAGCGAGCGCAACTGTGAGCCTGTAGAGGTCGTGGTGCGCCCGTCTCTGCCAGTAGTTGTTCGTCTCTAGAGGAAGATCAAACGTACGACCACTGAAGGTAGCAGGGTTTTTCATACAAATTGCCTTAGCCTCTGCTGATAAGATGTCTCTTGACCATTCCAGAACACCCGAGGGGTACGAAATACATCTGGATTACGCCCACAAACTCACTCCCGCTTCATGCGTCCGTTGTCAACTCGGCGCTCGCCCCTTGCGATAAACCTAAAGGACGTAGTCACCTGAAACAGAGTAAGAAAGTGATCGTATGAATTCTGGAGATCACGAACCTTTAGCAATCGGATGATACGAGCCGCTTGAGACGAGACACGGTGTGATCGCTCTCCGCATCGCCGGTGTTGAGGGTCGAGTTGGGCTCAAAGAGCAAGACAATCGGATCATCGGTGAGCGACCGCGGCCGATGGTCCACCCCTCGCGGCACAGCAAGAAAGTCGCCCTCCTTCATCTCCACCGCACCGTCGCGGAAATCGATGGCGATCCGCCCGCGCAGCACGAAAAACGCTTCATCCTCATGCTCATGATGGTGCCAATCGAACGCGGGACCGAACTTCGCGACCTTCACCTGCGCGCTGTTGATGTCGCCAACGAGGTGCGGGTCCCAGGCGCTCGTGATCTGACGATCAGCCGCCGCAGCGATGTTGATCTTGGATGGCGGCATCAAACCCTCCCAGCGAGCGTGTGGATAGGCGCACCCACCCTGTAGCTTCGCGGCTCAAGACGTCCGCGCGCACCGGTCAACAGGGCGTCGAGCTCTTGTGATCGTTGCAAATCTTGCCGCAGCCGCATGGTCGCTGACCAGCTCTCCACAAAGTGAAAGACGCGATCAAGGGGCCACCGGGTGTCGATGGCAAAATCAGGCACGGCAAGGCGCTCAAACGGAAACCGCACATCGGCATCAGGGTATCCCTCCATCACGATCCGATTCCCCTGGCCCCAGAACGGCTGAAGCATCGGCCGAAGCGTCCGCATCAAGAGCTCTTCGATCGGCTCTTCAAAGAGAAAGTGGCTGTACGACCACGCGATAAACAGCCCGCCCGGGCGCGAGACCCGGCGCACTTCGTCCCAATACCGATCAAAATCGAACCAGTGCAGCGCCGTTGCCACGGTGATCGCATCAACTGATGCACCGGCAAGGCCGGACTCTTCGGCAGGCGCGACACTGAACTGAATATGGTCGCGCTGGGTCGCAGCTGCGATTTGCTCAGCGCTGACATCAGTGGCGAAGACCTGACCGAACCGCTCGCTCAGCGACGCAGCGGCCTGCCCCGAACCGGTGGCGCAATCCCAAACGGCATCCCGGGCCGGCGCTTGCTCCGCAATCCAATCAAAAAGCGCGCCCGGATAGCCAGGACGCGCTTCACGATAGGCTTTCGCCTTGGACCCAAAAATGGTCGCGTTGGCCAAGGGTTTAGCCTTTGACCGCTTTCACAATTTTCTGTGCCGCGTCTTCAAGATCGTCAGCCGAGATCACCGCAAGGTCCGAGCCGTCGATGATGGCTTTGCCCTGCTCGACATTGGTGCCTTCGAGGCGGACGACCAGCGGCACCTTAAGGCCAACCTCTTCCACGGCGGCGAGCACGCCTTCCGCGATGACGTCGCATTTCATGATGCCGCCAAAGATGTTCACCAGGATGCCTTCGACGCCTGGGTCCGAGGTGATGATCTTGAAGGCCTCGGTCACTTTCTCTTTGGTCGCACCGCCGCCGACATCGAGGAAGTTGGCTGGCTCCGCGCCGTAATGTTTGATGATGTCCATCGTCGCCATAGCAAGGCCTGCGCCATTGACCATGCAGCCGATCGTGCCGTCGAGCTTGACATAGGAAAGGTCGTACTCGGACGCTTTGATCTCAAACGGGTCCTCTTCGGTGAGGTCCCGCAGCTCCATGATGTCCGGGTGACGGAAGGACGCGTTCGGATCAAAACCAACTTTGGCGTCAAGCACCCGCAGATGGCCGTCAGGCATCACGATCAGCGGGTTGATCTCGAGCATCGCCATGTCTTTTTCGACAAAGGCTTTGTAGAGTGTTTTCATCAGCGCGATGCCGTCCTCAGCGCCAACGCCTTCGAGCTTCAGGCCACTGACGATCTTCTGGGCGACCTCGTCGGTCACGCCTTCGGAAGGCTCAACCGTGACCGTGACGATCTTCTCTGGCGTCTCTTCCGCGACAGCCTCAATGTCCATGCCGCCCTCTGTCGAAGCGATGAAGGCCACTTTGCCCGTCGCGCGATCGACGAGCACCGAAAGGTAGAGCTCCGATTCGATGTCCGCGCCGTCTTCGAAGTAGATGCGGTTGACCTGCTTGCCCGCTTCGCCGGTCTGGATCGTCACGAGCGTGTTGCCGAACATCGCTTTGGCCTGCTCAGCAGCTTCCTCAGCGGACTTGGCGAGGCGCACGCCGCCCTTCTCGCCAGCAGCAGCCTCTTTGAAATGGCCTTTGCCGCGACCGCCAGCGTGGATCTGGGCTTTCACAACCCAAAGCGGACCAGGAAGCTCTTTGGCCTTGGCCTCGGCCTCGTCGGCGGAGAGGACAACCGCGCCGCCCGCGACAGGGGCGCCATAGGACTTCAAAAGCTCTTTGGCCTGGTACTCGTGGATGTTCATCGCGTCCGTCCTTGTTCAAATGCGAGGCGCTTATGGCAGCGGCTTCCCGAGGCTTCAACAGGAAGTGGCGCCGCGAAAAACTCGCGTGAATCGTTCACAGTTGCAGATCGCTGCAACTTAAGGTTTCCTTAAGATCCAAGGGGATGATTCGATGCCCAAAAAGGAATACGACGCGTACAGTCTTTTTTGTAAGTCATTGGATACATTAGGTTCTGCGCTGGCTTTTGGCAGCAGCATCGCCCGCGCTGCCGCCAAAGCGAATGAGGAGCTGGCCCGCCCCTGGGAGTTCCCAGATCAGAACGCGGGCGCCGAAGGGGCCGATGGCCGCGGGGCAGAACAGGAAAAACCGGTCGGCCCCAGCGCGATTGAGGAGGCCCGTGACGCTGTTGCGCGTCGAATCGAAGAGCTGACGGGTCTACCCGCCACCGAAAACGCCATCGTCGCAGAGGCTGAGGAGAAGCCAGCGGCGGAGCCTGAAGCCGCCCCGCCCGTCGCTGCGCAGGAAGACACAACCGATCCCGCAGCCACAACCCAGCAGGCGGACGAACTCGATGGCCGCGCAAAAAGGCTCCTCGCCCGCTTCGTCGAACCCGACCCCGACTTTTTCGAGAAATCCCCCTTTGAAGGCTGGGACGCCTTCGACACCGCTGAACAGAATATTCGCAAGAACTGATTTAAAGTGCCCCAAATATCGACAGATTACAATGAAAAAAAGTCAGAAATTCGATCTCTTCGTTTAAAGTTAACTTGTCTCACTTTTTTACCATTGCGAACATTGGTCGAGTTCCGAGAGAAAGGACCAGATCCAGGCAATATTCTGTCTGATTTTTTCATTCTATTTGGGGGTGTATCTGTTTACTTACTTATATCATCTTCTTTTAATATTGATGTCGGATCAGTAATGAATTTGATTGTTTTACTTTACGATTCAATCTTGATTATACCATTTTCCCTTTTTTCCATATTTTTTGATGGAATAAGAATTATATTGGGTATTAATATTCACCCATCAGATTTATCCAAGCATATAGTTGTATTATTTTCGTTATATGTCTTAAAACACTATTCCAATACAATAATACGATTTCAATCCGTTAAAATAAATTCCCAATTTGAGGAAAAGCTAGGGATACAAGGGGCTTCAGATTTCGCGAAATCACTGTTTTTCGTATCGATTTTGCAGCTTTTATTTTTTATTTTTCTTAGTATATTACTAATATGGGCATTTTCTGATTTTGATGATCCTATAAATATTTCAGAAATTTCACAGATATTTTTGATATTTTCTGTCATATTTCTTTTTTTATTATATGATGTATTCTACATACTTCTCCATTGCTTCTTTCTTTTACGTTTCTATAATATCATAAATGGACTTAAGCAGAAAGGAATTTCTTTCATCAATATAAAACTCAGTGATTCACTAAGTCGGAACTCGATAAGCTTAGCAATTGGCCTGTTTGTATTTTCTTTTTTTTATAATATGAACTTTAGAAATACCTATGCTGCATCCGTGGTAGCAGCAATTTTCTACATTGCATTGTGGTGGTTTTACCGAGCAATGAAGGTGGTAAAATGTATTTACTTGGATAGCGTGGAAAGAAGCGATTATCGTGAAATTGATGTCAACACAGACTCTGCCAGGTTATCATACTCTCTAACCAGGCCTATTATCACAGGATTCTTTTTCACTCTTTTGAATCAGACTGAATTGACATTTATAAATGACGCCTGAAAACATCGAAATATCGACAATACTATTGGGCTGACTAGGCCGCCACGTCCCGCGCGGCTTCCGTTGCGGTGATCCAGCCGCCGCCGAGGACGCGGGAGCCGTCGGCTTCGTAGAAGACGCAAGCCTGGCCAGGCGCGACACCGGCCTCGGGATCAGCGAGGTCGATATAGGGGCCTTTATCGTCCGATCCCGTTGTGGCAGGCGCAGGCGGTCTTGTTGAGCGCAGCTTCACACGTACCGCTTCACCAGCGGGCAAGGCCTCGCTGTCGCCGATCCAGTTCAATTCTTTGAGCCGTACACGGCGCGTCAAAAGCGACTCTTGCCGCCCCACGACCACGCGGCGGTTCTCCGCATCGAGCCGCACAACATAAAGCGGTTCTTCAAGGCCGCCGACGCCCAAACCCCGGCGCTGACCCACAGTGTAGTGGATGACCCCCGCATGGCGACCAAGGACGTTGCCCTCTTCATCGACAATGTCGCCAGGCTCGGACGCGCCAGGGCGAAGCCGCTCGACAACTGAGGTGTATTTTCCTTCGGGTACGAAGCAAATGTCTTGGCTGTCCGGCTTGTCCGCCACCTCGAGCCCCATTTCCGCCGCGAAGGCGCGGGTCGTGGATTTCGGCAGGGTCCCGAGCGGAAAGCGCAAGAAATCGAGCTGCTCACGGGTGGTCGCGAACAGAAAATAGCTTTGATCTTTGCCCGGATCTTCTGCGCGGTGAAGCTCAGCCCCCGATGGCCCGTCCTCCCGGCGGATATAGTGGCCCGTGACCATGGCTTCGGCGCCAAGCTCTCGCGCTGTGGTGAGAAGATCCTTGAACTTCACCGTCTGGTTGCAGCGGACACAAGGGATCGGCGTCGCGCCCGCGAGATAGGTGTCGGCGAAATCTTCCATCACGTTCTCTGAGAAGCGGTCTTCGTAGTCGAGGACGTAATGCGGGATACCGATCGCATCGGCGACTTGCCGCGCATCGTGAATATCTTGCCCGGCACAGCAGGCGCCTTTTTTCTGGATTGCGACCCCGTGATCATAGAGCTGGAGCGTGATGCCCACAGCGTCATAGCCCGCCGCCTTCACCAAGGCCGCGGCCACGGAGCTGTCCACCCCACCCGACATCGCCACGACCACCCGGGCGCCTTTCGGCACACCGAGGTCAAGCGATGCTGCGTAGTCTTTCAGAGTGAGGGCCATCGAAAGCACCTAGTGGCGCCGAACCCCGATGAAAAGCCCACTGTTTAGCGGCGACGCCCCTGACCACCGCCAGGAGGGCCGCCGCGGCCCCCGCCCTGCTGCTGCTGGCGACGAGAGGATGCGTCGACCACCCGGGCCACTTCGCTGCGCTCCAGCTGGCCATCGCCATTTTTGTCGAGCGTATCGAAGCGGATGCCCAGAAAGCCGACAAACTCGGCCTCGGTCACCACACCATCGGCAACCCGATCAAAACTGCCCATGCCGTAGGGCGCATCCCGGGTGCCAATAGCCTCCTCTACCCAGGCGGAAAGCTCCAAAGGCCGCAAATGGCTGTCGCCATTGGTGTCAGCACGCACGAACTGGATGGGCGCGCGGTCCTCAAACTCAGCGCGGGTGACGATCAGGTCGTCATCCATGTCCATACCAACATAGAAAAGGGCCAGCGGGTCGACGATCACCCGCGGCAGGGCGGACTGACCACCACCCGGGCCTCCTCCTCGCTGCGGCCCCCCAGGCGATGCGCACGCGGCGAGCGCCATCATCAAGCCCGCCGCGGTTATCCAGCGACGAAGGGAAGGAAGACTGTGAGCGGGAATGGGTGACGAGCTGTCCATGACGTCTCGGATAGGCGACTTCAGACGGCGCGCAAAGACAGATGGCAGCGTGTTCTGATTAAAGATTGGCAGTCTGCGTCGGCTGCGACGCGCGCATAAAAAAAGACGACCGCGGGGAGACAGGACAGAACTCCCCACGATCGCCTCTGTCCGTTCGCTGGGATCAGACGAACAGCCGGAGGACCGCGTTTTGCGTCTCATTGCTGAGAGCCAGCGCGGAAAGCGCGAGATCGTATTGCGATTGCAGGTTGCTCAGACGAATGGACTCTTCGGCCACGTCGGCATCGCCAATCCGCGAGATGCCGCCTTCAGCGCTGAAGATGAGCTGATCGAGGAAGTTCTCTTGGGTATCGAACCGGCCTTCCGAAGCACCAAGACGCGTCGCGCTATCAATCGCTGCATCAATCAGCGTGTCGATGTTGCTAAGGGCTGTCGCCGCATTGGTGGCATCTGACACGGACAGGTCCCGCACCCCGCGGAGACTACCGCTTGTGGAACCGCCCGTCGTCGTTGCGACTTCGATTTCCATGGCCGCGCCGGAATTGTTCGTGATCGTTACGGTGTCAGCACCGGTATCATGCACAACTGCTACGCCGAGACCGCGAGCGCTCGAACCATCTTTCAGCATTTGCGTGATGCCAGCGAAGATATCGTCTTCGGCTTCGCCAGATGCAGCGACATATTCGAAGACCTCGCCATCAATCGTGAAGCGGTAGCTTTGGCCTGCGGCAGCGGCAAAGCCGGTTGCGCTATAGTCGACGGTGACCGCTGCGGAGTCAGCCACAGCAGCACCGTTGCCAGCCACCGAGAGGTTGGCAACAGCGGAACCCGCGCCGAACGTGTCAGCGATACGGAGGTCTTGCGAAGCGGTTGAAAGCACGCTGGTCTGCACCGCGCCGTTGGCATCGGTGTAAACACCAGAGGTCACATCAAAGTTGGAGCCGCCCTGCAGCAGGCTCACACCGCTCAGCTGCGAGGTGTCAATAATGCCTTGATATTGCAAGCGAAGTGCATCGAGCTCAGCCACCAGAGCATTATAGTCAGCACCCGCGCCATTAGCAGCGGTGATGGTCTCTTTCATCGACTGCAGCACACTGACGGCTTGATCAGCGCCTTGACGCGCAACCGAGACCGTCTCACGGCCGTTCTGCACATTGGTGCGAGAGACCTCATACCCGGCGACAGAGCTGCGCAGGCGTTGGATTTGCGCGTAGCCGTTTGGATCGTCAGCTGACGAATTGATACGGCGTCCCGTGGCGAGTGCTGTCGACGTCCTTTGAATGTCACGGTTCAACTGTTGGACTTCGAAGATTGCGGTTCTCGCAGATGGATTAAAGAAAATACTCACCGACTTTGCCTCCCAGTTGGCAATCTGTCAGCAATCCCCAATTGGCTGCTGACGTCCTGGAAAGCTCTAACAAGAGAACTTGAAATGTGAGTGTATAACACCAATCATGCTCTCAAGAGTTGAGTCATGAAAGTTTAGGCTTACCAAACTCCAGGGGTTTTCATTCGCATTGCGCTTTAAGTTCATGGTCACTTCATCATTAACGCAAGGGCGCCTAAAGCAGCTCCTATGACCACGTATCCCAATGTTCTCGCCGCTATCGGCAACACGCCACTTATTAAGCTCCGCCGCGCTTCCGAAGAAACCGGGTGCACGATCCTCGGGAAGGCCGAGTTTTTGAACCCCGGACAGTCGGTGAAAGACCGCGCGGCCCTTGGAATTGTCGAAGCGGCTGAGCGTGACGGCACCCTTCAGCCTGGCGGAACCATTGTCGAAGGCACCGCCGGGAACACCGGCATCGGCCTATGCATGGTGGGCAAAGCCAAGGGCTACAATGTCAAAATCGTTATGCCGCGGACCCAGAGCCAAGAAAAGAAGGATGCCGTGCGTCTTCTCGGCGGCGAGCTGATCGAGGTCGACGCTGTCCCCTATGCGAACCCCAACAACTACATCCATTACTCCCAGCGCCTCGCCGAAGAGACGGAGAATGCGGTGTGGGCGAACCAATTTGACAATACAGCCAATCGTGATGCGCATGTTCGGACCACCGGCCCGGAAATTTGGCGGGACACGGAAGGAAAGGTTGATGGCTTCACCTGCGCGATTGGCTCAGGCGGCACACTTGGCGGTGTCTCGATGGCGCTCAAGGAGCGCAACAAGGATGTGAAGATCGCGATCTCCGATCCTTATGGCGCGAAGATCTTCGACTGGTTCCACAAAGGAGAGCTGACCACCGAGGGCGACTCAGTGATGGAAGGGATCGGCCAGGGGAGGATCACGGCGAATATCGACGGCGTCGACTTCGACCAGGCCTACCGGGTCCATGACGCCGAAGCGCTCGAGATCATCTTTGCTCTGACAGCTGAAGAAGGCCTGTGCCTGGGCGGCTCTGCGGGGATCAATGTTGCAGGCGCGATCAAGCTCGCGAAGGAAATGGGCCCAGGGCACACGATCGTCACGGTGCTGTGCGATTACGGCAATCGCTATCAGTCGAAGCTCTTCAACCCTGAGTTCCTGCGCGGGAAGGGTCTGCCGGTACCGAGTTGGTTGGCATGAGCTTGCGCCCACTGGTTTGGCTGCTCGTGGCGGTCGGTGGCGGCTGCGCCTCGCCGGAATTGGTCGGCGACATCCACCGGTATGGCCGGTTGGACGAGCAAACTTGGGAGCAGGTTGAGACCTTCGACCCTGATCGTCACCTCGACTACAGCTATGTCGAGTGCGGCGAGGCAAAGACCGAGGTCGTCTTCTATTGGCGATCCGAAAATGAAGACTGGTGGGTGATCGACACCTATCCGGCGAGCACGCCGGACATCTTCAGGGTCGTTCATCTCGACCGGTGGGACGTGACCCTCAGCTCGGTCAATCCATCCAAGAATGCCGACTCCGTCATTGACGTCGACGGCAGCGAAGCCGCACCGTTCGGCGCGTTGGT
The DNA here is from genome assembly GCA_038745625.1 of Pseudomonadota bacterium. GTDB lineage: Bacteria > Pseudomonadota > Alphaproteobacteria > Caulobacterales > Parvularculaceae > Parvularcula. Next base: position 3,947 of record JBCDLG010000043.1, on the reverse strand, counting down.
GTTGAAAAAGTACGGGCACTTGATGGACCTTTTCCCCGTCTGGTCAGCGTTTCCCTACGCCCTTCCGGAATGCGCACGCACAGCTTTTGAAAGCCGATGACCTCGCAAACGCCTCTCACCCCCCAAACGACTTTTGATACCTTTATGGACATCGACGTCCGTGTGGGGACGGTCATCGAGGCTGCTCCCTTCCCTGAGGCGCGGAAGCCCGCGATCAAGCTGACCATCGATTTCGGCCCAGACGTGGGGATCAAAAAATCCTCGGCCCAGATCACGGTGCACTACGCGCCGGACAATATGGTCGGGCGTCAGGTGATGGGTGTGGTCAATTTCCCGCCCCGCCAGATCGGCCCCTTTATCTCGGAGGTCTTGGTGCTTGGCTTTGCCGGTGCTGATGGTGCTATTGTGCTCGCTGGGCCGGATAGGCCGGTGCCGAACGGAATGCGGATGTCATGAGCGCGACGGTGAAAACCCCTGAGCCCCTGGAGCGGCACGAGGTCACGATCCAGTATCTCGAGCAGCTTGCGCCTAGGGTGCAGATGCCGGTCGCGACACCAGGCAAAAAGCTCGCGGTGATGCGCGCTGAGACACCGCCTGTCGGGTACTACCGCTTTCTCTTCAATGGTGTGGGTGAAAAGCACCGTTGGGTCTCACGCCGTTATATTTCGGATGCCGAGTTGAAGACCCTCATTCATCACGAGGATGTCCATATCTATCCCCTGCTGATGAATGGCTCACCCATGGGCTACAGCGAGATTGATGCGAAGGACAAAGAGCACGTGACGATCCGCTTCTTTGGCCTGTTAGCAGAAGCGCAAGGCCTAGGCCTTGGCCGCTGGTTCTTTCGCGAAACGACACGGCTCGCCTGGTCCTTCACCCCCAAGCGTGTGCTGATTGAAACGTGCAGCCTCGATAGCCCCCGCGCGCTACAGCTCTACCAACGCGAGGGCTTCACGATCTATGACCGGGCCAGCGGTATGATTGAGTGGTACGGATGAAGGACGAGACCAAACTTTGTCACGGCGCGCGCCCTCATGACGGTGTACGGATGGTCAATCCAGCTGTAGAGAGAGGGTCAACGGTCCTTTTTCCAAACTTCGAGAGCTTTGTCGCAAGGCCCCGCCCGCGCTATTACGGCCGCCACGGCACTGATATCCATGATGCGCTGAAGGAGGCTGTCGCCGCGCTTGAAGGCGCGGACGAGGTGGTGCTGACGAGTTCAGGCCTCTCGGCGGTGAACTTGACGCTCCTCACTTTTGCCGCCCCCGGCGCTGACATCCTGGTGACCGATACGGCCTATGATCCCGTGCGGAGCTTTTGCGATCACTTCTTGATGAAGCGCGGCGTCAGCGTTCGGTATTATGATCCGCTGATCGGCGAAGGCATAGCGAATCTCATCCGTCCCGAGACGACCCTCATCCATACTGAAAGCCCCGGCTCCCTGACCTTTGAGATCCAAGATCAGCCCGCCATCGTCACAGGAGCAGACGATGTCCCGGTCTCCATCGACAACACCTGGGGCGCCGGGTACTTTTTGAAGCCGCTCTCGCTCGGCGCATCGATCAGTGTGCAGTCGGCGACGAAGTATATGGGCGGCCATTCGGATGCCTTCCTCGGTACGATTGCGACCAACACGACCTTGGGGAACAAGATCAAGGCGCAGGCCACGCTGCTCGGCAACCAAACCGCGCCGGACGACGCCTATGCGATCCTCAAGGGCATGCGGACCTTGCCGACGCGCCTCAAGGCTCATCAGGAACAGGGTCTCACCCTTGCCCGGTGGCTCGAACAGCGACCTGAGGTGAAGCGGGTTATCCATCCCGGTCTTGAAAGCCATCCGCAGCATGATCTCTTCCAGCGCGATTTCACCGGCGCCAGCGGCCTGTTCTCCGTCGTCCTGGAGCGCGGGGATAGGGCCCACACCGCCGCCTTTATCAATGCGCTTAACCTGTTCGGATTGGGCTACAGCTGGGGCGGTTACGAGAGCCTTTGCCTGCCCGCCTGGCCTGCCACCTGCCGTAGCGCCGTGCCCTGGAGCGACGACGGGCAGCTCTTGCGCTTTCACGCGGGGCTTGAAGACTTAGGCGACTTAACCACAGATTTAGCGAACGCGTTCCATAGTGCAGCTCGGGAGTGAGAAGCGTGAAGAAGGGCTTGATGGTCATCGCGGTAAGCCTCGCGGCTTGCGAAACGGGCGTTCCAGACGGAGTGGGTTGGGCACGGGGCAGTCTTGATGCGCCGGCGGGTCCCATTATTTCCTCCGAACCCGGTGATGCCAGTCTCGTGCACCCTCGCGGCGTGTGTCGCACGCCTTGCCGTGTCGACTATGCCATGGCGGTCGAGGTCACGGTGGGCAAAGAGGGCTATAAGCCCATTCAGCTTCTGATCCCGGTTGGTGCTGGAAATCACAAGGTGGAGCTTGAGGCTGTTGGCCGCTCCACCCCCGTGGAAGAAGTTGGACTGCCTGCGTTATGACCTTTAAACCGACGATCCTCGCGCGAGACATCATCTCCGTGGAAGGACCAGATGCCGCTGCGCTGCTCGACACAGTGCTCGCCGCGTCCGTGGTCGGCGCAGAGCCGGGCGAGATCCGATTCAACTGTCTGCTGACGCCGCAGGGCAAGGTGGTCGACACGATGTTCCTGCATCGGCTGACCAACGGCTTTGTGATCGATTGCTTCGCCGGGCGCGGCCAGTTCTTGGTCAAGTCGCTCAATTCCTACCGCATGCGCGCGCGGGTCTCTTTCGAAAAGGTGCCCGGCGGGGTCTTTGTGGGCCCTCCAGAAGAGGCCCCTGACAATGCTGGCGACGACCCTCGCCTTGAGGGCCTCGGCAAACGCTGGTTTGAGCTTGGGCCGATGGTCAGTGGGCCGAAGAGCCCAAGCTATTTCATGATGCTCCGTAAGCGCGGCATTCCGGAATTCGGCCTCGACTACATGTCCGGTGACGTCTTCCCCACCGACGTCAATATCGATCTCCTCGGCGGAATCGACTACAAAAAGGGCTGCTTTGTCGGCCAAGAGGTCGCCTCGCGGATGAAGCGCAAGGGTGAGATCCGTAAGCGGACGCTTCAGGTCTATCTCGATAAGGACCTACCGCGCGGCACGTCGCTGCGCCAAAAGGCGGGCGTCGTGGGGACCGTTTCATCGATGATCGCCGGCGAAGGCCTTGCCATTATGCGGATGGACCGGCTCGACGGCGACGAAGCGATGGCGTTGATTGACGGCTACGATCTGCGGATCAAAATCCGTACACCTGACTACGTCCAGTGACACGCTGTCCGTGGGCCACCCCCGGCGACGCGGTCTATGAGGCCTATCATGACGAAGAATGGGGCGTGCCGGAGTATGACGACCGCGCCCTTTTTGAGAAGCTGATCCTCGACGGTTTCCAGGCGGGCCTCAGCTGGCGCACCATCCTCCACAAGCGGGACAATTTTCGCAAAGCGTTTGATGGGTTCGAGCCTGAGAAAATCGCGCGCTACACAGACAAAAAAGTCGAGAAGCTGCTGGGGAACGCTGGCATCGTCCGCTCTCGCAGCAAGATCGAAGGCACGATCAAAAATGCGCGCAACTATCTCGCCCTTATGGAGGATGAGAGCTTCTCCGAATGGCTCTGGTCTTATGTCGGCGGCGCACCGCAGGTGAACCACTTCGAGACCATGGACGAGGTTCCGGCGAAGACCCCTATGAGCGAGAAGCTGTCCAAGGATCTCAAAAAGCGAGGCTTTGTCTTCTGCGGCCCGGTCATCGTCTACGCCTTTTGCCAGGCGGTTGGCATGGTCAATGATCACCTCGTGAGCTGCCCTCGCCACCGAGAGATCGCGACTGCGTATGGCGCTTAGCGCTGGCATCCCGCGCTGCTAGCATTGGGCAAAAGGGGAACTCTCATGCCTATCAGGACGACGCTTGCAGCCCTCGCGGCGGCTGCATGGGGAACCGCCGTTG
>JBCDLG010000042.1:0-26059 GCA_038745625.1 Pseudomonadota bacterium | reverse complement strand
GATCGAAGACAAGATCTCCGCCGGCGATTGGGTTCACAACGAGAAAAAGTCCGACAGCCTGTTCGTCGCTGCCGCTGCCTGGGGGCTTGGTCTCACCAACCGCGTCATCCGTCCCGGTGAGACGCCGCAGAACACGCTGCAAAATCTTTCGCGCCGCCTCGGCATGCCGACTGTTCGCATCGGTGTGCGTCAGGCGATGGGCTATCTCGGTCACCAATTCGTCTTAGGACAAACGATCGAAGATGCGCTGCGCCGTGCCCGAGGCCCTGAAAAGCATGGCTACCGCACGTCCTATGACATGCTGGGGGAAGGTGCACGGACCATTGACGACGCCGATCGCTACCTCGCCTCCTATCACGAGGCGATTGCAGCCATTGGCAAAGAGACGCGGCCAGACGATTTCCCGGGCCGCCGGGGGATCTCCGTCAAACTCTCCGCTCTCAACCCCAACTATCACCCGCGCCATTGGGATGATGCCGTCAGCGACCTTGCGCCCAAACTGCTCGACCTTGCCCGCGCCGCCAAAGAGTTCGACCTCAACCTGACCGTCGACGCCGAAGAGGCCGATCGGCTGATGATGAGCCTCGACATCATCCAGAAGGTCTATCGCGACCCGTCTTTACGCGGATGGGATGGCTACGGCCTCGCGGTCCAAGCCTACCAGAAGCGCGCGATGGCCGTCTGCGATTGGGCAGCCAGCCTCGCTGAAGAGCAAGACAGCCGCATGATGGTCCGCCTGGTGAAAGGCGCCTATTGGGACACCGAGATCAAACTGGCCCAGCAGCAAGGCATCAGCGACTTCCCCGTCTTCACACGGAAGGCCGCAACGGATGTCAGCTACATGGCCTGTGCCGCCCGCCTCTTGGATGCCGCGCCGCGCCTCTACCCGCAATTCGCTACCCACAATGCGCTGACCACGGCGACCTTGATCGAAATGGCCCACGCAGCGGGCAAGTCTGATGCCTTCGAATTTCAGCGGCTCCACGGGATGGGTGAGAGCCTTTATGAGCAGATCACGGATCAAGGCGTGCGAACCGCCCGCGGAGAAGAGCGCTATCCTTGCCGCATCTATGCGCCCGTCGGCGGGCACCGCGATCTCCTCGCCTATCTTGTGCGACGCCTGCTTGAGAATGGCGCCAACTCGTCCTTCGTCGCCCAGGTCCATGACGAAACGGTCCGTGACGAGGACCTCCTCGAACAGCCCCAAGCGCGCCTCGCGCGTCTGGGCGGCTTCCGCCATTCCTCGATTGATCTGCCCTCGGCCATTTTCGGCGATCGGCTCAACAGCGCGGGGATAGCGCTTGGCGACAACCAGGCCCTCACCGAACTCGTCCGGGGCATGGCGTCAGCTGACCTTGGTACACCCACCATCAGCTCCCTGATCAATGGTAAGGGTGAGGCCGGCGAAGCTGGCCGCGATCTTGCAAGCCCCGTCGACGGGAAGACCGTTGCCCTCGTCAAAGAGGCCTCCGAAGCTCTCGCCCATCAAGCGGTCGAGGCGGCAGCGGCCGGTTTTAAGGCCTGGGCCAAAACGCCAGTCGAGGCCCGCGCCCTGGCGCTGGAGCGAACGGCGGATCTTTTTGAGGTGCACCGCGACCGGCTGATGGCGATCTGCGCCCGTGAGGCAGGCAAGACGCTGGAGGACGGCATCGCTGAGGTGCGCGAGGCAGTCGATTTCTGCCGCTTCTATGCCGCCGAAGCGCGGCGCCTCTTTGTCCCCCACCCGCTTCCGGGGCCTGTGGGGGAGGAGAACCAGCTGCGGCTGGAGGGCCGCGGCGTCTTCGCGGCGATCGCACCATGGAACTTCCCGCTCGCTATCTTCACCGGCCAGGTCACGGCCGCCTTGGCCGCTGGCAACACCGTGGTCGCCAAACCGGCCGAGCAGACGCCTTTGATCGCCTATGAGGCGGTCAAGCTGATGCATGAGGCCGGCGTGCCCCAAGAGGCGCTGCAGCTCCTCCTGGGCGACGGAGGGGTGGGTAAAGCGATGCTGGACCATGACGCCATCGCGGGCGTCGTCTTCACCGGCTCCACCGCGACCGCCAAGCGCATCCAGCGTCAGCTTGCAGAGAAAGATGGCCCCATCCTCCCGCTGATCGCCGAGACCGGCGGCGTCAACGCGATGGTCGTCGATGCCACCGCCTTGCCTGAGCAAGTGACCGACGACGTTGTCGCCTCCGCCTTCCAGTCGGCGGGCCAGCGCTGCTCGGCCCTTCGTGTTCTCTACCTGCAAGACGACGTGGCCGACGGCGTTCTCACCATGATCGAAGGCCGCGCGAAGACGCTCAAAATCGGCGATCCCTCCCTTCCGACCACAGATATTGGCCCCATCATTGATCGTGATGCACAGGAGAAGCTGCTCGCCCACGCCTCCAACCATCCGGGCCTAAGATGGAAAGGCGAGGCGCCGGAGATCGGCACCTTCGTCCCGCCCCACATCATCGAGCTCGGGTCCGATGAAGCGCTGATGGAGGAGCATTTCGGGCCCCTCCTGCATGTGAAGCGCTACAAGGCGGGCGAGCTCGATCAGGTGCTCGAGGAGATCCAGTCGACGGGCTACGGCCTCACCTTCGGGCTTCACACCCGTATCACAGAGGTCGCGGCCCGGGTCGCAGAGGCCGCCCATGCCGGGAACATTTACGTCAACCGGAACCAAATCGGCGCCATTGTCGGCAGCCAGCCCTTCGGCGGGATGGGCCTCTCAGGCACCGGCCCTAAAGCGGGCGGCCCGCATTATCTTTTGCGCTTCGCCGAGGAACGGGTGATCTCCACCAACACGGCAGCAGCAGGCGGCAACGCATCCCTCATCGCGCTTGGTGACGCGGAGTAGCGGCCAAGCGACGGAGAATCATTACGATTAAGGGAAAGGCCAACTACGGCTTGCCCTTGGCCCCTATCGAAGACATAAGGCTTTCTTTATATCATGAGAAAAAGGGCCGCCGCATGACGCGCCAGATGCACTATTTCACGTCGGAATCCGTCTCAGAAGGCCATCCGGACAAGGTCTCTGACCGGATTTCGGACGCCATCGTTGACCTCCACCTCGAGCGCCAGCCCGAGGCCCGGGTCGCTGTGGAGACCCTCACGACCACCAACCGGGTCGTTCTCGCAGGCGAGACCCGCTGCACCCCCGGTGTCGAATCCGAAGAGATGGTCGAGACGGCGCGCCGTGCGATCCGCGAGATCGGCTATGAGCAAGACGGCTTCCACTGGCGCGATGCCGATATCGCCTGCCACGTGCACGGACAGTCGACCGAGATCGCCATGGGTGTCGATGCGGGCGACGAGAAAGACGAAGGCGCGGGCGACCAGGGCATTATGTTTGGCTACGCCATCGACGAAACCGAGCACCTGATGCCCGCGCCGATCGCCTACTCCCACGGCATCGTCAAAGCGCTTGCTGATGCGCGCCATGGCGGCGCGGCCAAAGAGCTGCTGCCTGACGCGAAAAGCCAGGTCACCGTCCGTTACGAGAACGGCATCCCGGTCGGAACATCCTCCGTGGTCGTCTCGACCCAGCATGTTGCGGGTTTGAGCCAAGCGGACATCAAGGACGTTGTTCGCCCTTATGTCGAGAAGGTCCTGCCCGCTGGGTGGATGCCGCCTGAGGACGAATTCTACGTCAATCCAACCGGTCAGTTTGTGATTGGCGGCCCAGACGGCGACGCAGGCCTCACCGGCCGCAAGATCATCGTTGATACCTATGGCGGCGCAGCGCCCCATGGCGGCGGTGCCTTCTCCGGCAAAGACCCGACCAAGGTCGACCGCTCAGCCGCCTATGCCTGCCGGTATCTGGCCAAAAACGTCGTCGCTGCTGGTCTCGCCAAGCGCTGCTTGATCCAAGTGAGCTATGCCATCGGCGTCGCCAAACCGCTCTCGCTCTATGTCGATCTCTACGGCACCGGCGAGGTGGAAGATGCCGCGCTGGAGCGTGTGCTGATGGAAGTGATGGATCTCAGCCCACGCGGCATCCGCACCCATCTGGGCCTCAACAAACCGATCTATGAGCGCACTGCTGCTTACGGCCACTTCGGCCGCGAGCCTGACGCAGATGGCGGTTTCTCCTGGGAGAAAACCGACCTTGTCGAAGCGCTGAAAGGCGCCTTCTAAGAGGCCCACGTGCCCGACAATGTGAACCGTCCGCCCAGCGATCATCATGAACGCGCGGACGGTCGCCTTTATGGTAGGCGGCAGGACAAACCGCTCAAGCCGCGACAAGAACGGCTTGTGCAGGACCTCCTGCCGACCATCGCGTTTTCCGCCGGCACCATCGCCGACATGGCCGCAGCGCATCAAGGGCCCGTTCACTTCGAGATCGGCTTTGGCGGCGGCGAACATCTCGCCTGGCAGGCTCAGAATGCGCCGGACACGCTGTTCTTCGGCGCGGAGCCCTTCATCAACGGCGTCGCCAAGCTCCTCTCTCAAATCGATGATCGTCAGCTCTCAAACATTCGTATTTTGGAAGGTGACGCGAGGCCCGCGCTCGACGCTTTGCCGGACGGTGCGCTTGATCGCCTCTATCTTTTGCAGCCCGACCCGTGGCCCAAAAAGCGGCACCACAAAAGGCGCATGATCGGTCAGGCATTTTTCAAAGAAGCCGCACGCCTTATCGGTCCCGGAGCGGAGCTACGTATCAGCTCTGACATTGCTGACTATATCCGCTGGACACTGATGCATTGGCAGATCTTTGAGCGCGACAGCGGCGCCTTTGATTGGGTAGCGGTGACGGCGGATGATTGGCGCGAGCCGCCCGCCGACTGGCCCAAGACGCGCTATATGGCCAAGGGCGAGGCGGCAGGCCGGCCGATCACATATCTGCGCTTTCAGCGGCGAGCGTGAGCTGCTGGTCGAGCACTTTCTCCTTGAAAGTCTCTGGCGACAGACCATCAAGACCAACAAGACGACCAAACTCTGCGATGTCATCCTGGACCTGATCGGCTAGATACGCGCGCGCCTCATCGGACACGCTGGGTGTCGGTGTCTGCCGCATACGGTACACCATCTGGCGCAAAGACTGCGGGATCAATGCGCGGCGTAGCGCGGCCATCACAGGGTTCGCGATCAACAACGAGTGAAGCGGGAAATCGCGCGACCGTGCAGCCCCATCATTCTGGTTCTCGTTCTCATGAAGCCAAGCGCCGTCGGCGCCAAGAAAGTTTAGAACGCGAGTGAACTCTTCCTCAGGATACGCATGAAGACGCTCCAGCGCAACGACCAAGATCTGTTCGTCAGGGTAGTGACGACGCCAGATCGACAGCTGTTCGTGATACCGGCTGTAAGCGACAAGTTCCGGGATGCGCCGCACCTCGTTCTCGAAATCCCGGCTCGCTTTCCGCTCGGTCCAGTGATGACGAAGCTGCGACAGCGACCGCGCTACCGGCTCCCGCACCATGTAGATCAGCCTCGCGTTTGGCAGCTGTGCCGCCATGCGTTCGGCTGCCTGCGGGTGCGTCGGTGATTTGGTGTAATGCGTGCTCGCCTCACCCAGAAGGGTGCCCTCCGGCGCCTCAGAAAAGAGATCAGTATACCACTCCAAACCCTTATCAAAGATCGCATCGTCAGAAAAGAAATTGGGCTCCTTGGGATCGGTCATGAAGATGCCGTCCTGCAAACCCAATTGATGCGCGAGGGTCGACGTCCCGCATTTCATCGCGCCGATGATGACAAAATCCGGCAGCCTCATAGCGGCACCCCTTTCCACGTCGGCACCATCACCAAACGGATGAAATCCGCGCGTGAAAACCCGCCCTGGGCACCGCCGGGGCTCCTTAAAGACTTGAGCAGCGATGCAAGAAGCTTCGTCGCGCCGGTCATCAGCGTATGGAACCGACCATGGGTTTTGACATGGTACCGGCGCCAGCTGTCATACCAATAGCTTGGCAAGCCATTTTTCTTGGTGCGGCTTTCGTTGATGCCCGTCGACTGTCCGCCCACATGCACAAATTTTGCGCTCGGCACATGGATGACTTGCCAGCCGTGGCGGTTAAGCTCGCGGCAATAGTCCGTCTCTTCGAAATACAGAAAATAACCCTCATCGAAGAATGGCACGTCCTGAAGTGCTTTCCGCGTCAGGAGGAAACAGGCGCCGCTAACCCAGTCGCAGGGCGCTGGCCCCTCCGCATCCATCAGCATCTCCACCGACCGGATCCGCTCTGGCATCACATGGTATAGGCCCGGGATCGCAGAGGCCTCACGCAGAAGCCGGGGATAACGGTAGCAACACCCCCGCGGCTCCATCTCCTCCGTGAACGCTTTGCCGCCGAAACAGCCGCCCTTGGGAAAGGCCTCCGCGGCGGAGAGCAGCTCATGCAATGATCCGGGGAAGAATTCTGTATCTGGATTAAGAAGCAGCACCGCATCAGGCTGCTCATCGCGGGCATAAATCGCGCGAAAGCCCACATTGTTGCCAGCGGCAAACCCGCCATTCACGGGCGAGGCGATAAGCTCGACATGATCGAGACCTGCGATCCGCGCCTTCAGCACATCGAGCGAGTCATCGGGTGACGCGTTGTCGACGATGATCACGTCGAGGCGCTCCACCCCCTGCTTCTCGGCCGTCACATTGGGCAGGTTACGGAGGATCAAATCCGCGGCCTTGTAATTGACGATGATGACAGTGACCCAGGTCATGGCTGCCACATTCCTACAGTTCTTGGGGGTGACACCACCGTCTTGCGGTTCTATGATCAACAAACAGTTTTCGAAAAATCGCTCGAAAGCGGCCCTGCGGGGCCGCTTTTGTTGTTTCTGGAGGGTCTTTTGGCCCAAGCCGTGCTCAATGACTTGCTCGCGCCCGTGGTGGAAGCCGCGGGGTTTGAGCTGATCCGTTTGCGTGTCACCGGTTCACGCAACAAGACACTGCAGATCATGGCCGAACGCCCGGACGGCACCATGTCCGCAGAAGACTGCGCCGCGCTCAGCCGCGCCATCTCGCCCGTGCTCGAAGAGAGCGATCCGATCGAAGAGGCCTACACGCTGGAGGTCTCCTCTCCCGGTATCGACCGTCCGCTCACGCGGCTCAAGGACTTTGAGCGGTGGGACGGTTTCGCTGCCAAAATCGAGACCACCGAGGCTGTGGAAGGTCAGAAGCGCTTCAAGGGCATCCTGGCGGGCATCGAAGACGACAACGTCCTGGTCGATCTTGAGGGCGAAGAGGAGACGGCGCTGATGCCCTTCTCGCTCATCGCCGCCGCTAAGCTCATCATGACCGACGAGCTTATCACCGAGAGCCTGAGGCGTTCCAAAGCGGCCCTTAAAGACGGCGACGCCGAATGGAGCGAGAATGCCGATGGGCCCCAACGCGGGGGGATCAGCTGAGATGAGCCCTTTCTCCCCGTCATCACAAAGCATACGGAACAAAACCGCGGCGATGGCCGCACCGCAAGGAGACTAACCCATGGCAGTCACAGCCAACAAACTCGAACTGATGCAGATCGCCCGCGCTGTGGCGATGGAGAAGTCGATCGACATGGACATCGTCATTGAGGCGATGGAGGACGCGCTCTCCCGCGCGGCCAAGTCTCGCTATGGCCAAGAGACGAACGTCCGTGTCGAGATTGATCCCAAGACGGGTGAGCAGCGGCTGTGGCGCCTGATGGAAGTCGTCGAAGAGGTCGAGAACGACTCAACGGAGATCTCGCTCAAAGCTGCCCAGCGGCAAAACCCCGAAGCAGAGGTCGGTGACTTCCTTTCCGACCCGCTCCCACCGGTTGATTTCGGCCGGGTGGCAGCCCTCGCTGCGAAGCAAACCATCACCCAGCGGATGCGCGACGCGGAGCGTGATAATCAGTATGACGATTACAAAGATCGCGTTGGCGAGATCATCTCGGGCGTCATCAAGCGCCTCGAATATGGTCATGTGATCATTGACTTAGGCAAAGGCGAAGCGGTCATCCGCCGGGATCAGCAGATCCCGCGTGAGCCCCTGCGCCAGGGCGACCGCGTCCGCGCCTTTATCGCCGATGTCCGCCGCGAGCAGCGCGGACCGCAAATCTTCCTCAGCCGCAACCACCCGCAGTTCATGGCGAAACTCTTCGAACAAGAGGTGCCGGAGGTCTATGACGGCGTTATCGAGATCAAAGCCGTCGCCCGGGACCCGGGCTCCCGTGCAAAAATCGGTGTGCACTCGAACGATAGCTCAATCGACCCTGTCGGCGCCTGCGTTGGCATGCGCGGCAGCCGTGTCCAGGCCGTGGTTGGCGAGCTCGCTGGCGAGAAAATCGATATCGTTCCGTGGTCCGAGGATACAGCAACCTTTGTCGTCAACGCCCTCGCCCCGGCCGAGGTCGCCAAAGTGGTCCTCGATGAGGAACTTGAGCGCATTGAAGTCGTCGTCCCCGACGAGCAGCTCTCCCTCGCCATCGGCCGCCGCGGCCAGAATGTCCGCCTCGCCAGCCAGCTGACCGGCTTCGAGATCGACATCATGACCGAGGAAGAAGAAAGCGAGAAGCGCCAGAAAGAATACGCCGAACGCTCCGCCCTCTTTATGGAGGTGCTCGATGTCGACGACATGATTGCCAACCTTTTGGTCGCCGAAGGCTTCGCCCGGGTCGAAGAGATTGCCTATGTCGAGCTTAACGAAATCGCTCTGATTGAAGGTTTCGATGACGAAACAGCAGAAGAGCTCCAAGCCCGTGCGCTCGATCATCTGGAGCGCGAGCGCCAAGAGCTCGACGCTAAACGCATTGAGATGGGCGTCGAGGACGACATGCTCACCTTTGAAATGCTGAACCTCAAAATGATCGTCGCCCTCGCTGAGGAAGGCGTGAAGTCCGTCGAAGATCTCGCAGGCTGTGTCGCCGATGACCTCACCGGTTGGACCGAGCGGGTCGATGGCGAGAAAAAGCACTATGAAGGCATGCTGGAGAAATTCCGCATCAAGCCGGATGTCGCTGAGGCTCTGATCGCCGACGCCCGCGGCCGTATGGGCTGGGATGACGAGGAGGAAAGCGATGAAGAGGCCGAAACTGTCGAAGGTTGAGCAACAATCGTCCACTCCGGACAACAAAGTTAAAATTGTTCATGGAAGCTCCACTCGGCAGCAAAGATCCCTCGGTTACGGTCTCCTAGGCTAGTACCGGGGTAATCAACGTGAAGTGGTCGCGGTCCCTTATTGGGCGGGTGATGACCATCGCAGGCATAGCGTCTGTGGTGATCGCAATGGCCGTTGCGTATCTCGGTTTCACCACCGAGTTCCGCCGTATGAAGGCCCAGGGTCTCGCTGCGCTGGAAAAAGAGACAGTGTCGCGGGCCGCTGAGCACCAGGTCACCTTTGACCAGCTCCGGACGCACCAACAGGCCAGCATTGACGGCATGTGGGCGCGGCTCGCCTCGATTGATCCTGTCGCCGTTGACGCCAAACTTGATGAGCTGATGCCAGAGTTTGGCGACGGCACGCGGCGCAGCATCGATGGGCTGTTCGAAGGCATGGCCAACGGCGAAGGTCAGCGCACCTACGGGATGGCGGCATTCATTCCCCGTGCAGATGAACTGACCTATCAGGATAAAGCGCTGCTGATCGCGGCCTATGAAACGGTCCGGACATTTGGTCCGAGCCTCTCCGGCCAGTTCGACAATTTCTGGTTCTTCACCACCCGCGGTGACGTGATCATCTTCGCGCCAAACCGTGCCAACCAGCTTCTGTCCTATCGCCGCGATCTGCCAGCCGATTGGGATTTTTCAAGCGCACCCATCGTCCACGCAATCATGCCGGACCGCAACCCTGAGCGCCGGCTGGTGTGTTCGGGCCTCTCGAGTTTTGTTTATGACAAGCTCGGACAATCCGTGACCACCGGATGCGAAACGCCGGTCGATGCCTCTGACGGCACGCCGCTTGGCGCCTTTGGTGTGACGCTGCCGCTTGCCGGTTGGCTCGAACGCATCGTCTCGGTCGAAGATGGCCAAGAGTATGATGTTGTGATTGCCAGCAAAGAGTTTGGCCTTTTCTCCCACACTGACCTCACCCATGGCGCCACGCCCGAGGACGTTGCGTCGGTGAGCGAAGGGATTCAAATCGACCATCTCTTGAGCTTTGCCGATGGGCCTTCAGGATCATTCGAGCACGAAGGGCTCGGCTTCATCGTCGCCTACGCTGCCTTCGACGGGCCCGGCTGGTATCTTCTGACTTTGCAGCCCAAAAGCGTGATCGCCGCCGAAGCGTTTATGGTGGCGCTACGCGCCGCATCATCGGTGTTCTTGACCGCCGTTTTGCTCCAATCACTGATCGCTTTTCTGGTGTATAGGCGGATCGCACGACCCTTAACCCGGCTGACGCGAACCGCGGCATCAGAAACCGAAGATGCAAGCGTGACCTTGCGTGCGCTGTCATCGCGCCGTGACGAACTGGGCGCGCTCGCAACCGCGCTTGTTTCCAGGGATAAGCGGCTTGAGCACCTTGTTGAAACCCTCGAGCAGCGCGTCCTCGACCGGACCTCTGAGCTCGAAAAGGCCCGCGCCCTGGCCGAGGCCGCGAACGACGCCAAAACAGCATTCCTCGCCAATATGAGCCACGAGATCCGGACACCAATGAACGGTGTTGTCGGCATGGCCGAGGCGCTCGAGCGCACCAATCTGACCGGCGCGCAAAAGGACTACGTCAAGGTCGTCACGTCGTCTGGACGAACACTCCTTGGGCTGATCGACGATATTCTTGATATCTCAAAGATCGAAGCGGGTAAGCTCGTGATTGAGCGGATCGCTTGCGAACCCTATTCGATCATGGATGATGTCCGCAGCCTTTATGCTGAGCTGGCGCAGCAAAAGAACCTCTCACTGATTATTCGTGACGAAGGCATGGAAGGCCAGCTGGTCTTCACTGATCCGCTCCGCCTACGGCAGATTCTCTCGAACCTCGTCTCCAACGCTATCAAGTTCACCGACACAGGTTGGGTGGAGATGACCATCAAACGTGTCGACGATGCGACCATCAACCTCAGCGTCAACGACACGGGCAAGGGCATTCGGCCCGAAGACCATGAGCGCATCTTCAGCAAGTTCGAGCAGGCCCAAGAGAGCACCTCGCGCCGGTTCGGCGGTACGGGCCTGGGTCTTGCGATCTCGAAGCAGCTGGCGCAACTCTTGGGCGGCGACCTTCTCGTTCAATCCCAGGAAGGCAAGGGATCGACCTTCTCCGTCACCATTGAGGGCAAAGCCCTCGGCCTACGGACGGAACGGAATGAACGCGGCCAGACCCGCGGCGAGGAGTTGAGCGAGGAGCGTGTTAAAGGCCTCTCGATCCTCGTGGCCGAAGACCTGATGGTCAATCGCCAGGTCCTCACCGCCGTCTGCAAACCGCTTGAGCTTGACTTCGTCATGGCCGAGAACGGTCAGGAAGCGATCGAACATCTCCGGACACGGAGTTTTGACGCGATTCTGATGGACATCCGCATGCCGGTGATGGATGGCCTAGAGGCGACCCGCCGGATCCGTGCTGGTGAGGCCGGTCCGCAAGCTGCCGTGACGCCGATCATCGCGCTCACCGCCAACGCTATGAGTGACCAGGTCGCCGAAAGCCTTGAGGCCGGCGCCGATGCCCATGTTTCCAAGCCGGTCAGTCGGACCGCGATTGTCGATGCGCTTTGGAACCATTGCGTCAAGCCGCGCGAGGGCGCTGACCATAAGCCCGGCGCGATGATCCAGAGCGGACCGCTGACCTAGGGCGCACGCCTTGACAAAAGGCGGGCCCGCCGCTCTCCCCACCGGCGTTGTGTCTCTCTATGTGAAGGGCGTGTGATGGAACGGCCCCCGGTTTCCGCCTATATTCGGACCAAGAACGAAGCCCGGCGGATCGGTGCCGTGGTGACCGCCGCAAAAAAGGCGGCGGCGGAAGTGATCGTCGTCGATTCAGGCTCCACCGACGGTACCCAAGATATTGCGCGCGAGGCTGGCGCCATCGTTCATTACGTCGATTGGCGCGGCAATGGCGGGCAGAAGCGCGCCGCCGAAGATCTCTGCAGCCATGACTGGCTCCTCGATCTCGACGCCGATGAAGTGATC
Source organism: Pseudomonadota bacterium (assembly GCA_038745625.1). Lineage (GTDB taxonomy): Bacteria > Pseudomonadota > Alphaproteobacteria > Caulobacterales > Parvularculaceae > Parvularcula. The sequence goes on along the minus strand of JBCDLG010000042.1, from coordinate 14,065 downwards.
GATGACGAGATGGCCCGCTCGATCCGTGAGCTGTTCAAAGACGGCCGCGAGCCCGATCACATGGTCTATGGCCTACGCCAGGTGCATGCCGTGCCCTTCGGTGAGCCCTGGTGGGGCACGGACATCATCGTCAAAAACAAATTCTACGATCGCCGGCGCATCCGCATCCCTGATCACCCCGCCTGGGATCAACTGGAGTATTCCAAACGCTCAAGCCCGCGCCTTGGCGGCTACATGCTGCATTACATGTTCTCGGACATCGGCGACCTTGCGAAAAAGCAAGAGCGCAACATGACCCGGCGCGCGGTCGGCGTGAAGCAGAAATCCAAGCGGGTCCTCGCTCTCAGGATTCTCTTCGCCTTCCCCGTTTACTTCCTTAAGCGCTATGTCGGAAAGGCGCTTTTCACACGGGGCGTCTATGGTTTCGCGTTTTCTATGACGATTGCCTATGGGCGTTGGCTGAAAGATGTGAAACTCTACGAGCGACACCTCAAAGCCGAACACGATAAGAAGCTGGAAGCCGAAAACCATTAAGGATCATCACGATGCTGAACTTTGATGCCCTTCGCCAAGCCCGGACGCGGACCGAACCCTTCACCTATATCGTGGCCGAAGGCACCCTCACCAATGATGAAGCGGAAGGGGTGCGCGAGGATTATCCGGAGATCACCAAGACCGGCTATCTGCCGCTCTCCAAGCTTGAGTCCAAAGGCAGCTTCAAAGAGCTCATCGACGATCTGCAATCAGAGGAATTGGCCGAGATCCTGTCGGAGAAGCTGAGCCTCGACCTGATGGATAAACCGCGCATGATCACCGTGCGGAAGCTTTCCAAAGTCGGCGACGGCCGCATTCACAACGACAGCCTGTCGAAGATCTGCACCATGCTCGTTTATCTCAACGAGGATTGGGACCCCGCCGAAGGCGGCGCCATCCGCGCCCTCAATGGCGAGGAGAGCATGGATGATTTCGCCGAAGAGGTGACGCCGATCGCAGGCAATGTCTTTGCCTTTGCCCGGTCCGAGACCAGCTGGCACGGCCACCCGCCCTTCGCAGGCACACGCTACGTCATCCAGACGACCTTCCTCACCAGCCAGGCCGAACTCGACCGCAAAGAAAACCGCGGCGGTATCCAGCTCTTCCTCAAAAAGATCTTTGAACGGTTTTAATCACCTAGCTCTAGCCCCACAAAATCAAACACGCGGTCGTCGGCTAAATGACTGGGGCGGACATTTTGCAGGGCCCGGAACATCACATCGCGCTTGCCGGGGCGCTTCTCTTCCCAATCGTCGAGGAGATCTTTCATCGCCTGGCGCTGCAGGCCCTCTTGGCTGCCGCAGAGATTGCAGGGGATGATCGGGAACTGACAAAGCCGTGAGAACTTTTCGAGATCGGTCTCGGCGGTGAAAATCAGAGGACGGAGGACAAAGAGATCGCCCTCGTCATTGCGTAGCTTGGGCGGCATGGCGGCGAGGCGTCCGCCATGGAGGAGGTTCATCATAAAGGTCTCAAGCGCATCGTCACGGTGATGGCCGAGCACGATTGCGTCGCACCCCTCCTCCCGCGCCACCCGGTAAAGAATACCCCGGCGCAGGCGCGAGCAGAGGCTACAGAACGTCCGACCCTCAGGCACTTTGTCCGTCACGATCGAATAGGTGTCCTCGGTGATGATCCGATAACGGACATCGAGGCTATCCAAATAGTTGGGCAGCACGTCTTTGGGAAACCCCGGCTGGCCCTGGTCAAGATTACAGACCAAAAGCTCCGCCCTCAGCCCGCCCTGCCATTTGAGATCAAGGAGCGCCGCGAGCAGGCCATAACTGTCCTTTCCGCCCGAAAGACAAACCAGCCACCTTTGCGGCGCACCGTCGGGCCGCGGCGCATCCATCGCAAACTTCCGGATCGCTTCTTGCGTCTGCCGAACAATCCGTTTACGCAGTTTTTTGAAGGTCAGCGATGACGGCGCCTTGGCATAGGCCGGAAGACCAGGGCCCAATGCCTCGCCTGCGCTTTCTTCAGCACCCAGAATCGTTGCCTCTTCATCCAGCATCAACGGCCCCTCAGAACGATCAACCGCCGCTGCTCACGGCAACGAATTCATCCCACATGACAAGGCCATCACCATTCCTATCGACCGTGCCGAAGGCGCGACCAAACGCGTTGAACCGGCGAATCCGGCGGGATATGCCAATATCATGCTCCGCATTGGCCCGCACAAAGGCTTCGAACTCCGTCTGCGTCAGACCGGGGGTCCCGTCCTGGTCAGCCGCCGCGTAGTTCTCTTGCGCAAGGGCCAAGTCATCCGCAGAGAGCTGCGCCTGCGCGGGTGCAAGGAGGAGCCCCGAAGCAGCCAACGCCGACAAACTGCAACGCAAGCCCATCGGCTTTTGCATCGTGTTGCTCCTCATCGTCCTTGGGCGGATCAGTCGCGATAATCCGGCTGATCGCGCTCCAGCTTGCGCATCAGCGCAGGCCAGATGAGCCCGTCCGCGCTCAACACCAGGCCGTTCTTGCCAATGAACTCGTTCTTCACCAGCACCTCAGGCGCGGTGGGGTAGAGCTCGCGGTTGCCAGTGAGGCTCGCCACCTGCATCGAGCAGGCGCGCTCCAGGAAATACATGCGCGTGAAAGCCTGCGCCACCGTCGCGCCAACCGTCAGTGTGCCGTGGTTCCGCAGCAGCATCGTGCCCTTGTCACCCAGATCAGCCTGCAGGCGCGGGCGCTCATCATGATCAAAGGCAACGCCCTCATAATCGTGATAGGCGATATCGCCGACGACCAGCTGCGAGGTTTGGTTGAGCGGCAGCAGGCCCTCCGACATCGACGAGACGGCGGTCCCGTCGATTGTGTGCAGATGCATGACGCATTGCGCATCCTCGCGCGCCGCATGCACCGCCGAATGGATCGTGAAGCCCGCTGGGTTCACATCATACGGGCTGTCATCAATCTTGTTCCCATCCATGTCGACCCGCACGAGGCTCGACGCCGTGATCTCTTCGAACAGCATGCCGTAAGGGTTGATGAGGAAATTGTGATCCGGCCCAGGCAGCCGCGCGGAGATATGGGTGAAGACCAAATCGTCCCAACCGAAATGGGCCACCAAACGATAGGCGGCAGCAAGATCGTTTCGGAGCTGACGCTCCTCTGGGGTCATGGACGAGGGATGGCTCGCAGTGGTGCTCATGATTTTGAGTCCTCCGAATACTGGAAAAAGCGGTCTTCCGATGTCTTTTCCCGCTTCCTTACCACGGCTGACCTGGCGGCGGCCAGTTCCGCACTGACTCATCGCGCCACAAGTGCCAGAGATCAAACGAACACTTGAACTTCCGACGATGTCACGCTTTTGTGTGGTAACGATTGTTGCATCGCATCGAATAACATGATCGGCCTCGCGGCTTTAACCGTGGCGGGTCTGACGGACAGCGTTTTGGGGGCACAAGATGAGCCGTCCAGCTATGGAACTCTTGTTGGCAACACCGCGCGGATTTTGTGCCGGCGTCGAACGGGCCATCGATATCGTTGAGCTTGCGCTCAAGAAGTACGGCGCGCCGGTCTATGTGCGTCATGAGATCGTGCACAACAAACGCGTGGTCGACACGTTGCGGGCCAAGGGCGCGCGGTTCGTCAAAGAGGTGGATGAGATCCCCGTTGGGGCCGTCGCCATCTACTCGGCCCACGGCGTAGCCCGGAAGGTCGAGGCGAACTCGCAGATGCGTCAGCTCGACGTTATCGACGCGACATGCCCCCTTGTGACGAAGGTTCATAAAGAGGGGCGCCGCTACGCCGGGCGTGGTTTCGACGTCATCCTGATCGGCCATGTCGGCCACCCCGAGGTGACCGGCACGCTGGGCCAAATCGACGGCACGGTGCATGTCGTGGGCACCGAAGAGGATGTTGAGAAGCTCGAAGTCGCCGACCCAGAAAAGGTCGCTTTCGTCACCCAAACGACCCTCAGCCTGAACGATACACGCGGCGTGATCGCAGCGTTGAAAGAACGCTTCCCGGCGATTGTTGGCCCGGACACCCGCGACATTTGCTACGCCACCCAGAACCGCCAAAACGCGGTGATCGATCTTGCCGAGCGCTGCGAGCTTCTCCTCGTCGTCGGCGCGCAGAACAGCTCGAACTCCAACCGTCTGCGCGAGATCGGCGAGCAAGCGGGCCTGCCCTCCTATCTGATTGCTGATGCCACCGTGCTCGACCGCAGCTGGTTCGAAGGTGTCACCAAGGTCGGCATCACCGCTGGCGCGTCCGCCCCCGAGGTGCTGATCCGCGAGGTGGTCACACAACTGTCAGAATGGTTCGAAGTGACGGAACGTCCACTCGACGGCACGCCGGAAAACGTTCAATTCAAATTACCGGCGAGCCTCGCCTCCATGAAATCTGAACTCGAACCTGTCAGCTAACGAAGACCCCAGCGAAGCGATCCAAAGAGAGAACCTATGACCGTTCCCGTCCGCCAGGCCGCCGCCGTTGCCGCGTATATCGCTAAGCAAAAGCTCATGGGCCGGAAACGCTATCCGTTGGTGATGATGCTGGAGCCGCTGTTCCGCTGCAATCTCGCCTGTGCGGGCTGCGGGAAGATCGATTACCCCGCCCAGATCTTGAACCAGCGCCTGTCGCCGGAGCAGTGCTGGGCCGCGGCCGAAGAATGCGGCGCGCCGATGGTTGCTATCCCGGGCGGTGAGCCGCTGATCCACAAAGAGATCGGCGAGATCGTCCGCGGCTTGGTCGAGCGCAAAAAATTCATCTCACTCTGCACCAACGCGCTCTTGCTTGAGAAGAAACTCGATCTCTTTGAGCCAAGCCCCTACCTCTTTTTCTCCGTGCACCTTGATGGCCTGGAAGAGAAGCACGACGAAGCTGTTTGCCAGCCGGGCGTCTTCAAAAAAGCCATCAAAGCGATCAAGGCGGCCCAGGACCGCGGCTTCCAGGTCAACGTCAACTGCACCGTGTTCGACGGCTTCCCCGCCGACGAACTCGCGGACTATCTCGACTATTGCGCGGAGCTCGGCGTCAATGTCTCGATGTCGCCTGGTTTTGCTTATGAGCGCGCGCCGGACCAAGAGAGCTTCCTGGCACGGACGAAAACCAAAAACTACTTCCGTGAGCTTTTCAAAATCCGTGACGACCGCGGCTCGAAATGGACGCTGACGCACTCCGATCTCTATCTCGACTTCCTGGCCGGCAACCAAGATATGAAGTGCACCCCGTGGGGCATGCCAACCTACAGCGTCTTTGGCTGGCAGAAGCCTTGCTACCTCCTCGGCGAGGGGCATGTGCCGACCTTCAAAGAGCTGATGGAAGAGACGGACTGGGACAGCTACGGCACTGGCGCTTATGAGAAGTGCAATGACTGTATGGCGCATTGCGGTTACGAGCCGACGGCCGCCGATGCGTCCTTCTCCAAACCTTGGAAAATGCTCCCTCTAATGATGAACGGGATCAAGACCGAGGGTCCGATGGCGCCGGAAATCGATCTCCGCGCGGCGCGTCCAGCGATCGACGTGCACGAAGAAATCGTTGCTGCGAAAATGACGGAGCTTGAGGCTCAAAAAGAGGCCGAGAAAGCCGCGAAGAAAGCCAAGCGCGAGGCAGCAAGTGCCGCCGCAAAGAGCCCAGCCACCAAGACGTTGATCAACAATATCCCGGCTGAATAAACGCGGCGCACGCAGAAACAAAGAAGGCCGCTGGGACGCAAACCCCAGCGGCCTTTTTCGTGGCGCTGTGCCGGGCGGTGATGCCCGGCAACGCGCGCTAGAGCGTCGGGTTGATCAGGAACTTCGTACCCGTTGCTTTGGCATCGTATTTGGCGATCATCTCTGGCTTCATCGCATCGGTGAGAGAGATTTCGTCCGTGTAGTGGCTCGCAAAAGTGGTCTTGAGCTCTGCCATGACACGGCCGCCCATTTTCATGCGATCCTCTTGGCTGATGGTCGCGAGGAAGTTGGGGAGAAGGAAGCCGCCGACGCCCCAAGCCATACCAACGCTTGGCGGCACCGCTGTCGGGCTCAAATCGAGCCGGCCATAGACGTAGACCTGCTTTTTCACCGGTGATCCGTACCGGCTGTATTCGTCCATCTTGCGAACAAGGCCCGCTTCCATCGCGGTGATGATGGTCCCGGCGAGTGCACCGCCGCCGACCGCATCAAAGCCGAGCGTGGCGCCAGTCGCCTCGATCGCCGCGACCAGCTGCGGGAAAAAGTCCTCGTCGCTGGAATTGACGACATAGTCCGAACCGATGCCTTTGAGGATCTCCGCCTGCTCGGCTTTCCGCACAATGTTCACCAGCGGAATACCGTCGGCGATGCAGATCTTGTTGAGCATCTGCCCCAGATTCGAGGCTGCTGCTGTGTGCACCAGCGCCTTATGGCCCTCGCGGCGCATCACCTCGGTCATCGCCAGCGCCGTCATCGGATTGACAAAGCTCGATGCGCCCTCGCGCGGCGTCACACCATCAGGCAGCGGAATAGCCACAGGCACAGGGACAATACAGTAGTCGGAATAAAGATCACCTGTAGCGAAGGCGACGGCCCGGCCGACCATCCCCTCATGGTCCGGAGAGCCCGCCGCAACGACCACACCGGAGCCTTCATTGCCCACCGTCAGCGGTTGATCGAGGCGCGTGGCATACATCCCGCGGGCGAAGTCGGGCACCGGCATGCTGACCGTCGGGAGCTCAGCCGTCCCGCCAACGGTCGCATTCTTATAGTCGGCCATACCGATGAAGAGGCCCAAATCCGATGGGTTGATCGGCGTCGCCTCGACCCGAACGAGCAGCTGGCCTGGCTTAGGCGTGGGCGTTGCCACCTCTTCAAGGCGGAGCTCAAGCGTGCCGTCGGACTTCGCTTCGCTCATCATTTTGCGCATGGTTGCAGGAACATCGGTCATAGGGCGATCCTCTTCTTCTCTGTTGCTAAGGGAGATAGACAGACGGAGCGCGCCCGGCAATTGGCAGCGTCAGTGCCGAGCCAATTCCGCCAAAAGTTCTGGCGTGTGCATGCGCAGGGTTTTGGTCCCCTTCCCCGCCTGCTGTCCGACAGCGATGAGCTCAGGCAGGTCGAAGGGGCGCTTGAGGAGCTTGCCCAGCGTCTGCAGCGTATCGACCGAGCCGTCTGCGCGCACCGCCCCTTCCGTTGACGGAGGAAGCGCCTGGTGTGCGCCATCGGCAACGGCGCGGATGACAGAGAACTTGATGCTCTTCTCAAGCGCCGCCCGCGCCACGGCATGGCTCTCCATATCAACGACCGACGCTTCAAAGTCGGCCGCGATCTTCGCTTTGTCCGCGGCCGTCGTGACGACCGTGTCAGAGCCAAAAAGAACAGTCCCGTCCTTGGCCGCCGCGGACCTCAAACCCAGCGCCTTATACGCAATGCCGTCCTGCGTGATCACCGTGCTAGGAAGGATAAGATCCCCAGGCTGAAGTGTAGGCACCAGCGCACCCGCAAGTCCCACAGAAACCAGGTGCTCTGCTCCCTCATCCGCCAGCCGCACCGCATGCTGATAGGCACGATGCGGGTCCGCGCCGGAGACCGCCACGGGATGATCAATTGTTCCGAGCGCGGCTTTCTCTGAGAGCAGGCCGCAAACAATGCCGAGCTTCACATGCCCCAGCCTTGGCGTGGGTCATTCGCCGTCGACATCCGCTCATACCGCGCCGTCGCCCAAAGCGGGAAGAACGCGGCATAGCCATGATACTTGAGGTAGAAGACTTTTGGGAAACCGGTGCCTGTATAGAGGTCTTCCTCCCAGCGCGGGCTGTCCTCCTGACGCGGAGCTTCAGCAAGCCACTTGACGCCGCGCTCCACTTCGTCGGATTTCACCTCACCTGCAGCCATCAGGCCCATCAGCGCCCAAGCGGTCTGCGACGCTGTCGACTTAACCGCGTAACCCTTGCGGTCGTCCTCATAGGTCTCAAGACCCTCGCCCCAGCCGCCGTCTTCGCGCTGCTGGCTTTTCAGCCACTGCGCCGCCCGGCGGACCCAAGGCTCACGCATATCAACGCCTGCCGCCTCCAACGAGACCAGCACGGACCATGTGCCATAGATGAAGTTCGCGCCCCAGCGACCGAACCAAGAGCCATCAGGCTCCTGCTCACTTTTCAGGTAGTCGAGGCCCAACTGGATAGACTCAGCATACCGCCCTTTATCAACCTGCGCGAGGCAACCGACGCACCGTGCGGTCACGTCAACCGTCGGTGGATCAAGAAGTGCACCATGATCCGCAAACGGAATAGCATTCAGATAGAAATGCTCGTTCTCGGGCTCGAACGCACCCCAACCGCCCGATGACGATTGCATCCCCTCGATCCACTCGCAGGCCCGATCGATATTCTCTTTATACTTAGGATCACCCTGGCGGTGCATCGCCATCGCGACGACGGCCGTGTCATCAACATCCGGATAGTCGGGGTTCTCGTACTGGAAAGCCCAACCGCCGGGGCGGACGTTCGGACGGCGGACGGTCCAATCGCCCTTATGCTCAAGGATCTGCTTGCCTTTGAGCCAGTCGAGCATCGCCTCCAGCCGCGGATCTTGCGTTTCTCCCGCTTCCAAAAGGGCGTGGGCGGAAAGGCCTGTGTCCCAGACCGGCGACACGCAAGGCTGGAGATAAAGCTGATCGCCACGCCTTACCTGAAGAAGCTCAATCGACTTTCGCGCGATCTGCAAGTGCTCATTGTCTTTAGCATAGCCGAGGGCATGCATCATCATCACCGAATTGGCCATGGCTGGGTAGATCGCCCCCAGACCATCCTCGCCATTGAGATGCTTGATGACAAAATCTTCGGCCTGTTTGATCGCCTGCTGACGAATGGGCTTTGGCATTTTGTCTTCAACAGCGTGCAGCACCTTGTCCAGCGCAAGGAAAAGGTTGCCGACGGCCGAGCCATTGGGGTTGATCTGCCACTTGGTCTCGTCTTCAGGCGCGGTGATGAAGAGCTCCCGTAAGCCCACGGAGCAATCCGCAGCGCGCGCTTTCAATGCGACCAGCACCAGGAGTGGGATCATCACCGTCCGCGACCAATAGGCGATCTTGGAGGTGTGGAAGGGAAACCACTTGGGCAGGTGCATCACCTCAACCGGGATCGATGGCGCGCCGTGCCAAGGAATAATGCCGAAGAGAGCCAGCGTGTAGCGGGTAAAGACGTTCGCCTTCGACGCGCCGCCATGGGACAGAATGAAGTTCCGCGCCTTCAGCATATGCGGCGCATCGATGTCGTCGCCGATGATCTTCAGCGCCCAATAGGCTTTGATCGTCGCAGAGATGTCGCCCACGCCTTTGGCGAACAAAGGCCAGGAGCCATCGTCATTTTGCTCATGGCGCAAATAATGGCCGATGCCCTCTTCTTCCTGCGGCCGGGTCTCGCCCAAGAACCGCAGCAGCAGCACATATTCCGACGGGATCGTCGCGTCGGCTTCCAGCTCGAACACCAAATGACCGTCATCGCGCTGCATGTCGAAGAGCTTGCCGACCTGCTCTTTGATCAATTGGCTGCGCTCATCACGCATCGGCATAGCGGCTGAAGTCACGGACACTGGTCGTTCCCCTTAGGCGGCAAGACGCGCGGCCCGTTCCCCGGATCGGACGGCGCTCTCGATGGTAGCGGGTAAACCTGTATCGACGAAGTCGCCCGCAAGAAAGAGATTCTGAAGCGAGGTCGTCTGTTTGGGGCGACGCGCCGCATTTTCGGGTGTTTGTAGGAAGGTCGCGCGTTTCTCCCGCACGAGCCGCCCCGCCTCGTAGGCAAGCCCCGACGCAAGGCCCAACGCCTGCTTCGTTTCGGACCAGAGACGAGTGAGAAGCGCCTCTTCTTGGTCCTCACTGCCCTCGACATACTCCGCCGCGCTGATCGTCAGGCTGACAACATCGCCTTTGACAAAAATCCACTGGGTCATGGAGCTGACCGTGCCGAGGATCTTCGGCGCATCCGGAGGAAGGTTCTCGGCGCCCACAACAAAATGGGCGTTCAAGATAGAGGAGGCGTCTTGCGGAACCTCGATCTCAGGCAGGACGCCCGCGAGCCGGTGCGGCGGCAAAGCCAGGACGACGTCATCCTCCGCGCCGATCTCCACCGCATCGCCGCGGGAAAACTCAAGCTTGGTGACCCGTTCGCCTTGCTGCTCGACCGCCCGAAGAAGACGGCCGTACTGCGCCGGGGTCCCCTTCTCCTCGAGCGCCTTGAGAGCTGGCTCCACCAGCGCAGCGCCAAGGCCTTTGGGCGCGAACATTGGACGGGCAAGACGGCCATCACGCCAGGCCTCGATCGCGGTGGCGCGCATCAACTTTGCCGAGGCTTTGTCGGGCGGCAGGTTCATCACCGCCATCGACATTGGCTCCCAGAACCGGGTGTGGGCGTAGCCCTCGCCGCCGCAAAGGGCCGAGATCGTGTGTTGCGGCCCTGCAAAGAGGATCATCCCCGCCCGGAGCATCGGGCCAAGCCCGACGCCCTTGGGCCGGCGGGCCGGCGCCATCGGCCACCACGGCAACGGGCCATCATTCATCCGCACCACCCAGCGTTCACCCGTCGCCAAATCCACAAACGGAAAATCCGCCGCCGGGGCGGCTTCCAGCGCATTGGGCACACCCGCAAGCGCGAGATAGGCCTGGACCGACGTGTTCCCGGTCAGGACCAAATGGTTGCCATTGTCGATCACGCGGTCGAGGCGACTGTCATGATAGCTGCGGCAACGCCCGCCCGCCTGCCCCGCACCTTCATAGAGCTTGACCGCACGACCCTGGTCTTGCGCGTGAAGCGCAGCCGAAAGGCCAGCCAGACCAGCGCCAACCACATGCAGTGTTCCGCTCATGCAGGCTCCACCAGCGGCCCACCCGGGCCAAAGAGCGCATACCGAAGCCCGCGGAAGAGCTTTTGCCACTTGCTCAAAAGCTCCGTGTCGCCGTTCAAGCGCCAACGAAGCGCCGCCATGCGCTCCCAATAGCCTTCGTAAGCACCCATCATCATCAGTGCGGGGCGCAGATCTTTGCGTTTATGATGAACCGCGAGACGGCGCGCCTCGTCATAACAAGCCTTGGCTTCCTTACCGAGATCGGCGCGGATCTGATGCAATTTGTCCGAGTTTGCCACAATCGCAGGCGTCGGCGCCGCAATACCGTGATGCGCCAAGAGCTCCTTGGGCAGATAAAGCCGCTCGATTTCGGCGTCCTCCTCCACATCACGCAGGATGTTGGTGAGCTGCAAAGCATCGCCCAGCACCAAGGCGAATTCATCCGACACAGGGCCGACATAGGCTCCAAAAATCCGTATCGAGAGGACACCGACGCTGCCGGCAACCCGGCGCGTGTAAAGCGCAAGCTCATCCCGGCTCGGCGCCATGATCGGGCCATCGGCATCCATCGCCATGCCGTTGATCATCTCGAGGAACTCCTCCTTGGGAAGATCAAAATCCTTCACATGGGGCAAGAGCGCATGCCCGACGGCGGAGCGCGGAGCGCCTGCGTAAAGCGCGTCAATCTCCGCTCGCCAAGCATCAAGCGCGCGGTGCTTGTCCGCCGCCTCCCAGGGGCCATCAGCGATATCGTCGACCAAGCGGCAAAAGGCATAGACCGCATGCATGCCGTCGCGGCGGTTTTTGGGAAGGATCTTCATTCCGGCAGCAAAACTGGTACCCGATGCCTTGGTGATGGCATCAGCCTCGGCCTGCGGATCAAGACCCTCCTTGGCGGGCAAAGGGTAAAGGGGGTCGATAGGCTCCATCAGGCAGCCCTCTTCGGCGGAAAGGCCGACTGCCAAACCCCCACGGCACCGGCGGCAAGAAAGTCTGTTTTGCTCAGCGCCACACGCTCCGCCACCGGATCACCCACCCGCAAGCGGTCGTGAAGACGTTTGGCGAGCCTGACGATCACCGCACTTTCCGCCGCAAGCCGCCGGCTCGTCAGCCCGGCCACGAGCGCCTCCGCCTTACCGTTCAAATCATCACACACGTCAAGCAACCGATCGATCACCTGGCGCAAGCCCGGCGTCGATCGCGCACCCAACACATCTTCAACGGCGGCGCCCTCTTCTTCGAGCCAGTCCTGCGGCAGATAACTCCGATCAATCTCCCGCAGATCATCGCCGCAATCCTGAAGGTGGTTCAAAATCTGAAGCGAGGTGCAAAGAGCATCGGACGCGGGGAACATCGCGCGATCCTCCCCATGCAGATCGAGGAGGAACTGACCCACCGGATTTGCGGACATCCGACAATAACCAATGAGCTCGTCAAGGCTCGCATAGCGCGACTTCACCGCGTCTTGGCTAAACGCGTCAAGAAGATCAGTACCCCGCTCAATTGGCACATTGGTTTCAAGAAGGGCCGCACGCAGCGCCTCGGGCTTTGTCAGCCCCCGCGCCTCGCCGCGCAACACCTGCCGGTAGGCATCGAGCCGGAAGAGCTTCTCTTCGGAGGAGAGCTCTTCGTGGTCGCCGATGTCGTCAGCCGCGCGCGCAAAATTGTAGTAAGCCGCAACATGCGGACGCAGCGGCGGCGCGATCAAGAACGAGCCCACCGGGAAGTTCTCATCCCCCGCACCTTTGCCAGACCCCGCCTCAATGGCGTCGTCGGAATAAATCTCGGACATGAAACCCTTCCTCAGCGCATAAAATGATGCGCCGCACGCGCGGCCCTTGTAGAGACCGACATCGACGTGGTCCAGCAAGGGGTGACGATGGTCGCGCTGTTCGTTCTGCTCGCGCTTGCGGCTTGGCTCTTTTTGATGGTTTTGCGCGGCGGTTTCTGGCGCACGGATCAGCTGCTGCCCGCCGCGAAAGAGCCAGAGAACTGGCCAAGCGTGGCCGCGATCATTCCCGCCCGCAACGAGGCCGCCACCATCCGTCAGGTGATCGATGCCCACCGGCGCTGCACCTATCCTGGCGAGCTGAAGGTCTTTCTTTGTGACGACCATTCCGATGACGGAACGGCCGAGCAGGCGTCTCTTTCGGGTGGTTCCGCGCCCCTCGAGATCGTCGCGGTGCCGGATCTTCAGCCGGGGTGGAGCGGCAAGCTTTGGGCGATGAAGGCAGGGCTCACGGAGGTTGAGGACGATGCCTCGAACGCCGACTACGTGCTCTTCACCGACGCGGACATTGTGGTCGATGAGAACCTCCTCACCCGGCTGATGGCGAAAGCCGAGAAGGACGGCCTCGCCCTCACCTCGATCATGGCACGGCTTGATGACCGGGGCTTTTGGGGCGGGCTCCTCATCCCCGCCTTCATCTTCTTTTTCCAAAAGCTCTACCCGTTTCCGCTGATCAATGATCTCACCAGCCATGTCGCTGGTGCGGCGGGCGGGGTGATGCTGGTGAAGCGCGACGCGCTTCAAAAGATCGGCGGGCTGGAGGCCATGTGCGGCGCGCTGATCGATGATTGCTCGCTCGCTGAGCGAATCAAGAACACCGAGCCCCGCGCACCGATCGGGCTTTATCTCTCGTCGACCTATGGCGGCGCGACGAGCCTGCGGGACAATCGCAGCTTCGCCTCGCTGGAGCTGATGGTCGCTCGGACGGCCTACACGCAGCTTCAGTACAATCCGCTTTTGCTCACCGGCACGCTGATCGGGATGATCCTTGTTTATCTCATCGCACCCCTCGCGGTCGTCACAGCGCCCTTCCATCAGAACCTGGCCGCGCTCTCTCTCGGGCTTGTGACCTGGTGCCTGATGAGTTTCGCCTACCGGCCAACCCTCACGCGCTATGGCAGGCAGGCACGGGAAGCCTTCGCGCTGCCTATCGCCGCCTTGTTCTATGGCTGGTTCACCTGGCTTTCGGCGTGGCGCCATTGGCGCGGCCGCGGCGGTCAATGGAAGGGCCGGAGCTACCCGGCTGGACAAACGCGCAAAGTTTAATGAAAAGTAATCGCTCGCAGGTGTGCGCAAAGCCATCCCTGAACGAACATAGTCTCTTGAGTAACAGGCAGGGCCCGCCTCCATTATGACCCATGTGACGCCACTTCTTGATCGTGTTTCTTATCCGTCTGATTTGCGGGAGCTTCCGGCTTCGGATTTGCGGCAGCTTTGTGATGAGCTGCGGGCTGAGGTTGTTGATGCGGTGTCGGTGACGGGGGGTCATTTG
>JBCDLG010000041.1:0-26623 GCA_038745625.1 Pseudomonadota bacterium | reverse complement strand
TCCGGCACCTATGTCCAATCGGACGTCACCGACCCCGTCACCGGTCAGGAGCGCCGATTGAGCGGCGAAATTCCGTGGTCCTACAGCTTGGAATATCGGCAGACGCTGGGCTTCGCCCCGCTGACCGTCGAAGCGGCCTTCTCTCGCGAAGGCGACGAGACGATCTACCGGCTGTCACAGGTGGACATCCGTCCCAATATCAACAACGCCTCTCTGACATTCCGGACAACCAATCTCGGCTCTTCCGTGTTCAGCATCGGCGCCCGCTTTATTTTCGAGCGCGGCGATGATCGGACCTTCGAAAACTATGTCGGCAATCGGAGCTCCTTCGAGATCGACAACACGCTGACCAGAATCAAGCGTCAACCGGCGCTGTTCCGTTTCAGCTACCGCAAAGTGTTCTAGCAAAGGTCTGCCCCCCGACCGGTTGGCCCCTAAAAAGGCCGGCCGGTCACCGGGCAACGAACAGATCGCGCACCTGGCGCACCCGGCGCCGGCTTACCGGATAGGACTTTCCGTTGGCCATCACGACATGGGGCTGGCCCGTCTCAACAAAGCGGTCAACCTGATCGACATTGACGATGGTGCAGCGATGGGTTTGCACAAATCGGTCCGTTGTCAGATCTTGTTCGAGGGACCGTAAGGACGAGCGAACGACATAAGTCTCGTCATCTGTGTACACACAAACATAGTCGCCCGCGGCCTCAAGAACCGAGATCTTCGCCTGATTGACGTGGATCATCTTGGTCCCCACCGATAGCGATATCAACGAATGGCCAGTCGGCGCTTGCGGCTTTTGCGAGTATTGGGCCGCAAGGGACTGAACCCGGCTGGCAAAGGCGACACGGCGCCGACGCTTGCACTCATCAACCGCCTTGCCGACAGCCCGCTCAAGGTGATGCGGCGCGACGGGTTTGGTCAGATAGTCAATCGCTTCGGTCTCAAACGCCTCCAGCGCGCGGCTGTCATAGGCCGTTAAAAAGACGATGATCGGTCCGCTGTTGCGATTGAAACGCCGCGCAAAGGTGATGCCGTCCTGACCCGGCATCGAGATGTCGAGGAACATCAGGTCAGGATTGAGGGCGTCGATGAGAGTCTGCGCCTCCTCCGCCGTTTTGGCCTCCCCCACCACGCGAAGCTGGTCGCTATGAGCGCTGAGACGCTTATTGATCGTGTTGATGGCGGCCGGTTCATCGTCAACGATCAGAACCGTCAGCGCTTCGTTTTCACCCACCGTTATGCTCCTCCGCTGGCAGATAAATTGCCGCGCTATAGCTCGCAGGATGCCCGGACGCATCGGTGACCAGCCGCGCCTCTGGGCCATAGGCCATCGCCAGGCGCTGCTCGACATTGCGAAGACCAACGCCAAAGGACGGCCCACTGGCGCGTTCATCCTGATAAGCAACGTACCCGTTGTTGATGTTGGTGACGACAATGACCACCCTATCACCTTGTTTTTTGGCTTGAATGGCGATCTCCCCACCATTCGATGAGCGTGAGATGCCGTGCTTCATCGCGTTCTCGATCAGGGGCTGCATCAGCATCGGCGGCACCTGAACCGTCTCGAGGCTGTCATCCATATCAATACGGATCTCCAAACTGTCGCCAAAGCGGATGCGCTCGAGGTCCAAATAGACCTCCAGCCGGTCGATCTCTTGGCCCAGCGTGACCGAGCGCGCTTCATTGTTCTCAAGGCTGAGCCGCATCAAATCGGACAGCTTCTGGATCGCAAAGTCCGCACGCTCAAAATCACGGTCCAGGATATGGCTCGAGACAGTGTTGAGCGCATTGAACAGAAGATGCGGGTTAAGCTGATAACGGAGCATCTCGGCGCGCGCTTCATCGGCCGCTGCCTGGAGCGCCAGGGACTGTTTGCGATGGTAAAAGGAGTCCCGCGCGAACATGATCGAAAGATAAGCGGAGATCCAGAGACCCAGCACCACCACGCGGGACGGCACATAGGCCGGCCAGCGGGAAATGGTGGTTTGCCAATCGGCGATATAGCCCAGCTGCCACTTCGCCACATACTGCAAAAACGCCATGACGCAGGCTGCGATGATGGTGAAGATCAGTGATAGGACAAAAATACGGCGAACACTGGATCTGCTCTGTGTAAGAACGATGATATGGAATATCGTGGTCAGAACGAAGCCGAGAACCACCGGCGCCAAGGCTTTGTTCGCAATGGTCGTAAGCTCCAACGGCAGCCCGTTGTCGATCCGGAACTCAATCGTCTGGCTGATCAGGAGTCCGCCATAGAGCAGCCAAATGACGAGCTGCGCAGCGAAAAACATGGCCCATGGTAAACGGTTCGGCATAGGTTCCAGCGGGCCTCTCACCACGTTGTTTCATGCGCAAGCGCGTCCCCAGCGGCTCGATCATCACCAAAAAGCAATGTAAGCCGGTTGTGCGGACGAAACCACGCCCGCTGTGACCACTCATCGTGCCCGCGGCGCCGTTGGTCGCGGTCGCGGGTCACTGGCTGGCTGGTTTCAGCCCAGATTGTTGACCGGTTTAGCGTTTTAGCGATGCGACCGCAGCACATCCGAGGATCGCGGAGCTCATGAGGCCGTATCTAGGAAACCCGAACGGAATGTGAAGTGGCGCCGATCCTGGCCGAACGCTGGATCCTCCCAGCGGGGAAGCCCGCTGGGGGCCCAAGAGGAAACCGCCATCGTCCCTCGCCTGCATCGGGTGGGGGCTCACGGCGTTCGTCGCTGCGCGCTTCACTCCTCGATATGGCCGGTAAAGCCCGGCATGTCCGCTTGCTCCGCAGGCGCTGCGTTGTGCCGCCACGCCTCGCCATAAGGCGTCAAAACATCCGTCCACCGGATGCCGCCACTACCATCCGCCCCCATATAAGGCGAGCCCAGATGATCGGTGTAGATATAGGTGAGATCCTCACTCACCCCGCCAATCCCCGTCACCCGAGCAACCGCCATCGACCCAGCTCGGATAAAATCCGTCTCCTCATCATCCGAACCGCCAGCATCCAGCTTCAATCGGTGATAAAGCGTCCCGTCCAAGCCGTCATGCGAATAAACCGTCTCCCCATCAATCACCTGCTTCGCACGCTTCTGGTTGCCGTCATAAATGAACGTGCCCATCGCCGCCCCCGTCATCGTCACAGGCTGGTTCAACAGGTCATAGACAAATCCGTGTTGCCCATCATTGGTGATGTTGCCCCGCGTGTCATAGGCCATGACGCGGGTGAAGCTGTCGCTGAAATAGTCGTCCGTCCGCGAACGCCTGATGATATTGCCAAGGACATCATAGACATAGGCCTCCGTCCCCCAGGGGCCGACGGCGCTTGTCAAACGGCCAACGCCGTCATAACCGAACGTCCGGTCGCCCGTATCGTCGGTGATGTGATCAATCGTCTCGATCCGGCCATTGTCATCGTAGAGGTAGCGGGCATCGAAACCGCCCGCGTAGTACCGGCGGGATTGCTGCTGCCGCGCGTTGAGCCCGCCCGTGAAGGTTCGGTTGTTGCCAAAGCGCATGCCTGTGACCAGGCCGTTTGGGTGATAGCTGAACGTATCGGCATAGGTGGTGCCGCCGCTTCTGACCTCCGTCGGCTGACCAAAGCCGTTGGGCGCAAAATCGATCCGGCGACCGGAGGGCAACGTCTGGTAATCGACATGCCCTTCGCTGGTGAAGCCGTAGAGGGTCGTGAAGGTGCGGCCATCAATCCGTAGCGTGTCTTCCTTCAGAAGGTCACGGTCGCCCAGATAGGCATAGCGGAAGCTGCGCCGGGTCGAGCCGCGATAGATCTCGTAGATGTTTCCGTTGGCATCATAGTGGTAGTCGATGCTGGGGCTGCCGTCACCAAAGCTGGTGAGATCGATGTTGCGCAGATCATCATAGGTGTGGGTGATGGTGTCCGCATTCGGAAGATCAGTCGCGCAGCCCGTGGTGCCCGGCTGGCCGTGCGCCTCCTCAACCAGCTCATCGGCATCATTGTAGAGGAACAGCGAGCTGCCATGCTCCGCCGCATAGTGACGGCAAAGACGCAGGCTGTTGTCATAGGTGTAGATCTGGGTCTGATCCCGGGTGATGCCGTTCGACGTGCCGCGTTGCCGCGCGGTGAGCATATTGCCCCAATCGTCATAGGTCATCTCGGTGATGTTGCCCTCCGGATCGGTCACTTGGACCCGGTTGCCGGACAAATACTGATAGGTGGTCTCGGCATAGGGCGCGACGTTGTCCCGGGTCGAGGTCACGCGGCCCAGAGCATCGTAATAGAACGAGGTGCCATAATTCCCCGTCGCGTCGTTGGTGTTGCGCGCCATCTCAAAAAAGACGCGTCCCATCGATGTGTAGGCGGTGCGGGTGTAGGCATCCGTGCTGTGGCCTGTGCCATCAATCCGACGGACCGTGGTCGGGCGTTGGAGCCCGTCATAGCTCACATTCTCACGAAGCGTGCCGGTGACCGCGCTTTGGTGGAATGAGGATGTGCCCAGGTTATGATAGGAGATCGACGTGTCAGCCCAGGCGCCCGGGCGGTTGATCGTCTCCAGCCAGCCTAGGTCATTGTGGGAAAAGCCTGTCGTCGTCTGCACACCATCGGTCCAGCTCGTTACCCAGCCATTGTTATCGACATCACGCGAGATGGTGACGCCGTCGGCCCGGGCGATGGTGCGCGGGATGCCTCGCTTATAGTTGGCGAACCGCGTCTCGCGTCCTTCAGCATCGGTCACGGTACTGAGCGCACCGGGTGCCGTCCCGTAAAGGTGATATACATAATCTTTGTACGGCACACCAAACTTTTGATAGGACTCAACCCGCCCCGGGGACGACCCACTATAGGTGTAACGTCCAAACTCCTTGCCATTTCTCGCGATCGTACTCGGGAGGCCTAGGATCCAATGGCTGGCGTCATGATTGTAGGACACATCGACGGTCCGCGCGTCGCCCTGACCCGTCAGACTGCTCCACGTCTCCGTTTTGGTGGGGAAGTCATGGCCACTTAGCGGTGCGTCGTCATATTCGTAGGTGTACTCCGTGTTGTATTCGTCCGATCCGCGGGTGACCTTCACCGAGCGCGTGCGTGCAGGGAAGACCATGCCGCCGGGCGCAACGGGGTCAAAGGCAAAAGTATCGCCCACCCGGTCGCGACTGACATAGGTGTATTCAGTGCGCTCAACTTCGATACCGCCTTGCGAAACCGACTGGCTCTTTAGTTTTCCGCCAAATCTCGAGTCGCGCCAGTAGTGCTGATAGATGATGGTTGACCCGTCGGGTTGGGCCACGACCGTGCCGTTTGTGCCCTCTGGATCATCAATCGTGCCGGCATCGTCGTCCTCTTCATAAGTAAAACGCCAGGTCAGCGATGGAACCCCGGGGCCGGATATCCTCTTTGAACTGACGGACATGACTTCGAACTTGCGGGTTTCAAGCTGGCTCTCTGGGTTGAACCCCTCATTCACGTCGGGCGTGCTGCATTGCTGATAGAACAGCATGAAATAGGTGCCCGACCCGCGATGCATCTTCTCGCTTAGGTCAAACGTGCCCGTCACGCCGGTCGGATGGGTCAAGGACACCGACTTGAAATTCTGGTTACAGAACTTGCCCGTCGCAGGCCCGGCAAACATGTCATCGAGGTCCAAATCCCAGGTGCGATCATCCGGCAACGTCACCGTTCTCAAAACACGGCTTTGGATGTCCAAGTCGCCATCAGTTTCAAAATCATACACATAGTTATGCCCACCATAGTCGTAGGTCCACACTCGACCATTGGTGTTCACGGTACGGATCAGACCACTTCCATTCTGCTCGACACCGCCGTGACCGAACATCACCGGATGATAGGTGAGATCAATGCGGCGGTGATCGTTGGCTGAAATAGCAAGCAGCCGCCCATGGCTGTCATAGCTGTACCGCACCCAATTTCCGTGGACGTCCCGCACCTCACTCGGGGCCAAGATGTAGGTGAGGCGCGCGTGGATACCGATATCCGGAGCGTCTCGCACGATCACGATGTCAAAGGTGTAGATGTCACCATTGGGCGCATGAGCGACAAACCCCTGCCCTCCGTCATTGGCACTACCGCATTCGAGCCACCAATTGTCCAAGGTAATGAAGCGCGCCGCGGCGGGCCAATTGCCGTTCCTAGGGTTTTCAAGAACCTGCTTATCGACCTGGCCGGGCACTCAGAAGCGATCTACATATAAGATGTATACTTAGTATTTCTAATTCGCGGCTCTATTGTTGATGCCGCCGTACAAGACAAAGCGACCTCGAAAGCCAGCCTCCTAGCAAAGCCACCAAAATCACTCCAGGTACGCTACGTCGATTGATCAGTTGACGGCGCGGTCCCTACCCGCCCAGTAAGGCTCTCGCAATGTCCGCTTAAGGACCTTGCCTGTCGCATTGCGCGGCAGCTCGTCCACAAAATCAATTGATTTTGGGACCTTGAAGGAGGCTATGCGCTCACGGGTAAACGTCAGGATGTCGGCCTCATTGGCCTCGGTGCCGGGCTTAAGGACGATCACGGCCTTAACGGCCTCACCCCATTTGTCATCGGGCACACCGATGATCGCGACATCGGCGATATCCGGATGGCCAAACATCGCGCTTTCGACCTCTGCCGGATAGATATTCTCAGCGCCGGAGATGATCATGTCCTTCACGCGGTCATGGATATATAGATAGCCATCCGCATCAAGATAACCCGCATCACCGCTACGCAGCCAACCATCACCATCGATGGTTTCACGTGTGGCGGCCTCCTTTTTCCAATAACCCAGCATGTTGGACGGAGACCGCGTTGCGACCTCACCGACTTCCTCCGGAGGCAGCGCCTTTCCATCCGCGTCCATGATTTTGAGCTCCACGCCAGGCATCGGTAGCCCCGCCGAGCGCATTCGGCGATTACCCTCCGGATCATGATCTTCTGGCGGCAGATAAACAATCGTACCGCATGTCTCAGTCATCCCATATTGCTGGCAAAAATCGCAGCCGAAGACATCCATACACTGCCGAAGCAATGCGAGAGGCATCGGCGATGCGCCATAGAGAATGAGTTTCAGATGGCCAAAATCGATATCGTTGGCGCCAGGCATCTGTATAAGGAAGTTCAATGCCGCGGGTACCATGAACATCTTGGTGATCCGCTCTGGTTCCATCACCTGCAAAACAGCCTGCGGATCAAACTCTTTCAAGATGACCACGCTGGCCCCTTCGCGTAACGAGATCAGCCCCCAGCCAGTGCCGCCAATATGGGCCACGGGCATGGCCATCAGACTCACATCGTCATCGGTCCAGCGATACCAGCTGAGATCGGCATCGCCGACCTTTGTCCAGGTCAGGAGCAAATTGTCATGGCTCAACATCACGCCCTTCGGGCGGCCCGTTGTGCCCGAGGTATAAAGCTGAAGGGCTGTGCTCGAGGGATCAACATCGATCGCCGGGTCATCTGTGTCATGACCACCACGCCATGCCGTAAAGCCATCGCTGGATTCGCTCTCCAGTTCGACGATCCGTATAGGACGGTCAATAAGCTTGATCGCTTCCCGCGCGAGGTCACCAAACTCCGGACCGACGAAGAGAATGCTCGCCTCACCATCTTCGACAATATGTGCGACTTCCGCGGCCGCTAGCCGCCAGCCAATAGGCAAGCAAACCGCACCCATCTTGGCCGCGCCAAACAGGATCTCAAGATAGCGGTCGGAGTTCTTGCCAAGATAGCCGACCCGTCCATCCGCCTTGACGCCCGACGCCAGCAAAGCATGCGCCACCTTGTTCGTGTACGCATGCAGCATCGCATAGGTCGTTACCCGTCCTTCAAAGGTGCAGGCAACACGGTTTGGGTTCGCTTCCGCATGAACACGGACAATATCGCCGATCGTGCGAAGCGGGGGCGTTGAAGGCGTGCCGGTCTTGCTCATCGAAAGCTCCTGGTTGGGTCAGATGGTTGAGGTGTTGATCGGGCTGCCGCAGACCGCTCTGTCCACCGCGCCCGATTGCTGCTTTGTTTGCAAAAATACGTGCTGTTGGGGATCACTCTTGTCTTGGTCACACTGAAACACCATCGGTCGCGCTTGGTAGGCTAAGCCCTCGCAGTGCTAGGGTAAAACGACTCGTCAGTGAACACCGCAAGACAGCGCTTGGGCCTCCTATGGCGTCAAAGGGAAGGTTCTCAGCGGTGACCCTACCCGTTCCGGTGCTGGCATCTTCGGTGGGCTGGTGCACCGCACAACCGACAATCACGGCCAGGACGGGCCGTACCCGAACCAGTCAACCACTTAGACGGTAAGTGGTTTCTTGAGTCTCGAACACGCTACGTGCGCGAACGCCGGGCTGTTACAGAGATAGGCAGCCGGCATGTGGCCAGCAGAAGCGCATCTGGGTTGAAAGCTGCAGGCGATTGCCTCGTCGAACGCGATAACGCTGAAAACGTTACATCTACAGGAGGACGAAAACGAGAGCTTGGTTTATCTGATCAACCGATCAAGCCGATGAACATCGCTGGGCATAAAGACGCGCATCCTCCCTGAACAAGGAACCTCTGCTGAACCCGTCAACGGGAGCCGTCTTCCCTATTGATCGATGTTGCGACCCAAGTGCGGACCCATGTCACAAAACACGGTCTATGACGGGCCTTTGTAACTCGTCACGTTTGGCATAACGTACGAGGCGATGTGCGCGCAGCTAGATTTGGTCGCCATCGCCAAGGGGTGTCGACGATGACCATGAGAGCTGGGGGCGACATTTTGGGTTCGGTCGCGGGCGAGCATTCGCCGACGTGAACAAACCTATCCACCAGTCCCAACAACTTTTTGGACGTGAAAATAATAAGACGGCGCAGCCACAGGCTGGCAACCAGCCATCCGAGCACATCCCGGATGCCATTGCCGAGCTCTACCTTGAATATGCCGATCAGCTAACCTCGGCTCTTCGCAGCATGTATGGCGAAGGCCCTCCTGATCCGGAAGATGTCGCGCAGCAAGCTTTCCACAAGCTCATTGAGCGCGGAAACCTGCATACGATCGGTAACCTCAAGGCATTTGTCTGGCGCACAGCGCGAAACCTCGTCTTCGCCACAAAGCGGGCCCAAGCAGTGCGGCAGCGCTACGACTACGAAGTCGAGCAGATTTTTTTCGCGGTCAAAGATAACGAATCCAGTCCTGAGCGCGTCATAGTGGTGAAGGAGCAACTCGAAATCATCCGAGAGGTCTTGCTGAAGATGCCCGCAAAGCGACGGCGCGCCATCATTCTTCATCGTGTCGATGGCCTGTCGATGACCGAAATCGGACGGCGCCTTGGGATGACGCGCCAGAGCGTCGCCCAGCACATCACCAAAGGCGTTGCGGAACTCGACGTTGCTTTCATGTTTGAAGGAAAGCGTTCGCCCCTATGACCTTGCCTAATACAGAAGAACGAGAAGATATACTCCGTACTGCCCATAATTGGCGTAACCGGATGAGTCAGCATGATGTTGGCCTGAAAGAACGAGCAGATTTTGAGCTCTGGCTGAACGCCGATCCGCAGCATGCGGAACTTTATGATCGTGCTGTTACGTTTTTTCAGGCCACCGGCACACTCAGAGCGGAAGACTTGGGCGAGGACGTGCTGCGGAAAACTCCGGGTGAACACTGGTACCTGGTCAGAACTCAGCTCGGCCGCTTGTTTCGACAACGCTCATTCGCAGCGGCAATGGCTGCTACCGGGGTTTTATGCCTTGCGGTGGTGACTCCATCGGTTCTGTCAGAGCTGTTCGATCAATCGCCGCCAACAAGTGCGGCCGTTCTTGCGCGTCATGCTACAGGGATCGGCGAGATACGCGAAGTGACGCTCAGTGATGGGACGGTCGTGACCCTTGGCGCAGCAAGCGCGATTGAAACGTCCTTTACCGAGGACAGCCGCGGCGCTGCCCTAACGGCGGGATCGGCGCTCTTCGATGTATCGCGCGACCCCGACCGGCCGTTCACCGTTCGCGCGGGCGAGCTTGAGGCCCAAGTTCTCGGAACGGTTTTTGACGTAACACGGAGCGCCGATCTTGTCCGGGTTTCTGTGGCGGAGGGCCGTGTTGCAGTGAGCTATCCGATTGTCACCGATGCTTATGTAACGTCGAAGCGCAGCGTCCAAGACGTTGTCGCTGGACAGCAGATAGCGGCAAGACCGAGCGATGGCTTAGGCGAAAAGGAAACCGTGCGGATTGCAGCGGTCGGCGCATGGCGGGACGAAAAGCTCTACTATAAGGGTGCGCGGCTATCTGAGCTGGTGGCCGACGCCAATCGTTACTCGCAAGCGCGCGTGGTGATTGACGATGACGATGGGGCGATTGGCAATTTCCTCGTCCAGGGGTCATTCAGCACCACGGACATCGACGGCATGCTGTCAGTCTTATCCGAGGTGTATCCGGTGGAAATCGACCGAAGTGAGCCCGACACCATTCGAATAACGCCCGCTGTCGCCTCTAGCCCCTAAGGGCTTTGTCGATTTCTCAACTTTTCCTAAAAATTCCAACTGCGGTTTTCGGGCCCTGCGCATCATTCAAATGAGGGCGAATGAATGTCATTCGCAATGATGGTCTTTAGGGGTTTTGAAAATGACGAGGGTCAACGGCCGAAAGTTCGACCGGTCCATGCTTGTTGGCGTGGCTTCCATGTTCGCCATGATGGCGGCAGCACCAGCATCCTTTGCGCAAGACAACGCAAGGGCGAAACAACAGAACGTGGTGCTACAAGCTGGCCCAATGGGCGATGCGTTGTTTGCCATCACCGATACGTTCGATGTCAACATTCTGGCGGACCAGACACTCACACGCGGCAAGAACGCCCCTGCCCTGTCTGGCACAATGACCGCCGATGAAGCGCTCATGCGCATTTTGGACGGGTCAAACCTAGCTTTCACCAGGACCTCCAACGGCGCCTATATCATTGAGCTAAAAGAAACAGCCGTTCGACAGAACAGCGATGATAGATCTTCCGAAGCTAGCGACACGATCATTGTTCGGGGTACGAAGCTTGAGCAATCGCTTCAGGATTTGGAAGTCTCCGTCGAGTTTTTCAGTCCCGAGCGCCTTGACCGCGAGCAGATCACACAGCTCGACGACTTGCTTTCGAAGATTCCGAACGTGAACACCAGCGGCGGCCAAGACTCCAACTTCCGCATCCGCGGTATCGGACGGTCCGGCTCCGGCGGCGCCGGCCAAGGTGTCACCTCGAACATCTATGTTGATGGTGCTCCGCTCACCAGCCTGAACCTCAATCGAGGCCCAGCGTCACTCTGGGACGTGCAGCAAATCGAGGTTTTGCGTGGGCCACAATCTTCCGTACAGGGTCGTAATGCGCTCGCAGGCGGCATTTTCATCCAAACCGCGGATCCGACCTTCAAGCCCGAAGGCAAGTTTCGTGCGACCTACGCTACCGCGGACACCTATCAGGTATCTGGCGCTTTGAGTGGACCCATCATTGATGGGGTGCTCGCTGGACGTATCGCTGTTGATTTTCAGGGATCGGATGGGTTTATCACCAATGAAAATCTTGGTGGCATAGACTTCAACGTCACTGAAAGCATGCTCGTTCGCGGCAAGCTGCTGCTTCAACCTGAAGGTCTACCAAAGTTCTCGACCAAGCTCACGGTCGACTACAACGAGTCCGAAGTCTTCGGTGAGGACAACACGACCGTCAGAGCGCCGGTTGAAAACATCAGCGACCCCGACTTCGCTAGTTTTGACCCAAAGGACTTTGAGACTTTCGGGGACCCCAGGAACAATGACAATGATGGCATACGCATCGTCAGTGAGACCGCATATGACTTCACTGACACTATCACAGCCCGCGCGATTATCACGCATGAGGACTATTCGACACTGAGGACTTTTGGTGACGAGAATGACATCTCCCGGTTCGGGACCTTCGTTGCCAATCAATTCGATGATACGATTTTCTCGGCTGAAGCGCGTCTCGAATTCGACTTCGGCAATGTTCGCGGTCTTGTCGGTGCTTACTACTTCAATGAGGAAAGAAAGGGAGACCGCCGCTCCGAGGGACTGTTTGACGACACGGCAAGGGGCATAGCTGGCCCATTTGCTTCCTTCGTCACCGTGAACCCTGCCGACTCCGTTATTGGCTTCCGGACAGGTGAAACGTTCGACACCGACAATTACGCCTTTTTCGGGCAGGTTGATTGGCAATTTGCGCCCAAATGGACGCTCGGACTGGGCGCGCGGTATGACGTCGAAGAGTTCCAGGAAAAGGACCGTTTTGATGAAGGCTCTATCGATCCTGATACATGTCTTGTCACTGCTCCCGCCATACTCCTGGGAGCACCAGGTGCTCCGCCTACATCTTTGTTAACTGTCCCATGCCAAATTACCGTAGACGGCTTTTTCGGCGGAGATAACCCACCAGCGACTGCAGCAGATTTTGAAGCGTTCCTACCAAGAGCGTCTCTGACCTACGATTTCAATGACAACACGTCTGTCTTTGTCTCAGCATCACGTGGATACCGTGCAGGCGGAGCGTTCGTCGCCATCGAGGAGAATACTGAAACGCTCGGGTTCGTCGAGGTCGTTGGCCAATACGACCCTGAGTATCTGGATACCTTTGAAATAGGTATGCGCAACATCCTGTTGGAAGGAAGACTGCTTTTGAACGCAAATGCCTTCTACTCAAAGTATACTGATCAACAGGTCTTAGTCGATAATTTTGATCCGAACACCCCTGCTGATGACTCGATTGTAAATGCCGGTGAAAGTACGCTCTACGGCCTAGAATTTATCGCAGACTACGACATCACTGACAACGCTGGCGCGTTCCTGACCGTTGGCCTTCTGGAAACAGAATATGATGACTTCCCGTTTGCGGTCGATAGCGACGGCAATCCAACCAACCCTGATGATCCACAGTTTGCCAATCTTGAAGGGGATTCGTTCTCAGGGTCGCCCCATCTGACATTCACGGTCGGCGGTGACTGGGAAGGGAACAGCGGGCTCTTCGGTAATGTCAGCTTCACCTATATCCAATCGGCCCAAACCGGTACGCCAAACATCAACAATTCAGATCTGCGAGAGGCTCTGTCGGCGCTTGGATCTGACCCAGACTTAGCAAGAGATTTTGAGGAAACCAGCGAGGACCGCACCGATCTGACCGCACGGCTCGGCTGGCGAAGTGACAATATTCAAGCCTTCGTCTTCGCCACAAACCTTCTGGACAGTGATGGTTTCACGAGCAGGAACTTCGGCAATATTGGTCGCCAAACAGGCGAGCTGTCACTGAATGATCCCACCTTCAGCATCCAACAGCCACGCGTGATTGGCGTCGGGGTGGATATGAGTTTCTAGTGCCGACACTGATCAGTTATCCTTTAACTGACAGGTGCTGATCCGAAGCCGAACCTTATAAAAAAAGTGGGTTCAGCTTCAACCGACAGTGATCGTCGCGTTTGTCCGCTAGGGATCACAATGGCTTGGTCACGACCGGCCATATTGCCCTGGCGTGACGCCATACGTTCGAAAAAAAGCTAAGGAAAACGCACTGGTGCTCTCATAGCCCACCTTCCTCGCGGCGCTCCCTACCGAATCTCCGGTGAGCAAGAGAGATAATGCATTCTGTAAACGAACCTGTTGACGCCAAAAATTGAAACTCATTCCGGTTTCATGCTTGAAGTTTCTTGTAAAACAACGCCTGCTCATACCCGCGATCGTCGCAAAATCGTCAAGCTTTCGTTTGTCTGCTGATTGCTCCAAGATTTGATTGCAAACGCGCAGAAGTCTCGCATCGCGCGGCATAGGAGCAACGTGGGAAATTCGTGGGGCGCAAGAAAGCTCGGTAAGTGTCAGATCTATTATTGCTCGATTGCGACTTTCGGAATCTGAAGAGAGCCCGATCTCGGAGATTTCGAGAATCAGAGCACGCAACAATGGTCCAACTTCGACAATATGGCATGTCGAATCTCGACAAGAGACGCTTGGTTCGATGTAAAGTGTTCGCAGGGAAACAGGGCCTCGGCATGATACTTCGTGCACCATCTTTGCGGGGATCCACAGTGCCCTTTGTGGAGGCAAAATTATAGCCATACCGTCGGCAACGACAGACATGACCCCGTTGCAGGCGTAGAGCAATTGCACTTCACGATGACAGTGTTTGGGATCATGGAAACCGTCCTCATACTCATCGGAAAGGCCGACGACGGCATATTTGCCAAACTTGAGATCCTTCGATCGTTTCACTGTGGATTTTCCCCAGAGACATCTCGGTGGTTCACCAGTCCATTCAACCTCTGCATTGCTTCTGAAACGACCCGGCCCAGCGGCCAAAGGCAGCCTGAACCACTCCAATCATCTCGATACGCTGTTGTATCAACTAGTCCCATTGCCCCCTCACAGCTTTGACAGCGAAGGTCAGAAACACCGTGTTTTGTTCAAGCTGCCCCTCGGGCGTTACGTCGCCCAGATGTCCTGTCCGCAGACCGATCTTGCAAAACGCTGGGGCAGTTCCTTTATTCATTATACGCGCTTTGGCAGTGAACTTGAGCGGCTCCCAGAATGCGACTCGATCATCGGCAACACCACCCGTCGTCAGCAGCGCTGGATAAACCGATGGCTTTAACGCTTCGTAGGGTGAATAACTAGCCATATAGCGATAGTCATCTTCTACTCGTGGGTCGCCCCAAATGGCGAACGGTGTCGAGCCGAGCGGATGGCTCTCCCAATCGTCAAGTGTGTTTAAGACATCAACGAAGGGAACCTGTGCGATAACGCCAGCCCACAAATGGGGGTGTGTGGCGTAGACAGACCCCATAAGGAGGCCACCTGCCGACATGCCGTGGGCCACGATCTTCCCCTCGCTCGCGAACTGATTTTGAATAAGATACTCTGTACACGCGACAAAATCTGAAAAGGTTCTCTTTTTGCCATGCTTAAGTGTTTGCCGCCACCAATTCGAGCCCCGCTCACCGCCTCCACGCACATGAACAACCGCAAAAGTCCATCCGCGATCGACAAGCGCAAGAGCTTCTGGTCGAAACTTATCCTCAACAATGTCTCCGTAAGCCCCATATGCATAAAGATATAGCGGCTGAAACGGTTTTGGGGGAGAACTCTTGAGGCTCAAAAGGGTTACCGGTATTGGCTCTTCATCAGGCAGCGGTACGTCTATTCGCAGCAATGAATACCGGCTGTGATCGAACGATATGGCGTGCTCATCGTCCAGCATTGGCGTTGCTTCCTTACTGGAGTGAGTCGCTTTGAGGAGTTTTGGCGGGGATATGGGAGAGCTGTAGAGAAAGCCAACAAAGTCACTCTCATATTGCTGGTTGGGTAAAATTTCCACTGCATGCGCATCATCGTCAAAGCTGATATCGTGCTCACGGCCACCAGCCTCCATAAGAGCAATATGAGGTCTGGCATCGCGCCACTCAAGCCGCACGAGGAATTCACGAAATGGGTGTATGCTGTATATATAGCGGCCTTGCTGATGAGTAACAAGTTCACACCAATTGCTCCGATCCGGCGAATCGATTGGTGCTCTGACCACCTTGTAGTCATCGGCACCATCAGCATTTGTCCTGATAACAAAGTGATCCCTCCAATACTCAACCTCGTAGTCATGGCCCAGTGTTTTGGGTTCAATGATCCGGGGCAGTGCCGTGAGCGAGTCGGAGGGAAGGAACCACACTTCTGAGCCTTCCCCATTGAGAAGACGAATGAACACGTACTCGCCTGACGCAGACGTTTTTACGTCGATAAACAGGGAGAGGTCGTCACTCTCGAAGCATGGATGATCGGTACCAGTTTCAAGATCGCGCCGCCAAACCGTATTCGGCCGCCCTTTTGAATCCTTCCCGACCCAGAACAGTAGCTTACTATTTTTACCAAGAGCGAACCCACCATGACCGCCATGTAAGTCGTTGACGATCAATTGATCTGTATAGAGTGATTTTACTTTGACCGCGAAATCACCAGAGCCCGTTTCATCAATGGCCCACGCAAACAGCTGCCCATCGTGACTGAGCCGAGGTCCACCCCAAGCCAGTTTTGCTTCGGGTTTGCCGCCTCTTTCCTCAGCCATGGAAAGCATGACCATCTCTTGACCTGTCGCCACATGGCGACGCTTGAACACCGCATCGCCGAGCTCGCATTTGCTTTCGTAGTAAAAATGCTCGCCGCGCAGCACACCAACTTCTAGATTTGCCAGTCGGCTGGCATCTTTGAGACTTTGGCTGATTTCTCTCGATAGCGACGGCGACGCTGTCAACACGGTTTCGGCGTAGGCGTTCTCCAACCCGATTGCGTTCTTAATCTCTCCATCAAGAGAAAGGGGATCCCGCAATATTTTTTGCCAGTCAGCTGGCTTCATCCACGAATAAGGATCTTCTCTTCGTATGCCGAATTTCGTTACACACTTGTTTCTTGTGATGTGCGTTGGAGCCGTCGGATGCTTGCTTGTCATTTTTCTCCGTGCGCCAAGGTCACTCATCGCTGTTTATCGACTATGATGTGGACTGGTCACCGACCAAACACCCGGATCACACGCACTTTCAGAGAAAGCTGGGCGAATGGCCCGATTGCGGTGAATTAAAGCCCGAATGAGAGGTTGTCGGCAAGTCGCCCCTGGCAGTATAGTCTTGTTGATAATTATTCGCAATCGCAGCGGGGACGGTAAAGCCGCTGGACATGGTCCGTCGGCGCAAAGGCCGAAGTGTTTGGGTGACACCGAGAGCTCCTGACCCCCCTGCGCAACGTTACCGAGGGGCCACAGACTCATGACATCAAAAAGGTATCTTGCTTGCGGGGCATCGACGCTGCTGTTGATGTCCTTCGCCGAAGCGCAGTCATCGGACCGAGCCGAGGCGGATACGCTGGAGGCTATCCGCATCGAAGATACGATTATCGTGCGGGCAACGGCCTATGTTCCCGAGGCCAACATCACGGCGAACAAGACAAACATTCCCCTGATTGAAACCCCGCAATCGGTGACGGTCATCACACGCGACCAAATTGATCTCCTAGGCGTGACTGACCTTCAGCAAGCGACGCGATACACAGCCGGCATTGCCAGCGAGAACTATGGGCCAGATCTCCGGTTCGACTTCCTCACATCGCGCGGTTTCATACCCAAACAGTACATCAACGGCGTCGTGGCGCCCTCATCGACCACCATCGCATCAACCGGCATCGACCTCTATGCATTTGAGTCGGTTGAAATCTTAAAAGGGCCATCCTCAAGCCTCTATGGTAACACGCCCCCTGGCGGCATCTACAACCAAACCACACGACGCGTCAGTGATGAGCTGCGTGGTGAACTGCGCGTCCGCGTGGGTACTGATGAATTCTACGAGGTCGCAGGAACGGTCTCTAATGGCCTGACAGAAAACGTCTCTGGCCGGATTACGGGTCTCTACCGGGATCAAGAGTCTTATCGTGACTTCGTCGACGCACAACGCCTATTGATCGCACCCGCACTGAAGTTTGATTTTGGTGCAAACACCGTTTTGAACGTCGATGCTCTTTATCAGGATGATGAAGTCAACGGCGAGTTCAATGGCTTCCTTCCTGTCGAAGGCATACTGCTTCCCAACCCGAATGGCAAAACGCCCGTCAATGTGAACATAGGCGATCCAAACAACCTCTTCGAGCGGGACCAGTACTCGGTTGGAGCTGAACTGAAACACACGTTCAACAGCAGCCTCTTTTTCATAACGAATGTTCGTTATGCTGACTATGAGGAGCGCACACCGCAAAACGTCTATGCGGGCGGCGGCTTCGCAAACACGACGGATCCCTCCCTTCCGAGCTATTTCAACACGCTCAACCGCTTCAATTTCACCTATGCCGAGGATGTCACAGCGCTTTCGGCTGACTCACGATTTGACGGGACCTTTGAGACCGGCGGCATCCAGCACAAGCTGATTGTTGGATTGGACTATCGAGACGTTGAAAACGTTGCCGACTTTGGATTTTTCTTCGATCCAGAGCCTATCGATTTGTTCAATCCCGTCTTTACGCCGGTTCCTCAACCTGAGGACCCCTACCCCACCGCCTTCAATGATCAGACATTGGAGCAAACTGGCCTCTATGCTCAGGATCAAATAGCAATCGGCCAGCTCTATGTGAGCATTGGATTGCGCCAAGACTGGGTCACCATCGACGACAAATTGAGTGATGCGAGTTCAGACCAAAGTGCCTTCACATATCGTATCGGTGCGAACTATGTGACGAGCTCCGGTCTCTCACCCTATGTCAGCTACTCCACATCGTTCGAACCCTTGCTAGGTACCGATTCGATCACTGGAAACGAATTTGATCCCAGCGAGGGCG
The DNA here is from genome assembly GCA_038745625.1 of Pseudomonadota bacterium. Taxonomy (GTDB): domain Bacteria; phylum Pseudomonadota; class Alphaproteobacteria; order Caulobacterales; family Parvularculaceae; genus Parvularcula. The sequence goes on along the minus strand of JBCDLG010000041.1, from coordinate 8,355 downwards.
AACAGATCGAACTTGGTGTGAAGTATGATGGCCGCAATCTTTCTGACAAGGTCGACCTCTTTGCAACTGCTGCGCTCTTTCATATCAAACAGACAGAAGTGGTATCAGTCGGGGCAGGTACCACTCCTGTCTTCGGGACCCAATCGGGCGAAGTCGAGGTCCAAGGTTTTGAGTTTGAACTTGTCACCCGCATCGATGATCGGATTACGTTCAATGCTGCCTATAGCTACACCGACAGTGAGGTGACGGAGAGCGACAACAATCCGGTCGAAGTGGGCAGGCCGTTGCCCGTGACGCCCGAGCACAAAGTCGCTGTTCTCGGACACTACACCGTTCAGTCAGGCCACCTCGCGGGTTTAGGATTGGGCGTCGGTGTACGGTATGTCAGCGAAAGCGCGGGCAGCCTTCCCGGGCCATTCAACCCCGTCGTTTTCGACGGTGAAGACCCTGTCCTGTTTGACGCTATCGCCAGCTATGATCGGCCGAATTGGCGTCTCACGATCAATGCCTCAAATTTGGCCGATAAGCGCTATGGCGCGCGTTGTGCGAGCGCCGTTGGCTGCAACTTTGGTGCGCCGCGACAGGTTATTGGAACTCTTCAGTATAAGTTTTAAAGTCGACAGGAACGTACACAAAGTGCTGGAGTGGGACGTCCAACAGGCCCACTGACCATTGATACCTCATTCATACCTAGAGAGCCTTCTCGACACTTCAAGATCGGGAGGCTCTTTTCTAAGTTGGGCCCTAGATTGGCCGGTCAGGTGACCATCTGAGGAGTTTTGAATTGAGTGCCCAGAAGCCCACCACAGCATCGGCCGCATCGTTGACTCCCGATCGATGGACACCGCGCGCCGTCTACACTGTGATCATCCTCGGACTGTCTGCAGGCGTTCAATTGAGCGACCAAGGCATACAAGGCCTCTCACTATCGGCAATCCAAAACTCGTTTGGCGTGAGCGATGCTGCGCTGGGCGCCGTCCAAGGGCTCGCCGGTTTCCTTGTCGGCAGTCTGTTGGCCATACCCTTGTCGCGCTTGGTCGATAAGTTTTCACGCAAGCGTATGCTGCTAGGGCTTATTCTCGCCTCGATGACGATGATGATCTTGAGCGCGGTTGCTCCCAACTTCGAGCTCTTTTTCCTCGGTCGATCATCAGCTGGCATCATAGAATTCGCGATGATCCCCCTTGTCTACTCGATGATCCCTGATCTTGCTCCGGATAGGGATCGTGTGCTTGCCAACTTGGGGTTCGCGGCGCTGATGGCCGCTGGCGCAAGTGGCGGCTACTATTTCGGTGGTGCGATCATCGAAGCGGGCGAACGCGTGTTTCCCCTCGCGATAGACCCATGGCGCAAGGGATTTTTGTTCATTTCAATGACTGGTCTTCCTCTGTTTGTACTCGGTCTTTTGACGATGGATCCCAAACGTTATCCTGGTACTGCCGATATATCATCATCTATCTCATTGGTCGTTTTTCTGAGGCAACACTGGAAGCGGACAGCACTTTTCATCGGTGTCGCAGGTTTCATGTTGGTCGCCGTACAAGCCATGAATCAACTGGTTGCGCTCGCAGTGGAACGTCGTTTTGATACGGAACTGGCTCGGATAGGCCAGGCCATGGGTGTGATCCTCCTGATAGCAAGTGCAGGGAGCATTCCCACCGCTGGGCTACTCGACAAGTTTCTTGGTCGCTATCTCGGCCTTGCCTCACGCCCGACCATCATGGCGCTGGGCGCTGTAACGGCTATTCCCGCCTCGCTTGTCTTGATGTCCACCACCAGTATTGATCGGGCTTTCGCGGCGATCGGCCTGTTCTTGTTCCTCACAGCAACAGCGAACTCGCTTGTACCCACGATGTTGCAAGACCTGGTCCCTGCACCGCTCAGGGCACGTAGCTTTGCGATCTGGAGTTTCCTCGTATCGGTCTTCTCGGCGATCGGGCCCCTCGTCGCCGGCGCATTGTCGGACACTCTCTTTCAGAGAAGCCTGCTTCAAGCCATCACGGTGACGACGATCCCTGCTCTCACGCTGTCTGCGGCTTTTGCTGTTCGTCTCTCATTGACCTCAAGGCAAGCGACTTCAGACAAGCCACCATACTGATCCACGTTGATAGCGAGCACGTACACGGTGCTCTTCTGGCCGCGAGCTTGCTCCTGCCAACACTCAAGACAAGCATGCTCACATTCCGGTCCGGTACCTCGTCGATTGCGGGTCGCACGATTGGACTGCTGCTCGACGGCAGTTCTTCCCGATTCCTCGTGGTTGGGGCCTTGTACGTTGTGTTTCCTGCATGGAAATTGCACGCCCCTCCGTCAACCGACGAAAAGCGACACTGTTCGGGGCCGCTCGCACGTACCTTTTTCAACGGGATTGGATAAGAAGCTCGATCTTAAAGCGCATCAGCGGTTCCGCTCGGACAAAGACGACAATTGAGTCGCCCCGGGGGGCATCACTCAGCAGGTCCTGCCTGCATTTGGGTCTGGAGTTTCCGAGCGATATCTCCTGGCGCACCGGTACGACGTGCGAAAAGGTTGTAGGCAATCGGGATCAGAATGAGGGTCACCAGGACGGCGGCAACCACACCAAAACCGATGACGATACCGATGGCTTGACGGGTCTCAGCGCCGGCTCCTGACGAGAGAAGAAGAGGCAGGGTCCCAGCTGCGGTGGTCAGCCCCGTCATCAAAATCGGGCGCAAACGGGCAAGGGACGCTTCGCGGAGCGCATCATCAAAGTCCGCCCCCTGATCACGAAGCTGGTTCGCAAATTCAACGATCAGGATACCGTTCTTGGCCGCCAGCCCCACCAACATGATCAACCCGATCTGGGTGTAGATGTTGAGGGTCTCCCCCGTGATCCACAGGCCAAGCAAGCCCCCACCCAGGGTCGCTGGGACACACAGCATGATGATGAAGGGATGGATCCAACTTTCGAACTGGGCTGCGAGCACCAAAAAGACGATCAAGACACCGATTAAGAACACAAAAGCGATGGAACTGCCTGAGGTCTGATAATCGAGAGACGTACCCTTGAAATCAATGGTCGCCTCCTCCGGCAAAACCTCGTCAGCAAGGGCTTGCATTTGGTCGAGCACGGTACCGAGACGGACGCCTGGTTCCAGGCCAGCTTCGAGGGTGATGGCGCGCACGCGGTTGTAGCGATTGAGGCTCGCGCTGTCGGCGATTTCGCGGATAGTCACGACGCTTGAGAGCGGAATGAGGGCGTCGGTCCGGGCGGAACGGACATAAATGTTCTCGATATCGTTCGGAGATGATTGCTCATTGCGCAGACCTTCGATGATCACATCATACTCTTCCCCTCGCTCAAGGAAGGTGGTGACACGTCGTGAGCCAAGCATGGTCTGCAGGGTGCTGCCGATTTCTTCAACCGTCACGCCAAGGTCGGCTGCACGGTCGTAATCGATCTCGATGCGGAATTGCGGCTGGGTCTCTTTATAGTCCCAGTCAATATTGACAAGGCCGAGGTCACGTTTCTCGAGGGCCGCAACAAACGTGTCTCGCCATTCGGTCAATTGCTCGTAGTCAGGGCCGCCGATCACGAATTGAACCGGGTTGCCTGTGCCCCCGCCAAGGCCCTGGCGCATACGGGCGAACGCTCTGACACCGGGAAGATCGGACAGGCTTTTGTTGATTTCGGACATGATGTCCGTCGCCGGACGTCGTTCGCTCCAATCGGCAAGCACGGAGATCACGAACGCCTCATTGAAAGCGGAGCTGCCAAAGCCAGGTGCTCGAATCAGCAAACGTTGCATCTCACCTGATTCCGTATAGGGAAGAAGGCGACGTTCAATCTCATCGGCGTAACGTTCCATGAATTCAAACGAGGCGCCTTCGGGTCCACGGATAAAGATGAAGAAAGCACCGCGATCCTCTTGCGGAACATATTCCTCTTCAACTGCGTTGAAGAGGCCCCAGGTGCCAGCGACGGAGGCCACGAGGGCGACAGCAAGAATCAGCGGTTGCCGGATAATTTTGGCAAGGAGCCAGCCATAGCCTGCGCGCAGGCCTTCAAAGACCCGGTCGACCAGCCGGGGCAACACCGTAAGAATCCCCCTGCCCTTTTCGTTCTTCAGAAGCTTCGAAGCAAGCATCGGCGAGAGGGTCAGCGCGACGATGCTCGAAAACGCAACGGCAGCTGCCATGGTAATGGCGAACTCCGTAAACAGACGACCAACATCACCTTCTAAGAAAGTGATGGGGACAAAGACGGCGATGAGAACCAAGGTGGTTGCAATCACGGCAAAACCCACCTGACGGGCCCCACGGAAAGAAGCCACGAGAGCGTTTTCTCCATACTCATCCATCCGTCTCCGGATGTTCTCAAGGACGACGATGGCATCGTCGACGACGAGACCAATGGCGAGGACAAGGGCCAGAAGGGTGAGGAGATTGACCGATAGTCCAAGGGCATAAAGCACCGTGAACGTCGCTGTGATCGAGATCGGCACCGTGATCGCTGGGATGAGCGTGGAGCGTGCGTCACCAAGGAAGAGGAAGATGACCAATGTCACAAGGATCACCGCAATCACCAGAGTCGTGTACACCTCACGGATGGAGGCTTCGATGAACACCGAGCTGTCAAAGCTCTGGTAGATGCGCATCCCTTCAGGCAGCGTCTCATTCAGACGTGCACCAAGTTCCCGCGCGTCTCTCGCAACATCGACAGTGTTGGCCGTTGATTGCTTGACAATGCCAAGGCCGACCATCGGGATGCCGTTGCCTCGAAAGATGTTCCGATCTTCAACGGTGCCAAGCTGCACCCGGGCGACATCGCCAAGACGCACCAAATAGCCATCATCACCCTCGGCAAGAACAAGATCCGAAAAATCGTCGCTGGTCATGAATGGTCGATCGATCCGGACCGTGTAGAGACGCCGAGAGGACTCGATGCTGCCAGCGGGCGCTTCGATGTTCTCGCGGCGAAGAGCCTGCTCGACATCCGTGACCGTCAGGCCTCGAGCAGCCAGGGACTGGCGGTCAATCCAAATCCGCATGGCATAGTCGCGGGCACCGCCCACCCGAACACGCGCAACACCATCCACAGCCGAGAAACGGTCGACCAGGAACCGGTTTGCGTAATCAGAAAGCTCCGGCGTCGTCATGGTCTCTGAAGCGAGGTTCAGCCACATAATGACGTCATCGTTCGAGTCCGCCTTTTCGATCTCTGGCGGATCGGCTTCGGGCGGCAATTGATCGAGCACGGAGGAGACCCGATCCCGGATATCATTCGCGGCGGCGTCAATGTCTCGCGTGATGTCGAATTCGATCGATGTCTGGGATCGGCCGTCTGTGGAGCTTGAGTCGATGAAGCGAATACCCTCGACCCCTGCAATACGGTCCTCGACGATCTGGGTAATGCGCGTTTCCACGACGGATGCTGAAGCACCGGGATAGCGCACATCCACCGTCACGATGGGCGCATCAATGTCAGGATACTCCCGAAGCGGCAGCCGATCAAAAGAGACCATGCCGAAGACGATCAGCAAGAGCGCAAAGACCGATGCCAGCACTGGCCGTTTGACGGAAAGATCCGAGATCAGCACGGTGTTACAACCCGCCTGTTGTCGGGGCCGATACCGTCGATCGAGAGGAGACACCCTGACGCGGCGGTGTTCGCTCGATGCTCTCGATGATCGTCACCATTTGACCATCGCGTGCACGGATCAAGCCCTCGCTAATCACACGGTCGCCTTCAGAGAGCCCGCTGAGCACCTCGACAAGACCATTGTACCGGGCGCCAATCGCAATCTCCCGGCGATGAGCCAAGTCGTCTGCGTCGACCACAAAGACATAGGTACGGGGACCGACGGGCTGGATCGCCTCTTCCGGTATGGCCAAGGCCAAACGTGCGTCAGCTTCCACGACGACCCGCATGAACATACCGACTTTCAACAGGCGATCATCATTCGGCAATATCGCCCGGACCCGGACAGAACGGGTTGTTGGGTCGATCGTATTGTTGAGGGTGGTGATCTCGCCGCGGAAGATCTCACCTGGCAGGCTGTCCGTCTCGGCAACAATCCGTGTGCCGCTGCCCACTGACGTCAGACGCGTTGCCGGTACAGAAAAATCGAGGCGCATAGCACTGTCGTCGATGAGTGTTGTGATAACGTCGCCAGGCTGGACATAGGAACCGACACTGACCTCACGAAACCCAAGCAAACCCGCGAAGGGCGCCACCAGCACGCGATCACGCAAAAGAGACTGCACCTGGCGCAGTTCTGCTCGCGAGGTTTCCATATCCCGACGCGCTTCGTCGGCATCCATCAACGAACCAGCATCATATTCAACGAGCCCCGCGAAACGCTCATGACGCGCGCTGGCTTCACGAAGACGCGCTTCTGCGGCCTCAATCTGTGCGAGCTGCTCTCGCTGAACGAGCGTCAAAAGCGTCTTTCCCTCTTCAACGCGTTCGCCATCCTCGAAATAAACCGCTGTAACCCGATCAGCCGCGTTGAGGGTCAGCTCTGCCATCTCCTTGGGCAGGAGGGTGCCGAGCGCCTCAATGCGCTGGGAAAAAGGATGCTCGGTCACCGTGTTGACGATGACGGAAGGGGCTGCGCGGGGTTGCGCCGTTGCGGACGCAATGCCCAACACCAGTGCCATCATGACCGCCGTTATTGCGCGCATACGCATAGGTACTTTCCTGCTTGATCGGGTTCGATAGGCAAACTGAGCCATCACAGTGCTTAAGAGTAGAACACGAGAATGACGTGATCGGTTCACAATTTAGTTCTGCCGGGCCCATCGCACCACTGTTGCCCTTGCCGCAAGGCTGCAAATGGGCGCGATTTTGACGGGCCGCATTCTTGTTCATACACGCTGGTGCATCCAAAAGAGCGTGGCCTCAAACCTGGGTTCATGCGGCTTCACGGGCCATTTTCACCGAAACGAGGGAAAGAGCGATGTCGACACATGAGTGAGACATCGCTCTCAGAAGGTGACCACCGCCTATCGGCATGCAGATGTCCGAACATTCATCATCCTAGAGATCGCCTGCCAGCCATCAAAACGTCCCACACAGTGGACCCTGTCGCAGAGGAACACGTTCACGCGCGCCTCCCGATCATGAGCTGGCCAAGACGAATGATCCGCCGTCATCCGTCTTCCTTGGGATACTATGGACAATCGTCCGTAGCAGAACGCGACGCTGTTTATGGACCCTGCACTTAGCAGCGACGTGTGCAGACGGCTTATCCCAATAAAGCCCAGGATTACTGGTCAGCGATCCGGCGCTGTAGCTCCTCGATCCGTTGGCTGACATTGCTATCGGGTGAGACCATCTGGCTCTGCAGACCGTAGAAAATTGTCAGCGCTTGCTCGAGGTTGCCTTGGATCTCATTGCAGACCGCAACGTTGTAGATAAGGTCGAAGTCTCGCTCCACCTTGGCAAGGTCAAACATCCGGCCGCAACCTTCGGCGGTCTGCCCCTGCTGTACGAACTCAATCGCGCCGTTCATCCGCGCTTTCCCATCGCTCGAAAGGTTAGAGCCGCCCGTTCGCCAAGCAACAATCATGTTCTCTTGATACGGTGCAATCTGCCGGATGAACAAGGCAACAGCCTCACTGGTTGAGGCATTGAGAAGCTCTGCGTCGCTCGGCGGGGTCGCTATCGGGTTCTGGAACAGCGCCGACCAAAAGCCCTCATCACCATCAATGCGGCGGGGCGGCTCGCCATCACATTGCTTGATCTTCTCAGCGCCGGTCGCTGGGCTGGCGGCAAGAATGCGGCCCTGCGAAAGCTCCACAACACGGCCGGTGAAGCCCACCGTCGCACTGCGGATCACGCAGGAGATGGTAATATCTCCGTAGGCTTTGCATTTGCCTTCGCTGTCCCGCTGCCGACACACCTGGCGCGTTTCCCTCAAACGCTCACTCTCAATGCTGTAAGCGGACATATCACCGTAGAGGACGATCTCGGCGGCCGTCAGGCGTCCAAGCTCCACGACAGTGGAGCGATCAAGCAGTCCACTCGACGCTTGCCGTCCGAGCCGCCTTTCCAAATCGACGCGATTGAAGTCTTCGACCACCGTAAAGACAGACCGGCCCGTGGCATTGGTGGCCGCCGTCGCGCGCGCTTCAATGAGACCGCGGGTGGCCGAACCGCCCCGGCCATTGAACGTGGCGATAGCAATACGGACTGGGCGACCCTCTGCGCCATCAATCAGTGCTTTCATCTGAGGAGACTGTGGCGCCCGCGTGACCTGGACACTCGATGTCGTCGCGCATCCCACAAGACAAAGGACCGCCGCAGCGACGCCCAGCCTGCCCAGTCCATCTTTGATCATTTGTCTCATCATTGGCCTCCCCAAACGATGCACGGCCATCCCGAGCAAT
>JBCDLG010000040.1:0-26820 GCA_038745625.1 Pseudomonadota bacterium | reverse complement strand
GCGAAACAGCTCGCCTCGATGATGGGGGTCGAGCTCCTGCGTTTTGACATGTCCGAATATATGGAGCGTCATACTGTCAGTCGTCTGATCGGTGCGCCTCCTGGCTATGTCGGCTTTGACCAGGGCGGCGGCCTTCTCACCGATCAAGTCGACCAAAACCCCCACGCGGTGGTCCTGCTTGATGAGATCGAAAAGGCGCACCCGGAGATTTTCAATATCCTGCTTCAGGTGATGGACAATGGCTCCCTCACCGACAGCCATGGCAAGAAGATCGATTTCCGGAACATCATCCTCATCATGACGACCAATGCGGGGGCGGCGGATGCCAACCGGATGGAGATCGGCTTCGGCCGCGGCCGGGCGCAGTCGGAGCAAGAGACGGCGATCAACAAGCTCTTCACGCCAGAGTTTAGGAACCGCCTCGACGCGGTGATCCAGTTCGCTGGCCTTTCGAAGCCGATCATCGACCGCATCGTCGCCAAGTTCGTGCTGCAGCTCGAGGCGCAACTCGCCGACCGCAACGTCACGTTCGAACTCACGGACGAGGCCACCCGCTGGCTCTCCACCCGCGGCTTTGATGAGGAAATGGGCGCTCGGCCCCTCAGCCGCACGATCCAAGAGCACATCAAAAAGCCGATCGCGGACGAAATCCTCTTCGGCTCCTTACGCTTCGGCGGCGTCGTCCGGGTCACGCTGGGCGGCGACGAAAAACTCGCCTTCGAATTCATCCCCGAAGACCCCGCCAGGGTCGAAGCCGCGGACAAAGACGCCGAGGATGAGAAGGAACGGGTGAGGTAATACCTCCCATAATCTCAGCACAGGCCTAGATAGTAGCGCATAAACCGACTACTCTTCACGGTTGAGTAGGAGTGCTGGCGTGAAAGTAACTGTTGACCTCGAAACTGCGATTCTTCGTTCGGAAACAGTCGTGTGGCGTTTGTTTCCAGGAGAGTCCTATTCACTGTCTAGGTATATCCAGAATCAAGAGGTTGTATTCATGGACTTGCCTGGAGTCTCGTTGCCAAAGGACTTTCCCGAGGAGAATGATGCTCTAGTTCCTTTTTTGGCCGTGGCGGATGCCATGAAAGAGTACCATAGAGCCAAAAAGAAGAGAGATGAAGTTCTGCGACCAAAAACAGATCCGTCTACTTATAAAAATGCAAGAAAGACCGGCAAGAGAGCTAAGGCTGCTGGTGCTATGAGACGACTCTATTCTGAGGCGGCAAAGGGAGATATTGTGTTAGTTCCTGCCCCCTACAGTGAACAGGCTATATGGATAGGTGAATTTGCACATCATCCTCAGCGTATTGTAGATGGGTATGCAGATCGTCGATACGGGGGTGAAAAAATTCCGGGGCGTGAAGTCAAATGGTTAACGCAAGCCGGCAATAGCTCACTTCCAAAAGAGCTCACACGGAATATCCGTAATCAGAATCCGTTTTCTAGAGTAGAGGCTTCATTCTGGGAAGATGTGTTCCAAGCAGCATACGGTTCATTTCAGTTAGAAGGGCGATACGGGTCTTCGATGCGTTCTCGGAGCGAGAACTTCACAGAACTGGATAATTATCGGTTAGCTCAATTCAGCTTAATGCTGGCGCAGGCTTTAGAGGCCGCGGATGATGGAGCCATTGATAATTTTAGGTTCGACTCGTTTGATAGTATCTCTGAAGAGTACATTGCATCGCTTTCAATAAGCGTGAATTCGCCTGGATTATTTAAGGCTGTTGCTAATACAGCAAAACCGCTATTGGCTTCTGCAATGTTCTCGCTTCTGATAAATGGGAATGTAAGATCGACAATAGAAGCAGGCGAAACTGTTTCAGTTGAAGTAGTGAACTCAAAATCAACTGGGACTTGTAGTGCTGCAGAGGAAGTCGGTCGAGATATTGATGTGATTTTATCCTCTATGGGCTTCGATCGTGTAGAAGAATTGTGTAAGGTGGCATCTCGCCTGCGCGAAGATGTTCGTTTGGAAAGCGATAGCAGAATAACAAAAATTGACAAAAAATAGGGTTTTATATCGTGACTAGCCCGCTCAAAAAATTAGGATTGATGCTTGCTGGGAGCACTGTGCCGGTATGGGTAAGCTTACTCACGGGCCTAGTTGGTGTCGGAAGTGTTTCCTTCACAGAGTATTTCTTCAGGCGATTGGAAATCAAAAGCGAAATTACTAGATCACTTGCTGTAGAGTACATCCAAAGTGAAACAGATGTTTATCAAAAAATATTAGAATTTAATCAGAGTTTTTCTGCCAAAGGTGATGCTAGTCCGGTTCATCGTGATCAGCTAGTCGCTTCTCTTTTACGATCTAGGCTTGCCGCTGAGAATTTGAAAGAACGGTTGGCTGACGATGATCAGGCAGCTGTCGATCTTGTTATCGACAGTGTTCTAGAGTTCCAAATAGTGGTGGTCGATCTCGATTCAGCGGTTCAGCATCCTCAATATCGCGTTGCCGCAGCTAATTGGGTAGAGGCAACTGAAGGCTTGAGGCCATTTTTGAGCGATGGAACCGGCTGACGTGCTAAACTCGATCTCCGAAGCATCGTTAGTTGGCCTAAAGATGGTCAGAGCCAAGTCTAGTTTCCTCGATTAGTCCGCTTTTACAGATGATGCTATAAAGTCGTTCCAGCAGGAGTGGAACGAGAGATGGTGTAGCGCTAAAGAATTCCGCACACGTAATAAAGTGTACGGCTTTGGCCCCCGGATAAGCGCCGGCGCGCTTTCCGGTATGACGGGGAGAGAGATATATCTCCTTAGGCGCTTGCCACGGCGGAGACCGTGGTCTCCATCTCCTTCATTCTGAAACGCGCCGCGTCAGGGTGATGGGCTCCACGGTCTTCGCTGACGCTTCGCCGTGGAGAGCGCTTGCCTATCATTTATCCCCCTACGTCCAAACCGCGTTAGTCTTCTCCCAAAGCAGGAGCGGGGCGGTTGGATCCATTGCCCATCGCCTGCTGGGTTGGTTGTTGCTGTTCGCAATGGCAGCCGGGTGCGTGAGCTATCAGTTTGGCCGTGTCCGGATCGTCGACGGCTGACCGCGCGTGCGGCCTTGGTTTGGCATCCTTAGGGGCCGAGGGCCCGCCCGAAGAGAACACATAAACGCCCACGGTCCGGCCGCACGCGCTCCCCGCATCTTACAGCTCCTCGGTATGCCGAGGGGTCGTCTCGCTATGGCTGTCACAGGCGCTCACCACGGCAACGACCGTGTTGCCCAGCTCTTGGGTGATGGGCTCCACGGTCTTCGCTCACGCTTCGCCGTGGAGAGCGGCGATGAGGGAAAAAGGGAGCGACCATGCCCAGAAAGCACCGGAAAGCGCCTTGCGAGAAAGAGCGCGCCGCGCGGCTCAAAAACCCGCCGCTGAACCGGGCGCAATTACAGGCCAAGGTCGAGGCGATGCTGCTCCATCACGCGCGGACCCTGGGCAAAGACGAACTCCTCCGTCGCCTGAAAGAACGCGGCTTCACCGATGACGAGCTCGCCGATTTCCAAAACGAAAAAGGCCCCGCTCGCACCGGCGAGCAGGGCCTCAAACCTAAAAGCCGAAGGCTTTAGTCGTGGGCGTGCGCCACCAGGAGGGCGCGCGTGCAGCCCGCAGCGACATAGTCTTCGAGCTCATGCTCAACGTCGGGATGCTCCGCCTTCAGATCATCGATCAGGTGGGCTGGATCCGCGGTGTGATCGTGCAGGATGTCGTAAGCCTTGAGCGCGGTGTCGGCGCCGAGCACTTGGTCGATATGAATGGCGTGGGCGTCGCAATCGTCACCGGCCGGGGCGGCGGCGAGGAGAAGAGCGACGGAGCTGAGTAGTGATCCCATCATCAAGGGGTCCTTCCTTTGGTGTGATGTGTTATAACATACAACCTAAGGTTTAAGGTCCCTTGAACGGGTAGGGTGGATGACGGCTTAAAGCGCGCCAATCATCGGCAGGGTCCGCTTCCGGCCCGCATCATCCATGCCGTAGCCGACGAGATAGGCATCGGCGTCGGCTTCGAAGGCGGCATAGTCGGCCTCCACCGGGATGGCCCGCGGCTTGTCTTTCCGGACCGCGACGGCGATCCGCCAGTCCTTGGCTTTTCGCTCCTCCAGCATGGTGACAGCGTGGGCGAGACTGCGGCCTGAATCGAGGATGTCGTCGACGAGCAGCACCGTTTTGCCCTCAATCGGGGAAGTGAAATCCTTCACTACACGGACGATGCCGGAGCTCACCCGTTCTTTGCCGTAGGAGGCGAGCTGGACAAAATCGATCTGGGGGTCTGCGCCTGCGTCATGCAGCGCGCGCGCGAGATCTGCGCCGAACACAAACCCGCCGGTGAGGATCGGGACCAGGACAAAGTCGGTGCCGAGGTCGTCGATCACCTGATGGGCGATGGCTTCGACCCGCGCAGCGATGGCCTTTTCGGAGAATAGGGTTTTCACGGGGGCAGCCCTCCCAGCATGGTTAAAGGCGAGCCCCTGCCACGAGCGGTGGTGCGAGGGAAGGGCCGGTTTCACACCGCTGCCCCTTGCAGCGAAGGACTGGTGCGGCGGCCTGCCGCGGCCTAAACCAAAGGGCCGGCGTAAGGGAGGGCAAGTGATGAAACCGAGCGTCTATTTCTGGGTGGTGGGGGTGCTGGGGCTGTTGTTCAACCTCTCCGGCTTTGTCCAAGCGGTCTTCTTCTTCTCAGGTTCTGAGGCCATTCTTTCGCAGTTCACCCCGGAACAGCTCGCATATTACGAGGCGCTGCCGGGCTGGCGAAGTGTCGTTTGGATTCTGGGCGTGAGCACAGCGCTCATCGCTTCGGTTCTGATGCTGCTGCGACGAAGCGCGTCGGCGCCGATCATGTTCTTTGGGCTGTTGATGCTGCTGATCGGCATCTTCCACGACTCAGCACTCGGTTGGTTCGATCTTGTTGGGCCTGAAGGGGCGGTCACCTATGTCGTCGTCGCCTCGGGCGTCACGTTCCTGTGGCTCTATGCACGCCGGCAGAACAAGACGGGTGTGCTTCGATAGAGCCTAAGACACGCCGCACAGGGCGGTGGCCGTGCCGACCAGCGGATAGCCTGTCCGCAGCTCGCGCCCGTCGGCATCAACGGCTGCGGCTTCGATCGTGACCGTTCCGGCGCCGCCCATCAGGCTCATCGGGATGACGCTGAAGTCGAGCAGGGGCTGGGCCTCTTCATCCCCCAAAACCAGCGTGGCGATCTCGACATGCCGGCCGCTGATCAAGCTGCTGCGGATTTGGGTGCCAGGGCCGGTATCAGCGAAGGTGCCGCCAAAGACGATCACTTGCATCGCTTGCGGCTGAAAATCGCCGGCGATGGCTGCCTCGAATGGCGCTGGAAACCCGTGATCGACGGCGAACACCTCGCCCCGCCTGACAATGCCTGAGCCGCAAGCAACGCGCAGCTCCGAGTCCGAGCGGGGTCCTGAATGCGTCACCAAGGTGCGCCCATGGAACACAGCAAGCGTTGGATCTTGTGCCGGTTCCGTGGCCGTGTTGTCGAACGCGCAAGCCGCGGCGACAAACAAGAGGAGGAGGAAAGCAAACCGGCCCATAGCAGCGGGACGCTAGCCGATTAGGCTTACCTGGGCGTCAACGCTGGTGCCGATTGATCCGCGAGGCGCAGCTCGCTAAGCGCTGCCATGGACCAAGCGCACCTCTCCCCCCACCACGAACGCATCCTCATCGTCGATTTTGGCAGCCAGGTAACGCAACTTATCGCGCGGCGACTGCGGGAGGATGGGATTTACTGCGAGATCCACCCTTACACCAAGGCGGACACGGAGCTTCTGACGTCGTTCGCGCCCAAGGGCATCATTCTGTCGGGCGGGCCCAACAGTGTGACCAGCAAGGACAGGCCCAGCGTTGCGCCGCTGCTCGATCAAGGCGTGCCGGTGCTTGGCATCTGCTATGGCCAGCAGGTGATGGTCGCGGAGCTCGGCGGCGAGGTCGAAGTCTCGGGCGAGCGCGAGTTCGGCCGCGCGGAGATCCAGGTCACGTCCGAGGTGCCGTTGTTCGCCAATTGCTGGGGAGAGGGCGGGCGCTATCAGGTCTGGATGAGCCATGGCGACCGGGTTGTGAGCCTGCCTAGCGGTTTCAAGACGATCGGGATCAGCGAAAATGCTCCGTTTGCGGCCATTGCGGATGACGAGCGGCAGTTCTACGGCGTGCAGTTCCATCCTGAAGTGGTCCACACGCTCGATGGCGCACGCTTGCTCTCCAACTTTACACGGAACATTTGTGGGCTTTCTGGCGATTGGACTATGGCGGCCTTCCGTGAAGAGATGATTGCCAAAATCCGAGACCAAGTCGGCGATGCGAAAGTCATTTGCGGGCTTTCCGGCGGGGTCGACAGCGCCGTCGCTGCCGTCCTGATCCATGAGGCGATCGGCGATCAGCTCACCTGCGTCTTTGTCGACACGGGGCTGATGCGCCTCAATGAGGGGCGGGAGGTCGTGGATCTCTTTCGTGGTAGCTACAACATCCCGCTCGTTCATATCGAAGCTGAAGAGCAATTCCTCGGTGAGCTGCGCGGTGTGGCTGACCCTGAGACCAAGCGGAGGATCATCGGCCGGGTCTTTGTCGAGATTTTTGAGGCCGAGGCCAAAAAGGTCGACGGTGCCAAGTTCTTGGCCCAAGGCACGCTTTACCCCGATGTTATCGAGAGCGTGTCGGCAACCGGCGGGCCTTCGGTCACGATCAAGTCACATCACAATGTCGGTGGCCTTCCCGAGCGCATGGGTCTTGATCTCGTCGAGCCGCTGCGGGAGCTTTTTAAGGACGAGGTTCGCGCTCTCGGCCGCGAGCTTAGTCTGCCGGACGCGTTCGTCAGTCGGCATCCTTTCCCAGGGCCGGGGCTCGCGATCCGTCTGCCTGGAGAGATTACCAAAGAGGGGGCTGACCTTCTCCGCAAGGCGGACAACATCTATCTCGAAGCGATCCGCGAAGAGGGTCTCTACAACGAGATCTGGCAGGCATTCGCTGTCTTGCTCCCGGTCCGGACCGTTGGTGTGATGGGCGATGCGCGAACCTATGATCAGGTGTTGGCACTACGTGCCGTGACGTCCACGGATGGTATGACAGCTGATACTTACCCCTTCACCCATGATTTCCTGAGCCGTGTCTCGACCAAAATCATCAACAATTGTGAGGGCATAGGCCGTGTCGTCTATGACATCACCTCAAAACCACCCGGCACCATCGAGTGGGAGTAGGAATTGGTGGTTTGTCATTTGACGATCCCGCCCTATGGGCCTTCGTATAAAGATGAATGTCCCGGGTTCTTCGTGCTATCGATTCGTCTGTCATTTGAATGCTCTCAACGCTGACCTATCGCATAGGCTGTGGCTTAAGGTAAGGGCGGCCTGACCCTGGCCCGCGATCTATTGACCAACAATAGTCATTGCTAGTATATCGATCGCGCCTGGTCCTTGGCGGGGTGAGGTGAAGAGGATCGGCGACAGGGGAACTGCAGGGGCGTGAAGACGCGAACGACCATTCTGGTGTCATTTGCCTGCGTCGTGGGCGGATTTGTGTGTGGCGCTGGGGGAGCATTGATCCATAGTGGTCAAAACCAGCTGGGGAGTGATGCCCCAGGCACCGTCGTTAACGGAACCTGGAAAACAGATTTCGAGATAGGATCGGAGAATGCCTCGGGTGCCTTAAGAGCCCGCGTGGCCCGTAAAGGCCTTTTCGCACTTAGTCGATCAGAAGCTGTCTACTATACCCGGAACGTGGATGATGAAGGCCGTGATCTCTTCGCTCACTGTACCTATCGCTTGAGTGGGAGTGGGTTTCCTGCGGAGTGGTGGTCGGTGACGCTCTACGACCAGGACAGTTTCCTGGCGCGAAACCGGGATGATGCTGCCTCCATCAATAAGGATGGGATCTCGCCAAGCGAGGAACCGTGGCACGCTTCTGTTGGTCCCGAGCGTCCGTCTCCTGATGGCCATTGGATCTCAACCAGTGGTGCGGAGACGTTCGATCTGACCTTGCGCCTCTACCGGCCCCACTTGGCTCGGCTGATGTCTAGCCAGGTGACCGGGTTTCCAACGCTTGAGCTTCTGTCTTGCGATGAGGAACGTTCGTCATGATCCGGATCATCGCGTTGAGTACCGCTGCTGCTCTTGCGTTCGTTGCCGGATGGTCGGTCATGAACCACGTCATTCCCAAAGTGATCATGGTGAAAGCCATGGAAGGGCTTTCGGCGCGGGGAGACGGTGTCAACACCATGACCCTTCGAGCCAAGGCTGATCCCTACAATCAGTTCGTGGTGCGCCCTTCTCCTGATCTTCTTTATTCGACGTGTGTCTATGATCTGGAGCTGGGGCCCCTCGAGGTGACCATTGGCGGGACGGAAGGATATCTCTCGGTCTCTTTTTTTGACGACCTCACCAACAACTACGAGACCATTCAAGACGACGATCTCGGTACAGAGTTGAGGCGCGTGATGTTGACCCGAGAAGATCAGGAAACGCTAACGGACGATTTTACGGTGATCAGTCCCTCACAACGAGGCTTGGTTCTGATCCAGCGCCAAATCTCAGGCGAGAGTGCTTTGTCCCGGATGACAATGGCGCAGGCTGATGATGGTTGTCAGACCATGCCTCTTTGAGCTCAAGGCGTAAGCCGGTGATATGCCGGTCTCGCTCAAAAAATTATTTAAATCAATTATTTCGAGGAGGGCGAGGTGGTCTTTCCGAGCACGGGAAGACATCCTGTACGGCGGGAAAGCTGCCCAAGGCGCCAATGTCCAATCTACGAATTGACTAAAAAATAGCTTTTGCTATTTTTTAGGAGAGGGCGGAGGTTTTGGAACCGGCGTATGCGTCAAATGGTTTTCGGCGGTATGGTGATCGCGGCGCTGGGCGCTGCTGCCTTCTTGCTACTGGGCGCGGGATCGGCGCCGTCTTTTGATCGTGAAGCCGCGCTGGCGAGGGCCGCCCTCTACGACGCACGCATCGTCCGCGATGCCTACGGTGTGCCCCATATTTTCGGCGACCGCGACGTTGATGTCGCCTTCGGCTTTGCCTACGCCCAGGCTGAGGACAATATCCGCAACATTGAAGAGAGCTTCCGTTTCGCCCGCGCTGAGATGGGCGCGAAGACAGGTCGTAAAGGAGCGCGTACAGATTATCTTGTAGCTGCCATGCGAGTCCAAGAAACCTTTGAAGAAAAATATGAGACGGATCTTTCGCCTGAGATTCGCGCCGCACTTGATGCCTATGCGGATGGTATCAACTATTACTGCGCCGAGAAAAAAGGGCGTTGTTCGAAGGATTTTGCGCCATTGGTCGGCCGCGAGGTGGCGGCGGCCCCTAAAACCCGCGGGCCCTTTGTTTATGGGCTCGACAGGGTCCTGGCTGGTCTCTTTCGTGAAGGCGTCAATGCGGGGCAGGGAGGTTCCGACTTCCAGCGTACAGCCGATCTCGATCCTCTCACCAGCGGATATAATGAAGCGTATGCATCTTATGTGGGCGTCGATACGGGCATTATCGGTTCGAACGCTATTGCGGTCGCGCCGTCACGATCTGATGATGGCCACACAAGGCTTTATTCCAACGCCCATCAACCTTTTGTTGGTCCGACAGCGCTCTACGAAGCCCGTATCCAATCGGGTGAGGGGTGGGACATCTACGGCGCATTCGTGGCAGGTTCCCCTTTTTCGATCTTCGGTGTGAACGAAAACCTCGGCTGGACCATCACGGTGAGCAAGCCGGATCTCATTGACGTTTATGAGCTTGAAGTGGACGATCCGGACGACCCAAAGCGCTACCGGATGGACGGCGAATGGCGTGACCTCAGCATTTCGACCACAACGCTCAAAGTGAAGCTCTGGGGCCCGATCACCATTCCGGTGAAGAGAAAGGTCTATCAATCGGTCCACGGTCCAGTGTTGGAAACACCGAGCGGGTGGTTCGCCATTTCGTTCGCTGGCTATGGCGATATTCGCTCCCTGGAACAGCTTTACGGGATGAACAAGGCCAAGACCAAAGAGGAGTGGCTGGACGCAATGGCGGTGCAAGGCGTTGCGGCCTTCAATGTGGTCTATGCTGATAAAGAGGGCAATATCGGCTACTACTACAATGCCCGCTCGCCGGTACGCTCACCCGACTGGGACTGGTCAAGGATTGCTCCAGGCAACAGAAGCGACCTTCTGTGGCAGGGTATCCATCCTTTCGGCACTGTGAACCCGGTCGTTGAAAACCCTGCTTCGGGTTTTGTGGTCTCCGCGAACCATGATCCCTTCCACTCCACGGGGTCGGGCGACAACCCGAAGGCGCAGGACTTTCCCGCGCATGTTGGTGTGGTTAGTGAGACCAGCAATCGTGGCCTCCGGATCTTCGAACTCTTCGATGAAGACCCGGAGATCACCCGGGATGAGCTTCTCGCCTATAAGATGGATGGTGTTTATGCGGAGGAGTCCTATCTTATGGTACTCCTCCGCGATCTTCCTGCGAACCCTGCCATCGCTGGGGACGCCGAGTTCGCTGAAGCGCTAGAGTTGTTCTCCCGTTGGGACGGCAACACGGAGATCGAAAGCCGGGAGGCCGCTTTGGCTACGCGGGTGGGGCACCTCCTTCTTGGTATTCAACTTAATCCGACCAAGGCAGATCCTAAGATGTCTAATCCCGTGGCCGCTCTTCGCCGGGCTATTGCCGAGCTCGAAGAAGGGTTTGGCCGGATCGATCCTACGTGGGGTGAGGTCAACAGGCTGACACGGGGAGGCGTCGACTTGCCATTGCGCGGCGGACCGGACGTGTTGCGGGCCATTTACTCCCTGGATAATCCCGAGGATGGGCCTTTGTCCGCTGTCGCGGGTGACAGTCTTCAATATTACGTCGATTGGGACCTGGACGGACATATGCGTATCGATAGCGTCTACCATTACGGCGCCAACAAGGCCGATCATGCTTCGCCGCACTACACCGATCAAATGGAGCTCTTTGCAAGTGAAGAGTTTCGCCAACCGCCTATGAGCCTTGAGGCCGCCCTCAAAGAGGCAACGTCCGATCGGCGGATTGGCAGTAGATAGTCGGTAAGCCGATTGACGACCGGACTCGGAATTTCGCTCATTGCCCGGTCGGGGTAACAATCTGATCTTGTGGCTGCAGACATCATTTTCTGCAGGCAAGGCGCTATTCCGTTTAGTATGGACGCAAAACGGAAGATCGGTGTCCGGACGGAAGCATGATGTTGCAATAAGGAGACGGCACCCAGAAAAAATAGTAATAGCTACTATTTTCAGTGGACGCACCCCCGGAGCATGACGATCATGTGTCAATGAGTTGTCGCGCGGGCGTCGACAGCCACGGGAGAGGGATGGGCACAATGTTAGTAAGATCAGAGGGCGTAGTACTTCGCCGAGTCCTAACATGCGGCGTTGCGCTTTCGGCGTTATCGGTAAGCGGAGCAATGGCTCAAGACCCAACAGCGGAGCTTGCGGACGATTACGGCGAGGACGTCATTATCGTCAGTCCAAACAAGCGTGCGCAGACTCTTCAAGAGGTCCCTGTCGCGGTGACCGTGGTGGGGGCCCAAGTCATCGATGACGCGGAAATCATTGATATTATCGATCTTCAGGCCAGCGTTTCATCCCTTCGGGTCACGCAGCTGCAGACATCATCAAGCACCACGTTTGCAATTCGCGGCTTTGGTAATGGATCGAACAATCCAGGTATTGATCCGTCGGTAGGCGTCTTTGTAGACGGCGTCTTCCGATCTCGCGTGTCGTCGTCGCTGTTCGATTTTCCGACGCTTGAGCGCGTGGAGGTATTGCGCGGTCCGCAATCGACGCTCTTTGGAAAGAACGTCTCCGTTGGTGCCATCAGCATCACCACGGAAGCGCCGTCTTTCGACTGGGAAGGCTCAGTGGAGGCCACCGTCGGCAACCTCGATACGGTTCGTTTCCGCGGTACGGTCTCAGGACCCGTCACCGACACCCTCGCATTCCGGCTGTCTGGCACCACCAACAACCGCGAGGGCACCTACACCAACATCGTTGATGGCTCGGAGAACATCAATGAACGGGATCGTTGGTCGTTGCGCGGGCAACTGCTTTGGGAGCCGACAGACAGTCTCTCATTCCGCCTCATCGGTGATATGGACGAGCTTGAAGAGGCCTGCTGCGGCGCTGTTTTCCTTGAGCAAGGGCCCATCACCCAAGGCCTGATCGCAGGGATACTGGGCGGCGCGGTGCCGCCGGTCGATGCCGATCCGAGCGATCGTTTGGTGGCGGTCAACTTTGATCCGATCAATGAGCTCGAGGGCAAGGGTATTTCGCTTCAGGCCGATTGGGATCTGGGTTGGGGCGAAGTGACCTCGATCACAGCTTACCGCAACCAAACCGATCTCAACGCGATCGATGGTGACTTCACCGGCGCTGACCTGGTCAACCAAACCCGGCGCTCCGAGTTCGACACGTTCACCCAAGAGCTAAGGGTCGCAGGCGAGTATGTCTCCGACTACGGCACGTTCAATTGGCTTGCAGGCGGCTTCTACTTCAACGAGCAGCTCGACTTTGACAGCAATGCGCTTGGCGGCGCTGATTTCCGCGCCTATGGCGACGCACTCCTTGCCGGCGTGGGAACGAATTTCGCGGCGGTTGAGGGGGCGACCCAACTGATTGCTGCACTGACGGCCGACTCGGCGGTTACAGGCCCCGCGCTCTTCCCGGAGCTTGCACCAGCGGGTGGACCAACCGTGCTCCCCTCCGGGCTCAGCTATGGCAATGGCCTTGGTCCTGTCGGTGCTTTTGAACAGGACAACCAACTCTATTCACTCTTTGCCCAGACGGATTGGGCCATCACGGACCGTCTGACCATTACGGGCGGTATCGGCTACACGCGGGACCGGAAAGATGTGACTGGTGTTCTGACGCAGACTGATCCGTTCCAAAACTTTGATCTCGAGCAGTTCGCGACGTCGGGCATTTCACTCGAAGCGGCAGCGCTGCTCGGCGACGCGATCGGGACCCCGTTTGACCTGACGAACCCGACGTCGTTCTTCACGGCCGCGGCGATTGCGGCAGCCACCGATCCGATGTTTGCGCTCGATCGTGCCGGCGCGCTTGGCACGGCGGTGACGAATGCGGGCCTCGTCGGTGCTGGCCTCGCAGCACCAAGCCCGTTCCTTGCGGCGGGTCTTGGCCTCACACAGCTTGACCCCTTCCAAATCTTCCAGCTGGCCGAGGGCTTCCCGGCGCCCGGTGTCGCCCAGGATGACGGCAACACGCTGAATGACGACGGCTTCGTGGTGGACGACGCGTTCACCTACACCGCGCGCGTCGCCTACGACATCACCAGCAACATCAACGGCTATTTCAGCTACGCAACCGGTTATAAGCCGCCAGCCTCGAACCTGGCCCTGACCTCAGCGCCGCCTGTTCAAGCCACGGATGGTTCGATCGTCGGGCGCTTTGCAGGCGGTGAAGATGTCACCGTCTTTGAGCTTGGGTTCAAAGCTGCCTATGACTGGGGCTTCATCAACATCGCGGTCTTTGATCAGACCGTGGAGGACTTCCAGTCGGTGGTCTTTACCGGTGTTGGGCAGCAGCTTTCGAACGCGGGCGAGCAAACGGTCCAAGGCTTCGAAATCGAAGCGGCGTACTCGCCGATCGATCCGCTGAACCTCTCGTTTGGTCTCACCTATCTCGATCCAGAGTTTGATTCGTTTGAATCAGCACCCTGCCCAGCGGCTGGGTTTGTTCCTATCACCGACGAAGACGTGGTGGCGGCCTGTGCGGTCGATGGCGTGAGCAGCGTCGATATTTCCGGAACCCGGCCTGCCGGTATCCACGATGTCAGCCTTACCACGGCCGCCAGTTACCGATTTGATCTTCCACGCGGTATGACACTGACCCCGCGGGTTGAGTATCTCTACGAAAGCGAGACCGCGCTCTTTGAACCGGAGAACGGCTCGGCGCCGACCCGGGAGGTCAATCAACTCAACGCCAACATCCTTCTACGGACGGAACAAGGCTTCGATCTCAACCTTTGGGGACGAAACCTCACGGATGATGATTATAACCTCGCCTTCTTCAATTCGACTGCGCAGGTCGGGTCGTTCAATGGCTACATCGCTCAGCCACGGACTTGGGGTGTTTCGGTCAGCAAGGACTTTTGATCATTGAAACAATAGGGTCTGCGGATGATATCTTGGCTCTGTATTCGTTTCGATGCCGTGGCGGCGTGATTGAGGGCCGATAGATCCTCCATCACGGATGGATCGCATCGTTAAAGGCTTCAATGGCCATCGCGGTTTCTTTGAGAATGAGCTCCCGGTCGAGGGTTGGGTCGTCGAGCACCATCTCGACAGCAGCATACCCCAGCTCGATCGAGAGTTGGGTGTGACGCCGGACGTTCTCTTCCAGTAAGCCCTCATTCATCACCAAGGCGGCTTTTGTCAGCGCTTCCGTCATCTCTTCGTGAGAGCCGGTGCGAATATGATTCAGCTTAGGGACTGTGCGTAGACACTTCATCACCCACACGCCGCCGACGAGGTTCTCGGTGACAGCGACGGTCTCCATGAGCAGATCTTGCAGAACTTGTCGCGAGAACACGAAGTCAGGGTCGCTGGCCATCGACTCGCCTATGGTTTCGAGCAGCGCGTCTTGGACATCCATCAGGCGCTTCGACAGTGCCGTCATCACATCGTATTTGTCCTTGAAGTAGCGATAGAGCGTGGGAGGCGTCACGCCGGCGCGCTCCGCGATCAAGTTGGTCGTGATGCCTTCGAAGCCGCATTCGCCGAGGAGCTCTCCCGTGACCCTGAGGAGTTTTTCATAGGTCTCGATCGCGCGCTGCTGGCGTGGTTGAGACGGCTCGTTTGTGGTTTTGCTCATAGCGGCGCGCAGATACTGACTGGTCCGAGACTATGCGCTTCACCTGGTTATGATGGCAACACGGCTTTTCGCGGCGACGGGCCGGGCGTCGTCCTTAGGAGGGGTGTCTTGCCCGCTCGATCAGTTCGATCAGCGCGTCATGGATCTGGCGATGCACAGGTTCAGGGTCGATGTGTAGGCAATGGGTCGCTTTGGGAATGTGGACCAGCTGGCACGTGTTCATCACCTCCGTGCAGATCTCTTGGGCGATCTCTGTTTGCACGTAGATCTCGTCGCCAGCGGTGATCAGCGTGATCGGGAGCTCAAGACCAGCGAGGGTTTCGCTCTCCTCCATCTCATCCGCTGACTGAAAAAGCCCGTAGAGATATTCATTGGTGGATCCTCCGACGCGCAGATCGGGGCGGGTCCTGAAGAGCGCTTCATTTTTGAAAAAGCGGTTTTCTTCCCGCCCGCATAAGGTCTCAGGCGCGTTGGCCTGTTCGCCAGGATACCACGGTCCTTGCGTGAGCGCGTATTCAGTGCCTCGTCCTGCACGGACTTGGCGGCGCGATTCCCAGCGCATGAACCACAGCGGGGGCCGGTTGTGGGTGTTGGGAAGAATGGCTGGCACGAGCGGGAACAGCGCATCGGCTTCCTTGAGGCCGCCATCATGGGCAGCACGAATAACCGAGTGCCCGCCCATACTCTCGCCGATGATGATAAACGGCCCAGCACTTTTACGGGTTGCCGCGATATGGGTGGCGACCTCGGAGACCGACCGTCCGTAATAGGACCAGTCACCAGTGTACGTCTTCTGGTGGTCGTCAGCGCGCCGGATAGAGCCGCCTTGGCCTGGCAAGTCCATGGCGGTCACTTCGAAGCCCATGGCGAACCAGTCGCTCAACAACTCAGACACCAACTCCTGGCTCGAGGTGTAGCTTGGAACAAACAGCAAGGTGGCGGTTGGCTCGTCGGGAACAGCGTGCCCCACACGGATGAACGCGCCATCGGACATTGTGAACCGCTCGAACGCCCATGCTTCGGGCAAGGGGATGTCGTGCTCGTCGAGATAGGCTTGCGCCTCAGCGATTTCTTGAGGCGTGGGCTCCCGCACCAGTTCGTCATAGTCCGGTCCATTCAAACAGGCGGTGAGACCGAACAGCGCCAGCGCGAGGAGACGGGCTCTCATCACGGCGTCGCCCGACCGCCATGGGCCGCTTTGACCTTGAGCTTATCGATCTTGCCCGAGCCAAGCCTCGGGAAGGGCGCCCCGACCACGTCGATCTCGGCGGGATGTTTGAACGCTGCGAGATGGTCTTCGAGGAACGCTCGGTGCTGTGCTTCATTAAAATCCACCGGAGACTGAACATAAATGACCGCTTTCACAGCCTCACCAAGGCGCTCTTCGGGTACGCCAAAGACGCACGCCTCTAGGACTTGGGGGTCAGCCATCATCGCCGCCTCGACCTCTTGGCAAGCCACGTTCTCGCCACCGCGGAGGATCATGTCCTTCTTCCGGTCAACGATCGTCAGATAGTCATCCTTGAGATGGCCCAGATCCCCGGTCCGGAACCAGCCATCCTCCGTGAACGCAGCGGCGGTGTCGTCCGGCCGGTTCCAATAGCCGCGAGCGATGGTGATCGCCCGCACCGCGATCTCGCCAACTGTCCCGTCCGGGAGCCGGTTGCCGTCGTCGTCCAGGATCGCGAGTTCGGCGAGTGGTTTGGGAGCCCGGCCTGTTGAAGCGGGATTGGCCAGATAGCCGTCGCGCGTGTTGATCGCTCCCGTGCCGTTGGTCTCGGTAAGGCCATAGGCCATCCCGGGCCGTTTATCGGGAAAGAGCTCGCGGAGCCGCTGGACATGGCTAGCGGGCCGGGCTGCGCCGCCGGCATTGATCTCGACAAGCGAGGAAAGATCATACCTCGCGCGGCTCGGGTGTTCGGTCAGCTCACGACTCATCGTGGGGACGCCCATGAAACTGCTAACGCGCTCCTTTTCAATGAGCGCCAAGGCCTGCTCAGGATCCCACTTGTCGAGAAGGACAACCTTCCGACCAATGAGAACAGAGAGAATAAAGATGCTGTGGCAACCGGTGACATGGAACAATGGGACGGTGAGGAGCGATGCTGGCTGCTCCGTCGACGGCTCTTTTCCTGAGACGGCCTTTTCGACCTGCTGCTGCGCAAGACCGAAGGCCGCGAAGTTGAACATGGCGTTGGTGATGGCGCGGTGGGTGGTGACGGCGCCTTTGGGGTAGCTGGTCGATCCGGAGGTGTAGAAGATCGTCGCGTCCTCATCCGGGCCTAAATCCACGGGCGACGGCATGGCATCTTCGTCGTCGATGAAAGCCTGAAAGGATAGGGCGGGGTCGGAAAGCGCCGAAGCGCGTGCGACGACCTGTTCGATGGTTGCGCCAACGCTCATCAGACGTTCATGACGCTGCTGATCCACCAATGCCAAACTGGCGCCCGCATCAGTGATCGCATCAGCAAGCTCTGCGCCTTGCCACCAAGCGTTGAGCGGCACGGCGATCCCGCCCGACAAGGCGATGCCGATGAAGGAGAATATCCACTCAGGATAGTTCCGCATGGCGATGACCACGCGGTCACCCTTCTGGATCCCTTTTTTCTGCAGTGCTGCGGCCACGGCGTTGGAGCGTTTCCAGACCTCGGCAAACGTGTAGCGCTCGTCTTTATAGATG
The DNA here is from genome assembly GCA_038745625.1 of Pseudomonadota bacterium. Classification (GTDB taxonomy): domain Bacteria; phylum Pseudomonadota; class Alphaproteobacteria; order Caulobacterales; family Parvularculaceae; genus Parvularcula. The sequence continues at coordinate 9,317 of JBCDLG010000040.1, read as the reverse complement.
AGGAACGGAAGGTCCACATGGCGCAGCATCAACATAAAGAACGCGCCGAGCGTCGGTGGCGCATTGGTGAAGACCAATTGTTCGCCCCAGGAGCGTTTCATTGGCTTGACTTCAAAAAGTTCGCCAGCGCGCGTGATGTGCGCCAAAGCTGCGTCATGCAATTCATCCGTACGGATTGGCATTGTCTTGCTATCTCCGTTTCTGTCACGGGCTGTGTCGTTCATTTCCCTTGCCAGATGGGCTTACGCTTTTGGGCAAAGGCGGCAGCGCCTTCCTGTGCGTCTTGGGACATGATCACCGGACCGATCTTCTCGTTCTGACGGTTGTAGAGCTCGTCCAGAGGCCAGTCTTGGGACTCATAAACGACCCTTTTGGACACCTGCACGGCGAGGGGAGCGTTCTCCGCGATGGTCTCTGCGAGCTCTAAGGCTTCAAAGCGCGCAGACCCATCAGTAAGCCGATTAACGAGCCCGATCTCGTAGGCGCGCTCGGCCGTCACCGGGTCGCCGGTCAGAATGATCTCCATCGCAAGGTTGCGCGGGATCCGGCGCGGCAGGTTGATGACGCCGCCGCCGCCCGCCACCAAACCGCGCTTCACCTCGGGGACGCCAAATGTGGCGCTGCGAGACGCAACGATCATATCGCAAGCCAGTGCCAGTTCACATCCGCCAGCGAGGGCCGCGCCTTCGACGGCCGCTATCAACACCTTTTTGGGTGGTCGTTCTGTGATCCCAGCCAAACCCCGGCCTTCGATCATGGGGCTTTCGCCGCGCAGGAATGCTTTGAGATCCATGCCGGAGGAAAAGGCGGTGGGTGAGCCTGCTAAGATGCCCACCAATAGATCAGGATCATTGTCTAGCCGATCGGCAGCCGCAGCGATGGCATGGGCCATCTCCTGGTTGATCGCGTTGCGCGCCTCTGGGCGATTGAGAGTGATGATGAGCACACGTCCGAATTGTTCGATGACGACTGGATTTTCTGCCATGTTGCTCGTCTTCCTTATGTTGGATCAGCCTGCCGTCGCGCTGGCAAAAATCATCTTCATTTGATCGTCGGACAAACGCTCCTCGCCGCCAGCATAGTTCTCAGACAGAGCGCTATAGATGCGTGAGTTGAGGAGGGTGACGCCTGAATTGTCCCGTTCACCGATTTTCTTGGCTGGAATGCCGGCGATGACGGCGCTGTCGCCAAAGGACGCATTCTTATCGACCATGGCGTGGCCCGCGACGATCGAGTTTGCGCCGATTTTGGCACCGTCCATGATGGTGGCATTGATGCCGATCAGGCTACGGTCGCCAATCGTACATCCACGCAACGTTGCGCGCGTGGTAATCGAGCAATCATCACCAATAACCGTGGGCGAGAAATCGCCGACATGAATCATGGCATGCTCTTGAATATTGGTCCGCTGACCAATGATGATTTCATGGGTTTCGGCACGCATCACCGTATAAGGAAAGACCGATGATCCTGCCCCAATATTGACCTTGCCATAGATAAGCGCCGTCTCGTGAACGAAGGCAGGGTCGTTTAAGACAACGTCTTTTCCAATGTGACCCACAATGCCTCCCTCGCCATCTCTTGAGCTCCGTATGCGCTTCGACGGCCCGGCTCAGTACCTTATTGCTTCGGATATTGCGGGAAGACGTTCCATAATGTAAAATTCTATATTTTTATGTCCCCATAACGATCGAGAATATCTAATATGCTAGAGATCAGTGACATCAAGCTCATCACCCAGATCGATAAGGCTGGGAGTATTGTGCTCGCGGCGTCGGAGATGGGCTTGACCCAACCAGCGCTGACCAAACGGCTTAAGGCCATTGAGGAGCGTCTAGGCTTCGAGGTTTTCAGCCGCCTTCCGCGCGGTGTGAAGCTCACGCGGCTCGGTGAGCTTTTGGTCAGTCAAGGGACAAATCTCGTCGTCCACGCCCAGGACATCACTGATGAGATTCAACGTCACAAAGCCGGGGAATCCGGATCGATGCGTATTGGGGTCAGGCCTTGTATCGAGAGTATCTTCTTCCGCAAAAGCCTTATCGCTTTTTCATCCGCCTACCCTGGAATCTATGTCAAGGTGGATACGCGCGACGCATCGGACATCTGCGAGGCGGTGCGGATCGGCCAGCTCGATTTTGCTATTATCGCCCTTGGCTATGAGGATGAAGCTGGCGCCGATCCGGTGCTCCATAGCAGTCTCGATTTTGAGCCGTTGTTCTTGATGCCTGTTTCGGTCCTCCTACGGAAAAACCATCCGGTTCTCCAAAAAAAGTGGTGTAGGGAGGACCTGCTGCGCTACCCGATCGCTTGTGAGACGCCGCCGTCGAGCTTGCATCGCCATATGACAAAATTGGCGGAAGGGGCGGGGTTCACCTTCGACGGGCCACGCATTCTTGTTGATGACTATGACTTTATCTTGCGCCTTGTCGATCGGACGGATTTTTGGACGTCAGTGTTTTCGGAAAACGAACGAGAACTCTCGCGGCGCGATAAGTTTGCGTTTGTTCGCGACGACAAACTCATACCGCCTATGACGGTCGGCATCTGTTCACGGAAGAACTGGACCATGCCTGCGGCGGCCGAGACGTTTGTCGAGCTGTTAAAGAGCAATGCTGAAGACTGCTTGATCGCCAAGCCTCGCAGAGGCGCCTGAGACGTTCAGTTTCTCAGCTGATTGTCCCGCAAAGTCGAAGTTGATCGGGCTCGGTCAAACAGCTTGCTTACGCAGGCCTGGCGCCGGGGGCTCTTCGGCCGCGCCTGCAAAGCACTGGGCGATGCTCATCCACTCTTTGGCCACGGTGCCGGTGACGCGAAGATCCGTATCGGCAATGTTGCGCGTTTGGGTGACGACCTGACAAAAGGCGGTGGCATCGCCTTCGATCAACTCGTCCTCCCTTTCCTCGTTCCACATCCAGATCGCGCCCGATGGCGCGGTGAGGCGAACGAAGGGTTTGACGCTTGGCTTGTCGCGTCCACGGACTTTATACGTCCATCCGAAGGTGCGTACACCGAGCTCTGCAATGGCTTTTATCCTGTCACCGTCTTTCCGCTCAAGGCCAGCAGCGTCATAGACGGCTTGGCCGTGGGCCCAGGTCTCCATTAACCTGGCGGTCACGGACGATTCTGCACTCATCGGCGGTCCCGCCCAGGCGACGCGTAGCTCGGGATCGGCGTCGCGAAAGGCTACGGCGGTGTGCGCTGCTGTTTTGCGCCATGCATCCAAGAGTGCGTCCTCCCGCAGATCAGCAAGACGCTCGTCCTCCACACCGCGGAGGCCTTTCTGCATCATCATCGGTAAGGCTTCCGCCATCAGTGAGCTGAACGCATCAGGCTCGACCAGCGAAAGACGTGCGGCTTCATTCCAAAAATGGAGGTGGCGGAGCACCGCCGTGACCGTCCATCCCTTGAAAAGGGTGGCGGTCTCAAACGGCAGCTTTGCTTGTTCGATGGTGCTCGCGAGCGCTTCGGTCTCCGCCAGGAAATCGTCCGCGACCGCGATCATCCCTCAATCGCTCCCGAGAGGCGCTCATAGGCCTCAACGAACTCTTCTTTGAAGCGCTGAACGACACCTGCTGCGCTTTCAGTTTCGTTCATCAAACCAACCGCTTGACCCACCCAATAGGTGCTGAGCGCTTTCGCCGCCTGGTCCCCGCCATCACCCAGTTTATCGAGCTTGCGCAAAGCAGGCTCGGACACCAGCGTTTGCAGCGGCATAGGGAGCGGGTTGGGGCCATCCGTCTCCCAAGCATCGGTCCACGGACTGCGTAACTGCCGCGACGGCTTACCCGTCCGCGAGCGTGAGCGCACCGTGTCGGCCGACGACGCGGTAAGCATTTTGGCCTTCACGCTTTCGGACGTCTCCGCCTCGGTCGTGGTGAGCCACACCGAGCCGCACCAGGCGCCTGCCGCGCCCATCGCCATCATACCGGCCATCTGCTCGCCAGTGGCGATACCGCCTGCGGCGAGCACCGGGACACCCTTCGCTGCACGGACGACTTCGGGGACCAACACGATGGTGGAAACCTCACCGCAATGCCCGCCGGCCTCGCCGCCAGCTGCAATCAGAACGTCCACGCCAGCATCGGCTTGTTTGGCGGCATGCCGGGCGGAGCCGACAAGCGCGCCCACTTTCGCCCCGTTCTCCCGCGCGCGGTCAAGCATGATCTGCGGCGGAACGCCTAGGGCGTTGACCACAAGCTTGATCGGATGGCTAAAGGCCACATCAAGTGCCCGTCCAGCACCATCCGATGACAGATTGTCAGCAAAGAAAAGGTGCTCCCGCGCTTCATCCGCGTCGATGGGCGAGTCGACGCCGCCCTTAGCGAGCACGTCATTGGCAAAATCGCGATGCTCCTGCGGAACGGCGGCCAAGAGCGCCTCTTTGTCTGGCGCGCCATCGCCAAGCGCCGAGGATGTCGGCACGATCAGATCAAGGCCATAAGGTTTCCCGTCAACATGGGCGTCGATCCAGTTGAGCTCTTCTTCGAGATGCTCCGGGGTATGATTGACGGCTCCGAAGACGCCCATTCCGCCAGCCTTCGAAACGGCGGCGACCACGTCACGGCAATGACTAAAAGCCAGCAGGGGGAACTCAATCCCGAACATATCACAGATGGGCGACTTCATTCTTCCTCCTCCGGCTCAATGACGATGAGCACATCGCCAGCGCCGATTTGTGTACCCGCTGCGCCGGTGATCTGCGTCACGGTTCCGGCAACGGGCGCTGTCAGCTCGTGTTGCATCTTCATCGCTTCAAGGACAGCGAGCTTATCACCCTTGGCGACCTTTTGGCCTTCCTCGACCGCAATCTCCGTCACCGCGCCGTGCATTGGTGCTGTTACCGCGCCGGACCCCGCGGCATCCGCGGCGCCAGCGGACAATTGATAGATGTCGGTGAGGCTAAAGGCGTTGTCCGCGGTTGAGATGTGGATCTCGGGGCCATCGCAGAGATAGCTGGCTGTGATCGGCTCATCGCCAACAAGAGCGTGTGCGGTCGTCGGCGTCCGACCAAGGATGGCGACGGATAAGGCCTCATCACCCACTGTGACCTCATAGAAGTCTTTCCGCAAACGGACGATGACGCGCGTGATCTCGTCGCCGCGTCTGAAGCCGTAAGGCGATGGCAGGTCTGCGCTGCCTTGCCAGCCGAGAAGCGGCGAGGGGACCGGGCCCGCGGCAGCTAGCGCCTGATCGCGTCGCTGCTCATGCGCCAAGACCGCGGCGAGGGCGAGGCCGTGCTGGCCTGGGTGTCTCTCTGTTGGCGGCTCAGCATCATCAATGGTGGTGGTGAGCGCCTCGCCGGTCGTGAACGCTTCGCCTCGGAGAAGATCCATCAGAAACACGCGGTTGGTGCGGACACCGAGCAACGCGGTGTCCTGGAGTGCAGCCAGGAGCCTGCGGCGCGCTTCCTCGCGAGTCGTTCCGTGGACAATGATCTTGGCCAGCATCGGATCGTAGTGCGGGGTGACCTCGCCGCCCGTAACAACGCCCGCATCTGTTCGTGCGACCTCGGACGGACGCCAGAGCTTCACGGGACCCGCTTGCGGCAGGAACTGATCCTCGGGCGCCTCGGCGTAGAGACGGGCCTCAATGGCGTGACCGGTGAGCGTGACCGCGTCCTGGCCAAACCCCAGAGGCAGGCCCTCGGCGACCCGAAGCTGCAGTGCGACGAGGTCGAGGCCGGTCACCTCCTCCGTCACCGGATGTTCCACCTGTAGCCGTGTATTCATTTCCAGGAAGTAGAACGCGCCGTCGCTGGCAAGGAGGAACTCGACGGTGCCTGCGCCGACATAGCCGACCGCTTTGGCAGCATCGGCAGCTGCGCGGCCCATCCGTTCACGGAGGCCTGCATCGACGGCTGGGCTCGGCGCCTCTTCGATCACCTTTTGGTGGCGCCGCTGCAAGGAACAGTCGCGTTCGCCGAGATGCAGCGTGTTGCCATGGGTGTCGGCGAAAACCTGGACCTCGACATGACGGGCTTCGGTCACAGCTTTTTCAATCAGTAAGCGGCCATCACCAAAGGAGGCTTCCGCCTCGGACCGCGCGCGCGCGACCGCTTCGCTCAAATCGCCAGGCGATGAGACGATCCGCATGCCCTTACCGCCACCGCCCGCGGACGCCTTGACCATGACGGGATAACCGATGCGCTCCGCTTCCGACGCAAAGAGGTCCGCATCCTGTGCTTCGCCCTCATAGCCGGGGATGCAAGGGACACCCGCCTCGATCATCAGGCGTTTGGAGGTCGCCTTGTCACCCATCGCGGCAATCGCGTCCGGCGGCGGGCCGACAAAGATGAGACCGGCATCGGCCACGGCCTGCGCGAACGATGCGTTCTCGGAGAGAAATCCATAGCCCGGGTGGATGGCGTCAGCGCCAGCGGTCTTCGCGGCCGCGAGAACCTTCTCGTGATCGAGGTAGGACTGCGCCGCGGGTGCGGGACCGATGATGATGCAGCGATCCGCCGCCTTGGCGTGGGGCGCATCCTTGTCCGCTTCTGACGCGATCGCCACGGTTGAGATACCGAGCGCCTTGGCCGTCCGGAAGATCCGTACCGCGATTTCGCCTCGGTTGGCGACAAGGAGTGTACGGATCGGTCTCATGACTGCGCCCATTTCGGTTGCCGTTTCTGGGCAAAGGCGGCGATGCCCTCGCGCCCCTCCTCAGACATCAGCGTTTCGGCGAAGACCCGCGCCGCTTCTTCGGTCATGGCCTCAGCATCAAGGTTGGGCGCGGCGCGGCACAGCGCTTTGGTCGCGGCGATGGCGCCAGGTGCCGCCTTCCTGACAGATGCCGCGACCCCGTCCGCGTAGGCGTCGAGCGCTGCCGCATCGTCCGCCAGGTGATCGGCGAGGCCCAGGCGGTAGGCGTCCTGGCCGCCGAACCTCGCGGCGGTGACCATCAACCGCCGTCCTGTGGTGGGGCCAAAGCGGCGCAAGATGTAAGGAGCAATCTGTGCAGCGACGATCCCGAGATTGACCTCGGTGAGGGCAAAGCGCGCATCGGGTGTCACGGCCACCACGTCGGCGCAGCAGACAAGGCCCAAGCCGCCTGCCATCGCTGGTCCGTCAACCAGGGCAATCACCGGCTGCGGCTGGCTATCGACCATGGCGAACAACGCGCCAGCGCCGCGGCTCAGCTCCATCACCGCGTCGATACCGCCAGCCTGCAGGTCCGTTTTGAACGCTTTCAAATCGCCACCGGCGCAGAAAACGCCGCCTGACCCCCGCAGCGTGATGCCGCGGACGGAGCGATCTTCGCGGACGTCACCAAGCGCCCCGCGCAGAGCGTCGGACATCTCATCGGACAGCGCGTTGCGCCGGTCTGGATCATCAAGGGTGAGGGTCAGCCAACCGTCTTGGAGGTTTTGTTTTAGGACTGTCATCACATCCTCCCTGCACCGAAGGAAAGACGGTTGGGCGCACGGCTTCGTCCTTCCATCACCGTCCCGAGCAAAAAACCAAGCACCCGGCGCGTGTCCCGCGGGTCGATCATGCCGTCATCGAGATTATGACCCGACGTATAAAAAGCATCGGCTTGGCTGTCGAATTGGTGTTTCAGCGCCGCCTCTTGCATCGCCAGCGCTTCGCGGTTGGGCTCGACACCTTTGGCGGCCGCGGCGTCTTCGGCGACGATGCTCATCACCTTGGCGGCTTGTTCGCCGCCCATCACGCCGGTCATGGCGTTCGGCCAGGTGAACAGGAAGTCGGGATCAAAGCCGCGGCCACACATCCCGTAGTTACCGGCGCCAAAACTAGCGCCGATGTTGAGGGTGATCCGGGGGACCGTAACATTGGCGACGGCCTGGATCATCTTCGAGCCGTTTTTGATCATCCCTGCACGTTCGGTCTCGGTACCGACCATATAACCGGTGGTGTTCTGCAGGTAGATGATCGGGTGGCCAGCGCTTTCCAGGAGGTGCATGAACTGCGTCGCCTTATGGGCGCCCGCATTGTCGATCGGGCCATTGTTGCCGATGATCCCGCAAGGCTGGCCATAGATCGACGCCTGGAGGCAAATCGTAGCGGATCCGAAGCGTGGTTTGAAGTCGGTGAAATCGGAGCCATCAACGATGCGCGCGACAACCTCCCGAACATCATAGGGCTGACGATAGTCAGGCGGCACAACGCCGACCAGCTCATCGATGTCGTAGAGAGGCTCATCAAAGCTATTGGACCGCCCGGGTGGTGCGCTTTCGTTCCAGCGGATACGGCGCATCACCTCGCGGGCGAGGAGCATCGCATCGGCGTCGTCTTCGGCGAGATACTCCGCAAGGCCTGAGACCGACGCGTGCATCTCTGCGCCCCCTAGGTCCTCGTCATTGGCGATCTCGCCGGTGGCGGCCTTGAGAAGAGGGGGGCCAGCGAGAAATGCCTTGCCTCGGCCTTTCACCGCAACAACGTAGTCGGAGAGACCAGGCATGTAGGCACCGCCCGCGGTGGAGGAGCCGTGGAGAACGGCCAGGGTGGGGATGCCGGCGCCCGACAACCGCGCGAGATTGGCGAACAGCTTACCGTAGATGACGAAGCCTTCAACCGTGTAGTTGAGAAGATCGCCGCCGGCGCTTTCGACCAAATGTACGAAGGGCAGGTTTTGTTCGAGAGCGATCTGTTCGCAGCGATCAAGCTTATACCCTGCGCCGCCTTTGATTGCGCCCGCGGCGATGCCGCTGTCATCGACGGTGATGACGCAGCGCGTGCCTGCGATATAGCCGATACCGGCCACCAAGGTTGATCCGGGTACCGATTTCGGTTCGTCCTTGGTGTCGGTCATATAGCCCGAGAGGTTGCCGATAGGGAGAAACGGCAGACCAGGATCAAGCAACCGCGCGAGCCGCTCCCGCGGCAGGAGCTGACCGCGTTTCTCAAAACGGTCTTGGCGCCGCGCCGACATGGCTGGCGCGCGCGCATTGAGCTCCTCCAGTCGCTCAATGAGGCCAAGCATCTCTTCGCGGTTCTTCTGGAAGCCAGCGCTTTGCGGATCAATCTGAGAGCGGAAGACGGTCATGGGGTGATCAGCCTTTCGGGGACGCGGACAGGCATGGTGAGGATCACTTGGCTGAAGCCCTTGCCTTGGGCATCGGCGCGGAGGCTGGCGATACCGCCGCCCCCGAGGGACTCGGTCAAGAGAAAGTTGATGGCGGAAAGCCCCGGCATGGCAAAGCGCTGCACACGGCCTTCCAAGATATGAGCGAAACGCTCAGCGACAGCCTCTTCGGTGAGCTGCTCCCAAAGGTAGGGAAGAAGATCCGGGTGCCGTGCAATCACGCCGACATTGGCGCTCGCGCCTTTGTCGCCCGAGCGGGCCCAGGCTGCTTTGAT
>JBCDLG010000039.1:0-27185 GCA_038745625.1 Pseudomonadota bacterium | reverse complement strand
TGTGAGCGCCATCCGTTCTATGACGATCAGCGATGCGATCGGCATTGTGAATGGCGGCCGGACCTCTGCCACCACCTATTTCCAAAACCGCACGACCGCGTCGCTCACGCGCCTCTTCCGCCCATCGATCGAGACGGCGCTAACCCGGACCGGTGCGATCCAGACCTATGACAACCTCCTCACGCGTCTCGATGGCATTCCGCTTGCCCCGCAAATGGGGACCAATGCGCGCAACGACTTGATCGATCACGGCGTTGGCAAAGGGCTCGACGGCCTCTTCTACTATGTTGCGCGAGAAGAAGAAGCGATCCGTACCAACCCGGCCAAACGCAGCAGTGAGATCCTCCGCCGCGTTTTTGGCTAGCTGAGGCTTGCCCAGCGGGGAGGGGTCAACTGCTCTTAATCCCTCTGCTGATCAAAATACCATATTCGTCGATGGTTGGACGCGTCGCCTCGGCCAACACTGATCAACACCGCCCGTCCACGCGATGAGCGCCAGCGCACGCTCATGCGATAGCGGCGCACGCCTCGTCTCCCTCATCCCTCCCTGCGCCTCGGGGTCGACAAGTGATCGCTCCCACGCCACAATTTGCAAAAAATTGCATACGCCTATGGGAGGCCAAAAATGCACAAGCCAACACTAAATGTCTGGCAAATATGGAATATGTGCTTTGGATTTTTCGGAATCCAAGTCGGTTTTGGCCTCCAAAATGCAAATGTCAGCCGTATTTTTCAGACCCTTGGTGCCGAGGTCGAAGCCCTTCCGATCCTCTGGATCGCCGCGCCTTTGACCGGACTCCTGGTCCAGCCCGTGGTCGGGTATATGAGCGATCGGACCTGGGGCAGGCTGGGGCGGAGGCGGCCTTACTTTTTCTACGGCGCGCTGGCGACGACCGCGGCGCTGATCGTCATGCCGAACGCGCCCTATCTCTGGGTGGCGGCGGGCATGCTGTGGATCATGGACGCGTCGATCAATGTGACGATGGAGCCGTTCCGCGCTTTTGTCGGCGATATGCTGCCGCATCGTCAGCGCACGATGGGCTTTGCCATGCAGAGCTTTTTCATAGGCGTCGGCGCTGTCTTTGCCTCTGCGCTGCCCTGGATTCTCGCCAACGGGTTCGGCGTTGCCAACATCGCGCCAGAGGGCGTTATTCCGCCTTCGGTCAAAATTGCCTTCTATGTTGGTGCAGCTTGCGTCCTCTTCGCTGTGATGTGGACAGTGTTTTCGACCAAGGAGTATCCGCCCGACACCCTGGCCGCGTTTGAGAAGACCGAGCCTGCGCTCGGCGGCACGGAGGCCGAGAGCGGCGGCGCGGAGACGGCTGAGGTGCAAACGCTTTTCCGTTGGGGCGGGATCAGTCTTGCGGGCGGCGGCCTTGCCACCATCATCGTGGCGCAGGTCACCCTAGGCAACATCCGGCTGGCCGAGGAGGCGCTCAAGCTCAACGATCTCTACTTCGTTACGGTGGGGATGGTTGCCTTTGGCCTTGTATTGATCATCGCTGGACTGATCAAACAGCGCGGCCTGCCGCAAAACCCTTTTTCGGAGATCATTGATGACCTCTTCTGTATGCCGCGGACGATGCGTCAGCTCGCGGTTGTTCAGTTCTTCTCCTGGTTCGCGCTTTTTTCCATGTGGATTTATGCAACGGCCAGCGTCACCGCTTTTCACTTTGGCGCCAGCGATGTCACGACCACAGACTATGCGCAAGGCGCGGATTGGGTGGGCGTCTTGTTCGCGGTTTACAACGGTTTTGCCGCCCTCGCCGCCTTCACCATTCCGCCGTTGGCCGCGAGGATTGGGCGCCCGCGAGCCCATGCGCTGAACCTGGTTCTTGGCGCTTTGGGTCTCATGTCCTTCTATGTGATCCGTGACCCGAACTTGCTGATTGTGTCGATGATCGGCGTCGGTTTCGCTTGGGCGTCAATCTTATCGGTGCCGTACTCGATCCTCTCTGGCGCCTTGCCCGCCAAAAAAATGGGCGTTTACATGGGCATTTTCAACTTCTTCATTGTGATCCCCCAGCTTCTTGCAGCCAGCATTTTGGGGTTGTTTGTGCGCTATGCTTTTGGCGGCGAAGCCGTCTACGCTTTGGCTCTTGGCGGGGTGAGTCTTTTGGCTGCCGCTGGTGCGACACTCTTGGTTGATGATCAGACGGCAGAGGTTGCCACGCTGGCGCCAGAGCCAGAGCGCAGTTGAAGGATAGGCCCGTGGCGAAGAAACGAAACACACGGCTTGAGGACCTTGCGAAGGCGGCGGATGTCTCGATCGCCACCGTCTCGCGTGCACTGAATGATAACCCTGCCGTCAATCAGGAAACCAAGGAGCGGATCTGGAAGATCGCGCGTGAACGGAACTATGTCTTTCGTCCCAGCATGCCTGCGGTGCTGAGCGGTGCATCATCCAGCATCGCGGTGGTCATTCCCACGACGCAGACACGAAGCGGTACGCTGGAGGATCCCTTCTTCCTCGAGCTTCTCGGCGGCGTAGGCGAGGCGGCGCGGGAGGCTGGGCTTGATGTTCTGATCTCGCACATCGCGCCGCGGAATTATGACGATGTCGAGCGGCTCGCCACGTCGCATCGCGGTGAGGGTGTGATCTTCCTTGGTCAGAGTTTCTTGCATGAGCGCTTTAACCGTCTGACCGAGCAGGATAGCCGTTTCGTGGTGTGGGGCGGCGAGATCCCGGGCCAACGCTATTGCTCGGTTGGGAGCGACAATGTCAAAGGCGGCCGGCGTGCGACGCTCCATCTTGCACGTTTAGAGCGTAAGCGGATTGCCTTCTTTGGCGATACAGAGGCGCCCGAAGCCCTGCAGCGGTTTCAGGGCTATCGCGACGCCCTTCAAGAGGCAGGACTGGAGCAGTGCCCGGACCTCGTTGCGCCGGTCTTTTTCGAGATCGAGTCGGCAGAAAATGCTGTGCAAAGCCTGCTAGGACGAGGGCATGACTTCGACGCTGCGGTCTGCGCAAGTGATTTGATCGCCATGGGCGTGGTGCGCGGATTGATGAAACGCGGCCGTTCGGTTCCTGGCGACGTCTCTGTTGTGGGGTATGATGATATTCAGCTCTCGCGCTATTCGACGCCAGCTCTAACGACGATCGCGCAGGATAAGGCCAAGGCTGGGCGCCTGCTTGTTTCCAAACTGCAAAGCTCGACTTCGGGGCAGGAGATTCATTCCGAGCGCCTACCAACGGAACTGATCGTACGCGATTCTTGCGGTGCCTAGGCCTTGCTGATGATGAGACCCTGATAGGGCTGCAAACGTTCCGGAACATCATCGGTGTCCACCGTGTTGATCAGTACACGATAGCCGTCAGTCGACACCTGATGATCGACGACGTCGGGCGTGGTGTTGAACAGGCACAAGAGCGTCTCGTCGTCCGACTGACGCTGGAACGCACAGACGCCTTCAGTCGCCGGTACGAAGGCAATGTCGCCCGACCGGAGCGCGGCCGCATTGCGGCGCACGGCCAGTGCGCGCTTGGCAAAGCTCATCACCGATCGAGGATCTTGGTGCTGTTCGTCCACGGATATTGGAAGGTGATCAGGGCCGATAGGCAGCCAGGGTTCCCCCGTGGTGAAACCGGCATGTGGCAGTTTCCCTGACCACGGCATCGGCGTCCGCGCCCCGTCCCGTCCCAGCGTGCTCGGCCAATTGGCAATGGCCTCCGGGTCCTTGAGATCCTCGAAGCCAACGTCAACTTGGGGCAAGCCAAGCTCCTCACCCTGATAAATGAAAATATTGCCGCGCAAGGCCGTCAAAAGGAGAAGATAGAGCCGCGCGCCCAGCTCGCGATGTTCATCGGCGACCCAGCGGCTAACAGCGCGCGGTGCATCGTGGTTGGAAAACGCCCAGGACGGCCAGCCTTCACCCTCCGCACCTGACCAACTGGCCAGAGCATCTGAGACGATTTTGGCGGTCAATGACTCTGCATAAAGAAAATCAAAGCTATAGGCCGAGTTGAGACGTTGACCGGCATCCGTGAATGCCTTCATCTCTGCGAGGGGTGTGTCACCGCCTACCTCGGCGACGGTGAAGATCCCGTCTCTCTCATTCGTAAGCGTTCGAATTTTCTCAAGAAACTTCGGTACATCGGGGTGTGAGCGATTGAACATATGATCCTGGAAATCAAAGATCGTCCGCTTTTCGCGCGCTCTATCCTTCGTGGGGGGATTATCTCTCAGAAGTGGGTCATGCATCGTGAAATTGATCGCATCAAGGCGAAAACCGTCGACACCGCGATCAAGCCAGAACTTCGCCACTCCCAAAAGGGCGTCTTGCACGTAGGGATTATGGACGTTCAGGTCCGGCTGGCTGCTCAAGAAATTGTGGAGATAATACTGGCCGCGACGCGCATCCCACGTCCAAGCCGGGCCGCCAAAAACGGACAGCCAGTTGTTCGGCGGCGTTCCGTCTGGTTTCGCGTCCGCCCACACATACCAGTCGGCCTTGGCCCCGGTTCGATCTTGCCGGCTTTCCTGGAACCACGCATGCTGATCTGATGTGTGCGAATAAACTTGATCAATGATGATCTTCAGGCCGAGGTCGTGTGCACGTCGAACAAGAACTTCGAACTCACTCAGTGTTCCAAACATCGGATCAACGTCGCAATAGTCAGCGACGTCGTACCCGAAATCCTTCATCGGCGAGGTGAAGAACGGCGACAGCCACACGGCATCCACCCCTAAATCGGCGATGTAGTCGAGCTTTTGTGTGACGCCGCAAAGATCACCAATGCCGTCGCCATTGGTATCAAGGAAGCTCCGCGGATAGACCTGATAGATCGAAGCGCCACGCCACCACTCCTGTTGCGCCCGATCGTGCAGTTGCGTTGATGAGTCCTGTACCGATGATATAAGCTTCGAGACCGTCATTATTCCGCAACCCATGTGTTTGATCGGCAAACAAGATAGCCCAGTGGCTCGACCTCAACCGTGATCGATCCCGATACCGATGATTGTGTGGGGCAGGTTCCGTGGACATCTGCCCATTCGCTTGAGCGCGGATCAATCTCGATCGAGCCGCGATAGGGCTCAGTTCTGGTGTTGAAAACAGCCAAATACTCATCGCTTGCGCCATCGGTTCGAGAAACCGCAACGACGCCGCCATCAACTTCCGTTTTGCGTAAAATTTGTGCGCCGTGCCGAAGCGCCCTGTGATCCTTATAGATCGCACTCATGCCGGCGATCGCTTGGTAGAGCGGATGATCCCTGTTAAAGTTCGCGCTGGCTGTCGTGTCATTCGTACCCAGCAGCACATTGTCATTGTAGCTCACCACCGAGCTGGCGAACATGTTCTCCCGAGCGGCTTGATCAACGCCGTCGCCAACAAACCCCTGCTCGTCGCCATAGTAGATCACTGGAACGCCCCGCATAAAGAACATCATCGCATGGGCGAGGAGCGAGCGTTGCGTCAGTTCTTGATTGCTCGCATCGGGGAGGGCGTCACGCAAAAAGGTACCGAAACGACCCATATCGTGGTTGCCGAGGAAAGTCGGTAACATGAGGGCGCCCTCGCTACCGCCTTCGTAGAGACTGTCCGCGACGAACAGAGTACGGAACAGGCCGGTCGCCTCGCCTTTAGCCACCACCTTCGTCGCCACGTCTTGGAACGCAAAATCGAGAACTGTCGGCAGCTCGTCGACGCGGGTGAAGCGGGCGAGAGCGGCGGGGTCGGGGTCATAAACCTCGCCGAACACATAGAAATTTTCTATGCCCTGCGTATTGGCATGATCAATCACAGCCGGTGCGAAGGCTTGCCAGAATTCCGGATTGACGTGCCGTGTCGTGTCGATCCGGAAGCCATCAATGTCGAAACGGGAGATCCAATCGGTATAGATATCGATGAAGCCTGCGACAACGCGCGGGTCCTCCGTCTGGATATCATCAAGGCCGAAGAAATCGCCAAACAGTGAGTTCTCACCCTCAAATGTCGTCTCGCCGCGATTGTGATAGTAGATGGGATCATTGAGCCAGGCTGGCGTTTTTGCGTTCTCTTCACCGGCAGGGATATAGGGCGTGTAGGCGAAGTCGCTGCGCGTCAACCTTTTGAAATTCTCTGTCGTCTGAAAAGGGGCGCCGACGCCTCCGAAGCCCGCATTGATCGCGGGTCCTTCGACATTGCCGCGTGTCGTGAAGGGATAGGCGCCTTTGGAGCGGTAGGGGCAGCCCTCATCCACTTTGTCCGGACCCGCATAGTCCGGATCATAGCACTCCCGATAGGAAATGACGTCCGCGGTGTGGTTGGTGATAATGTCGAAATAGACTTTCATGCCGCGGCCATGGGCAGCGTCGATAAATGCTTTGAGATCATCCTCCGTACCCAGATGCGGATCGACTGTGGTGAAGTCGAGGATCCAATAGCCGTGATAGCCCGCCGACGCCCATTCGCCGTAACCCTGCACCGGCTTGTTCTTATAGATAGGTCCAAGCCAAATCGCGGTCGCGCCAAGGCCTTCGATATAGTCCAGCCGCTGCGTTAGCCCCTTAAGGTCGCCGCCATGATAGAAGCCTTTATGGGTGGGATCATACCCATGGTCGAGGCGGCCGCCCGCAATGCCGCCGCGATCGTTTGATCGATCCCCGTTTTCAAACCGGTCGGGCAAAACAAAGTAGATAATCTCATCCTCGGGCTTGCGGTCGCGATACGTGTTGTCCGCCGACATCGCTGCGGCACCATATATTGCACCGCACAAAGACAGTAACCCGGCAAGGGATGCCACCATGAGGGTCGAGGGCTTGGTCATATCGCGGCTTCCTATGAATCGCGGTGCAGGTGAGCTGATCCGATCAATCTGATCAGACACCGCTCGTTAGACAACAGAAAGATCAGTTTTGCAAATTTTTTCAGTCATGGTGCGGCGCACACTCATGAATTGCATTCGCAGAAAAAGGAATAAAAATAACAAAAACAGTCTATTGAAGCAGTGCGTATTTCGATGTCACCTTTCGGCCACAGAAAATCGTTGGTTGTAGTTCTGAGCAGTCAAAAAGATTGCAAAGGTTTGAAGGGCGCGTCATCGTCACTCTAAATCGCGATGCGTGACATGCTCCGATTGCGGAGCCTTGCGTGAAAAGCGATGCAAAAATTGATGGAGAGGGACGCCATGAAAGCGCAACCGAGTGTCTTAAAAAAACGATTGTTGACGACCACCGCCTGCCTTTTGGCGGCGTCAATGGCCGCGCCTGCGGTCCAAGCGCAGGATGACGATGTCATCATCGTCACCACAGAACGCCGTGAGCAGAACATCCAAGATGTGGCTGCGACGGTGCAGAACTTCACCGGCGATGACCTGCAAAAACTGGGCATCAATGACGAGTTCTCCAATCTTCAATATGCTGTGCCCGGCTTGCAGATCACAGAGAGTGAAGGCCGCACAGAGGTCTTCCTCCGCGGTATCGGTTCGTTCGACGCCGAGTTCTCGTCGGATCCGTCTGTCGCCACGCTTTTCAACGGCATTTACATCGGCAGGCCGCGCGGTATTGGCCTTCTGTTCTTTGATTCGGCGCGCACCGAGATCAACAAAGGTCCGCAAGGCACGGTTCGTGGCCGAAACTCCGAGGGCGGTACGATCAATGTGATCTCTAATCGTCCGGAGTTTGAGGAGTTCTACGGCCATGTTCAGGCCGGTTTCGGCACGTTCAACGCGCGCGAATTTGAGGGCGTGATCAATATGCCGATCACAGACACGCTCGCTGTTCGTGGCGCGGTCTTCGGCAAGGCGCATGACTCGCCCTACACGAATGCCTTCATTGAGCGTGACCTGGCGCTCGACGATTTCGAAGGCCCAGCCGCCCAGGATGATCTCGCCGGTCGTTTGTCGGTGCTCTGGGAGCCCACCGATCGCATGTCGGCCTATTTCCTCTGGCAGCGGTCTGAGCGCGACGGCTCCGGTGAGCCCGGCACCTTTGCTCGCCGGACCTTCAGTGCAGGGTTCGATATCGAGGATCTCGACGATCCGTGGAACCAGTATTACCGTGACGAGGGCGAGTTCGACCAGACGATCTCCAACTATATCGGCCAGCTGATCTATGAGTTCGATCATGTTGGTGTGGAGTACAATGCGTCCTACAGCTCGACGGAGGCCATCAACCGCAACGCTTCGCGTCAGCTCTTCCTTGGCTTCGACTATCCAGCGGGCGGGGACGTCTTCCCGGGCGGCGGCGCAGCTGATGCCCAAGTCATCGCCGACAATCCGGGTCCGAATGATAATCTGAACGTCAACAACACCTTCTATCAGGGTGAGGACAGCAAAGCGATCGTTCAGGAGGTTCGGTTCTTCCAACCGGACGATAGCGCAAGGCTGCAATGGGCCGCAGGCGCATTCTACTACAAAGAGAACTTCGACGGCCACAGCTATGACGTCGGCAACGGCTTCTGCAGCCAGTTCCGCGCGGCATTTGATGCAGACTTCGTTGCTGCCAACCAAGCGATTGTTGGCGATGATCCGGTGTCGTGCTTCTTCAACGGTCTCGGTGGTGAATTCCGCAACGATGATTCCGAAGTGGAATCGATCGCAGGCTATGGCGACGTGACCTTGAGCGTCACTGATCGTTTGCGGGTGAAGGGCGGCATCCGCTACACCAGTGATGAGAAGACGCAGACCAACTTCAACGCGGCGTACACGTTCGATTTTGATGAGACGTTCTTCTCGAGCTTCCCTGGCATCCAGGCTTGCGGTGACACCGGCCAGCCGAACTGCGACTCGTCTGACATCGTCGTCGGGACGCAAGGCCTTTTGTTGACCCCGAATGGCCGGAGCAATTTCAACGTGGTGCCTGGCCAAGAGGCTGCGTTCTTCCTTGATGGCTTCACGAGCTTTGGCTTCCGGGATAACTTCGATGATCTTTTGATCGCAGCGGATGATGCCAATGCGGTGCTCGTCCAAGTCAATTCGACCTTGGATGATCCGAATACGGCGGCAGTGGAAACCAACTCGCGGGTCACCAACAACGCCAATTTCATCGACTGGCGGGCTGGCCTTGAATTCGACATCACGCCGGACAACCTGGCCTACTTCACCGTATCGACCGGTACGCGTTCAGGCGGTATCAACCTGCCGCTCGTGCTCGCTGATGGAACGCTCAGTGCTCCCATCTTCGATGAGGAGAGTTTGACGCTCTATGAGCTTGGTTCGAAGAACCAGTTCTCTTATGCTGGCATTCCGTTCACGGTGAACGCGGCGGCTTTCTACTACGAGTTTGAAGATCAGATCATTCAAAACCTGGTCGATGTCGCAAACCCAACGCCGGGTAACCCTGGCGCCACGACCCAGCGCGTTCTTTCTGAGAACGTCGGCAGCGCGGATGCTTTCGGTATTGAGTTCGAGGCTGCCGCCGCGTTGCCCTACGGTCTCGATCTCGGCATCAACGTTCTTTATCTTGATGCGGAGTATGGCGACGATGCTCTTGCTACCGATCCACGCCAGGCTGGCGGTGCGATCGGGCAGCAATTCGTCAATGGCTTCGACTTTGGCGAGGCTGGTTTCGGCGGGTTCCCGCTCGAGGGCAACCAGCTCCAAAACACGTCGAAGTGGAACCTCAATTTCCGTGCCTTCCAGGAAGTCGAGGTCAATCACGACCACATCAACTCGTTCGACTGGACGCTGAACCTGTCCTATCGCACCGAGTTCTTCCTCAACCCGCAGAACGAGGAGGCCTTTGTCGTCAATGGCACGACGGGTGAGATTGAAGCGGTTCCGTTGGCTGATCTGCAGCCGAACAATTTCGGGCCGATTGTCGATGCCAACGGTCCGGACGATGGCAACGCTTTTGCTAGCCGGGTGGATGACGTCTTCGTCCTTAATGCGGTCGTGGGTGTGAACTTCGGGGAGGATGACCGGTTCCGTCTCGACGGCTATGTTGAGAACGCGACCAACCAAGCCTTTTCCGGCCGCGGCTTCATCAACAACACGGTGAACATCCGCTTCCTGAATGAGCCCCGTCAGTATGGTGCGCGCCTTCGGGTGAAGTTCTAAGGCAAACAGCGGGCTGCCTTGCGCAGCCCGCGATCACATCATGGTACGACCTTTCCTTTATCCCCGTGCCGATCATCCGGTTGATCGGTCGACTGCGAGCCGTGCCAAGGCGCTTTCCGTCCTCCCGGTGGCCCTTGGTACGCTCGCTCTTTTGTCCGGCTGCTCGGGTGGCGGTTCGCGTTCGAACACGGCGCAGGTCTCGACGGAAAGCTCGGCAGAGGTACCGACGCAAGCCGCGACTCTTTTCAGCAACGCAACGCAAGCGTCTGGCATCGCTTTCACGGTCGGCTTCCAGGGCGCGCTTGTGGGCACCACGGATATTCCAGATATCCTGCCAAGCGGCGCAGCCGTCGGCGACTATGACAGCGACGGTGATCTCGACCTCTTCATCGTTCGCGGCAACAGCGGGCCCAACCTGCTTTACCGCAATTTGGGGAACCTTCAGTTCGAGGATGTCGCCGCGCAGGCCGGTGTTGCTTTCACCAAGTCGGCGAATGAGGTGTACCAACATTCTTCGCCAGCCTTTGCCGATCTCGATGGCGACGGCGACCTCGATCTCTTGATACCGGGTCTTGGGAGCGATCCCACCCTGGTCTTCGCCAACAATGGCGACGGAACCTTCAGTGATGTCACGAGCGGTGCGGGCTTCGACGTCATGACGGCGGAGCACACCATGTCACCGACCTTTGGCGATTATGATCGCGACGGCGATCTTGACGTGATGTTCGCCCATTGGGGAACAGAAAGAGATTTCAATAATATAGGCGAGACCCACCACCTTTGGCGGAATGACAGCGATGCATCGGGCATACGGTTCGTGCCCGTCACCTTGGCCGCCGAGATCACGCCCTCGCTTCTCACCAATGCCGATCCGCAGATCCCGCAGCGTCAGTTCGACAACACCTTCACCCCAACCTTTGCTGAGCTCAACGGCGATGGGTGGCCAGACCTTTTGGTGGTCGCGGACTTTAATCAGTCTCAAGTTTTTTTGAATGATCAGGACGGAACCTTCACCAACGCGACCGACTTTTTCGTTCTTATCGACGGCAATGGCATGGGATCGGCAGTTGGTGACTATGACGGCGACGGCGATAATGATTGGTTCGTGAGCAGCATCCTCGCCGCTGGCGGCCCGCCGCCGAGCCTTTCCACCATTGGCAACCGGATCTATGCGAACAATGGGGTCGGCACGTTCACCGACGAAACGGGCGTCGCCGATGTCGCCGATGGCGGCTGGGGTTGGGGCAGCTGTTTCATCGATTTTGAAAATGACGGCGACCTCGATATCTACCACACCAATGGCTGGGTGAGGGAGGAGGCCTATGGTCCGTTTCCGGAGGACACGTCCCGTGCGTTCGTATCCGGCGGCAATGGATCCTTCACCGAGGAGGCCGATGCGCTGGGCCTGACCGATCGCGAACAGGGGCGCGGCGTGGTGTGCGCCGATTTCGATCAGGATGGCGACACCGACATCCTGCTCCTGCATATGAATGCGCAGAACGCGGCGACCCTTTGGGAGAACACGACCGATGACGCAGCATCATACCTATCGGTGACCCTTGAGGGCATCGCGCCCAACACCCAAGCGATCGGTGCCAAGATCATCGCGACCACAGGCGGCGCGCAGCAGTTCCGAGAGGTGACCCTCGGCAACAATTTCGCCTCGCACAATCCGGCGGAGCAGCTGTTTGGCCTGGGCGACGCTCAGGTGATCGATACGCTCGAAGTGACGTGGCCTGACGGCCTGGTGACGACAGAGATCGGGGTGTCGGTCAATCAGAGACTGACGTTGCGGCACCCCTCACTCTAACCTGCGATACCGCTAAGCTGCTACAACAAAAGAGCAATTGGTCGTGCCTGAGCCTCCGACATTATAGGTCGCGACGCGTTTTGCGCCCTCGACCTGGTAGTCGCCAGCTGTCCCGGTGACCTGCTTGCTGGCATCAAGCAGCATACGGACGCCTGTCGCGCCGACCGGATGGCCAAGGCCGATCAAGCCGCCAGACGGGTTCATCGGCAGCGCACCATCAGCAGCAATGGTGCCTTCCTCGACAGCCTTCCAGGCTTCGCCGGGCGCTGTGATCCCAAAATGCTCGATCGCCATGTACTCCGTGACCGAGAAGCAGTCATGGGTCTCAATCGCGTCAAGCTCGTTGGGTCCGCTGATCCCCGCTCGGCGATAGGCATCGGTGATAGCCTTCCTTGTCCAAGGGAGGACATAGTCCTCATTCTGACTGTCGGTCATCTTTTGGGAGAACCGCATGGGCGCCGTGGTGTGGCCCCAGCCCTCAATGCGCGGGATCGCGTCGAGGCTCATGCCGCGTTTTGCCGCGTACGCGGCGGCCTTTTCAGCTGAGGCGAGAAAGATGACGGCCGCACCGTCCGTGACCTGACCGCAATCGTGCCGCCGCATCCAGCCTTCAACCACGGGATTGGCGTCATCATTTTGCTGAAAGCTTTCCTCCGTAAACGTCCAAGCCCGTGACTGCGCATTTGGGTTCCGCTTGGCGTTGTCGAAATTGATCTTCGAAATGCCCATCAGATGCTGGTGATCAAGGCCATAGCGCTGGTCATACTCTTCGGCGAGGTCCGAGAACATGGCGGGCCAGACATAGGTCGCGTCATTGGCCTCCACGCCGCGCCAGGCTGCTGCACCCAGATGATCAGCGGCAATCTGGCCCGAGACGTTCCGCATCAGTTCGATCCCCGCGACGCAGGCAAGACCATAGCGGCCACTCTCGATATCCGCCATCGCCGCCATCGCCGCCAGAGACCCTGATGCGCAGGCGCCCTCGTGCCGGCTGGTCGGCATGCCGGAGAAGCCTGGATCGGCATGCCCGAAAAAGCCGCCGAGCAGACCTTGCCCGGCAAAAAGTTCGGCTACGAAGTTTCCGACATGGCCAACCTCAACCTCGCTGGCATCAAGGTGGCAGACGTCGAGCGCCTCGCGCACGGTGTGGGCGAAGAGATCGAACAGGTCTTGGTCCTGCCGTGTCCAATTGGTCGCGAAGTCGGTCTGCGTGCCGCCAAGAATGTAGACAGGTCCAGCCAAGGTCGTTCCTCCAGGGCGCGTTACCGCTCGTCCATCGCGCCTTTTGCCATCAAGACTAGTGGCGCGGGGCCTGCCAGGCAAGCGATGGACCGCCGTGTTGCGCTGACGGCGGGCGCTCCATAGAGTGTCACCAACAGTGACAAAAACGGCCGCGCCCGCGTGTGGCGGCGGAACAAAGAGAAAAAGAGAAAACGTATGGGGACGAAACTCGTCAACAGCTTCGAGAGTAAAATCACGCCCACCCCGCATCCTTATCTCAACGGCGCATGGACCCCTTGCACGACCGAGATGGATGCCGATGAGATGGAGGTGATCGGAGAGATCCCGAAGGATCTGAGCGGTGTCTATGTTCGGAACACGGAGAACCCTCTGCATGACGCCATCGGTGTCTATCATCCCTTTGATGGCGATGGAATGATCCACACCATTTCGTTCCGCAATGGCAAGGCAAGCTACAAAAATCGCTTTGTCCGGACGAAGGGTTTCGAAGCGGAGCAGGAGGCGGGAAGGTCGCTATGGGCAGGGATTGCGGGTAATCCTAACAAGTCTGAACGGGAAGGATGGGGCGCCCGCGGCCGGATGAAAGATTCATCGTCCACGGATGTTGTGGTCCATGGCGGCGATATCCTCTCGACGTTTTATATGTGCGGCGAGGGTTACCAGCTTGATCCCTACACGATGGACGATCGCGGTACCGCGGCTTGGGTTCCTGTCGAGGGCGTTTCAGCGCATCCTAAGGTCGACCCGCGCACAGGGGAGCTTCTCTTTTTCAACTATTCGAAAAAGCCGCCCTATATGCATTATGGCGTCGTCGGTGCTGATAAGCAGCTCAAACATTTCATTCCTGTGGAGCTCCCCGGCGCGCGGATGCCGCATGATATGGCGTTTACGGAGAATTATTCCATTCTGATCGATCTACCGCTGTTCTGGAAAGAGGATCTTCTGAAGCAAGGGATCCACTCGGCTGGCTATCATGGCCATCTTCCGACCCGTTTCGCGATCGTGCCTCGGTTTGGTTCTGTCAATGAGATCAAATGGTTCGAAGCGACACCGACTTATGTGCTGCATTGGACCAACGCCTGGGAAGAGGGCGACGAGATCGTCGTCGACGGCTATTTCCAGGATGACCCTGATCCCAAGCCGATCGAGCTGCCCGGCGTTGACCCGCGTTTTGGGAAGCTACTCGCCAACATTTCCTATCACTCCTTCAAGCCGAAATTGCACCGCTGGCGGTTCAATATGGTGACAGGTGAAACCAAGGAAGAGCGGCTCGGTGATGAGCTTGTCGAGTTCGGTACCATCAACCAAACCGTAGCCGGTCGTCCGTACCGCTATCTTTACAGTGCGACAGCGGTGCCGGACTGGTTCCTGTTTGGCGGCCTGGTCAAACATGACCTGCTGACGGGCGATACCCAGACGCTGTCCTTTGGCGAGAACCGGTTCGGCAGCGAAGCGCCTTTCGCGCCACGCGATGGATCGGTAGACGAAGATGACGGCTACCTTGTCTCCTTTATCACCGATCTGAACACCGATCAGTCTGAATGCGTCATCATCGACGCCAAAGACGTTGCCGCTGGTCCTGTTGCCCGCATCATCTTGCCTCATCGCCTGTCAAGCGGCACCCACACGGTCTGGGCCTCGCATGATGAGATTAGCCGCCAGCGCGCGGCCGCATAAGAAGAGTTCGGAGAGTCCCGATGGGCGATGTTATCTTAAGCAACCTGGCGATCATGCTCGCCATTTTTACTGGTGTTTGGGTCCTCAGTGTCGCGATCAAAAACGCGAGTATCGTTGATATTCTTTGGGGCCCCGCATGCGCGTTCCCGGCGGTTCTGACGTGGTTCAGAGCGGATGGGATGGAGCCTCGCGCGACCTTGCTGACCTTGCTTGTTGCGCTTTGGGGCGCACGGCTCGGCGGCTACCTCGCCTTCCGGAACATCGGTCATGGCGAGGACTATCGCTATGTCGCAATGAGGAAAAAGGCCGGCAGCGACAAGGCCTTTGCCATCCAGAGCCTTTTTCGTGTGTTCGTGCTGCAATGCTTGATCGCGTTCTTTGTCTCGCTGCCGACCCAGGTCGGCCAGTTTGGTTCGTCCTCGGTCTTTGGCACGGGCAGCGGGAGTCTCGGCCTTTTGGGTTATCTCGGTGTCGCGATCTTTGTGATCGGCCTCACCTTTGAGGCCGTTGGCGATGCGCAGCTGCGGGCGTTCAAGGCGAAGGACGAAAACAAGGGCAAGCTGATGACGGTCGGTCTTTGGGCTTGGACCCGGCATCCCAACTACTTTGGTGATGCCGCGGTTTGGACGGGTCTGACCTTGATCGCGCTTGAAAGCCAGAGCGGCTACCTCACAGTCTTGAGCCCTGCACTGATGATTTTCTTCCTTTATGCCGTCTCAGGCAAGGCGCTGCTGGAGAAGGGGATGGCGAAGAAGTATCCCGAGTATGCATCCTATAAGGAACACGTCAGCGGCTTCTTCCCGATGCCGCCGAAGCGATTCTAGCGACAAGTGGATCGTAAGTGAGGGGCGCTACGGCGCCCCTTGTTCTTGGAAGACGCGGTCCACTGCAACGCGGTGCGCAAACTTTGTGCATCATTACGGTCAAACCAGCGGCACCCGCCACAAGACGATGCTGGCCACGCGAGATGACCTTTGGGGACCATCGCCGGCGTTGGCGATCCGGCACAGTGACATCGTTGCAACGTGAGCATGCGGGCGTTGGCATCTAGTCTTTGTACGACTGAAAGTCGTCAGCCGTGTCAATATCTGCCAACATGTGCCTGTCGCCTGGGACCAGGGATGAGACGGGAAGTCTGTTGATCAGGTCACGGGCTCCGACTTGACCTGTGTGGTGCGCGAGGAGCGGCAGCATCGCGCGAGGAAAACAGGCCGGCGGCATCGCGCGCCCGTCGAGCAGGCTGGCGGAGGGCGCGCTGTCCGAGCAGCGATCAATCACCGCCTGACAGTGCTGGCGCGTAATGAAAGGCATATCGGCTAAGAGAACGAGGACGCTCTCCGCGCCGCGATGGATCGCGCCCTCGGCGCCGAGGGCGAGGGAGCGACCCTGCCCACGCTCCGGCCACGGATTATGTATGATCTCGAAACCATCAAGACGCGCATCAACCTCGCGGTCGGCAGTGACAGCGATCAGCTGGTCGAGCGGCAGGGCGCGCAGCACGGCGGCGGCGTGGCTGATCAAGGGTTGACCCGTGAGCGGCTCGAGTAATTTGTTCCGTGGACCGAAGCGTTCCGAAAGGCCCGCGGCGAGGAGGAGCCCGACCTTCACCGCGCCGCCGCTGTGCTTTGGCCAAAATAAGGGTCAAACCAAGCGGCTTTATAGGCATCCACCACGTCAGCCAACACCGAGATGGCCAATGTCTGCGGGTCTCTCGCCGAAGGGATCAGCCCAAAGCGGGGCGCGAGGCGATCGATCGTCGATGGCGCAAGCCCTGACCGCGCCAGCTCCTCCGCACGCAGGCGGCGTTTTTTTGGTGATCCTTGCGCCCCCACCCAAAACGCCCGGCTTTGCAACGCAGACGGAAGAAGGCTCGCCTCATGGTCATGCTCATGAAAGAAGAGGACCACCGCGGTTTGGTTATCGATCGCCATCGTCGCCGGAAACGTGCCGGTGTGAAGTTGTGCGGCCTGGGGCAGGGCATCGCCGACCAAGGGATCGGGGCTTGCGACATCGACATCGAATCCCGCGCCGCGTGCGATCTCGGTAAAGATGACCGTCTCAAGACCGGTGCCGAGCACCACGAGCCGTAGGGGCGGAATGCGCGGCAAGACAAATCCCTCGCTGGACCAGCCAGCCGCCGCCAAAGGCTCAAGGCTAGCGCTCTCCAACCCTGCTTTAGGCAACCGCACAGCATACGCTTGTCGATCAATATACTGATGACTGGAATCGGTAAGAACGTCTTCGCCAGCAGCTGGCCACAGGCTCACATCAAGACCTGCGCCGCAAGGCAGCTTGATATCGATCCACGCCGACCCTTCGCCATACCGGACCTGGCGGAAGGCCTTTGCCGCCATCGCTTTGTCAGCCTCCAGCGCCAGGGCTTCTTCGATACAGCCCGACGAGAGCGATCCGACCCGGATGCCATCGGCAAGGAAAGCCATCGCCGCACCGACGGGCCGATAGGCCGACCCTTCGACGCCCGTGGTCACCGCGAGAACGCCGCCTGTCTCGCTCAGACCAGCCATCGGGTCGCACAGCATTGATGTCAGCATATCAACCCGCCACAGCTCGATCGGTACCGACAAACCATCCTGAGACGCTCATTCCGCTGGACAGGGCGCCCC
Source organism: Pseudomonadota bacterium (assembly GCA_038745625.1). Taxonomy (GTDB): domain Bacteria; phylum Pseudomonadota; class Alphaproteobacteria; order Caulobacterales; family Parvularculaceae; genus Parvularcula. Next base: position 9,853 of record JBCDLG010000039.1, on the reverse strand, counting down.
TGCCTCAGCCCAAGCGGTAAATGAAGCAACCGTTTCCTCGACGGAGTGGGGTGCAGGTTCCCGGCCTGGCCCTGGCTCCCACCCCCAATGCACCAGCGCGTCATGGTCGATATGCGCAGCGACCTCGTCCAGCGAGCGGCCACCATTGCGATCGAGGTCTTTGATCTGTTCACAGATTTGCCGCGAGGACTGCTCCCACCACACCATCTCAACCGGCGCGAGGGCCCAGTGCGGTGCGCCAGGTGGCCCATGCGGAAGTTCAGAGTTCGATGTTGCGTGGCAGGTTGAGCAGGGCATGCTGTCCCGCCCGTCCCGGCTGTCGCCGCCATCGACATTCATGCCGTGATACGCCCATTCACCCTCCGTAAGCTGATAGCTGGCGCCGGACCAGCGTGGCCGGTTGTCCGCGGGCACGTGGCAATTGGCGCAGCGGGGGTGGGAGAAGACCTCAAACACTTTGTCCCATTCGGCGAGTGCCGTGAGCTGAGCCGCCTCCGCCGGGTCCGCGGCTCTTTCGGTTTGGGTATCTGGCGCGAGTGAAGCGGTCAGTGCAGAGAGCGCAAGCGCTGTGATCAATGCGACGTTCATGATGCAGCCCTCCTAAAGCCCGTCGAAAACGGGATATGGTGGCGAAGCGGCAGCTCCCGGATCCGCTGGCCGGTCGCTGCGAAGATCGCATTGGCAAGCGCTGGCGCGGCGGGCGGTGTGCCCGGCTCACCAGCGCCGCCAGGTTTGTGCCCGCTGTTGATGATGTGGGTCTCGATCGGCGGCGAGGCCGACATGCGAAGCGCCTGGTAGTCATGAAAATTGCTTTGCACCACGGCACCGCCTTTGATCGTGATCTCACCATAGATCGCCGCGGTGAGGCCATAGATGACGCCCGACTCCATTTGTGCGGTGAAGCCGTCTGGGTTTACGGCAAGTCCTGGGTCGGCGGCCAAGACGATCCGGTCAATGACGACCTCTCCGCCAATGATGCTGATTTCCGCGACCTCGGCGACAATGCTGCCAAAAGACTCTTTGAGTGCAATGCCGCGTCCGCGGCCTTCGCCAAGCGGTCTGTCCCAATCCGCCTCCTCGGCCGCGCGTTCAAGAACGGCGAGGTGCCGCGGTTTGTCCTGAAGAAGGGCGGCGCGGTAGGCGAACGGGTCTGCGCCAGCTGCCGCAGCACACTCGTCAATGAAGCACTCCGTAAAGAAACCATGCTGGGATTCATCGACGCTGCGCCAAGCGCCCAGCGGCACGTAGCTTTCGCTTGGCACATGCCCAATGTTTCGTGCAGGCACAGCATAGGGGATCACCGGCGCCTCGACCGGCTCGAGCTTGCCGACATAGGTGTTCTCCCATGCCGCCAGCGAACCGTCAGTACCAAGTGCAGCGCGGAAGCGGCTGGGTAGGCCAGGGCGATAATAGTCCTGACGGACGTCCTCCTCCCGCGACCAGATCAGCTGGACTGGGCGGCCCACGGCCCGTGAGACCAACGCGGCCTGGATCGCCCAATCGGCCCGCGATTTGCGACCAAAACCGCCGCCCATCAGAAGGTTATGGAGGATCACATTGTCCTCCTTAAAGCCAAGCGCGGCAGCGACGGCGCGCTTGAACCCAAGCGGGTTTTGGCAACCGATCCAGATCTCGCATGTGCCATCGCGCACATCTGCCGTGGCGTTGAGTGGTTCCATGCAGGTGTGGGCCAAATAGGGCACGCGATAGTCCGCACTGATCACGGTGTCGGCGTTTGCGAACGCCTCGTCCGTGTCACCGGTATCGATATCCGGCTTCCGGTCGATGGCGTCTTCGAGCTCTCGGTTTTGCCGGTCACGGATCGACGCGGAGGAGATGGTCTCATTGCCGTTGCCGTTCCAACGCACATCCAGCGCACGAAGCCCGCGGCTTGCTTGCCAATAGCCTTCAGCGACGACGGCAACGGACTCATCGGCGGTGAACTCACCGATAAAGGCATCATAGCCGATGACGGGAAGCCTGACGACATCGAGCACGCCCTTCACCGCCCTTGCCGCGCTGTCGTCTATACGATCGATCCGCCCACCGAAGACCGGTGAGCGTCGTACGGTGGCGTAGACCATGTTCGGCAGCCGCACATCGAGGGCGAATTGCGCGGTGCCATCGACCTTTGCTGGGATATCGAACCGTTGAACCGGCTGACCCATAACTTTGAAGTCTTTCGGATCTTTCAGCTTCGGCGTGTAGGACGGCGTCATCTCGGCCGCGGCCTCAGCGAAGGTCACGTAAGGTTCTGACCGCGCGGTGGCGTCGTGGACAAGCGTGCTGTTCTCTGTACGGATCTCATCCAGCGGCACATCCCACGCCTTGGCCGCCGCCCGCCGCAGCATCTCCCGCGTCGCTGCTCCTGCGACCCGCATGCCGTAGGTGCCGGTGACCCGGACGCTCATGCTGCCGCCAGTGACCTGAAGGTCCAAGGCATCGGATAGCCGCATCATCACGCCCTCAAAGCTCGGGATGATCAAACCCGGCAACTCGACGCCCGCGAGGAGATAGCCGCGGCCAATCGCGTAGTGGGAATACTTCGCAAGCGCAGGCGCTTCTTCGACCCGCACCAGGTTCCAGTCAGCATCCAGTTCGTCCGCCAGCATCTGCGCGAGAGCGGTTTGTGATCCCTGTCCCATCTCACTATGCGGAACAATTGCGGTGATCACATTGTCTTGGTCGATTTTGACATAGGCATGGACGAGCGTCTCGCCTTCACCAGCGACAGTGTCCGCGACGTCGTCATTGAGATTGCCCGGGCGGATGGCCGCCCCGACGAGGATGCCGCCGCCAGCGATCACACCAGCGGAGATGAAGGCGCGCCGTGTCCACTTACCCATCGGCGACCTCCTTCGTCGCCAAAGGCAAGGAGGCTGCCTCTGCCATCCGTACAGCCGCCATCTTGATGGCCGTTCGTATACGGCCATACATGCCGCAGCGACAAATGTTGCCTTCCATCGCGCGGTTGATGTCCTCATCGGTCGGGTTGGGGTTCCGGCGCAAGAGTGCTGCTGCTGCCATCAGCTGGCCTGACTGACAGTAGCCGCATTGCGGCGTTTGCTGCTCAATCCACGCTTCCTGCAGCGGGTGAGGCGTGTCCGCATCGGTGGCCAGGCCTTCGATCGTGGTCAGCTCTCGTCCTTTCACATTGGAGAGAGGGATGGAGCAGGCGCGCGCTGCGATATCGCCAATGAGAACGGTGCAGGCCCCGCATTGCGCGATGCCGCAGCCGAACTTGGTCCCGGTCAATGCGAGCTGCTCGCGCAACACCCATAAAAGAGGCGTGTCCGGATCAGCGTCGACCGTCTTGCGTTCACCATTGATGTTGAGAGTTATCATTTCACTCCTCCCGAAGCGATCGACGCCAAAAAGACGGACGTCACGTGCTTCACACGTTGCCGAAAATCCCGCACCGATGTCGCTGATTTCTTCTGTCCACCGATCGATGACATCAGCAATTCGACAAAAGCCTTGGTTTTCATCCCTATGCGCTTGAGAGAGACATGGCCCTCACCGGCGGCTTGATCGATCACGTCCGAGAGATACTGGACCAACCGGTTATGCCGCTTCATCATGTCGTCGGAGACAAGGCCGAGCGCGGTGTCCATAAATTCAGCGGCATGCGGTGAGCCAGCAATCGGCTCATAATAGATCCGCTCATAGGCGAGGATCGCCAGCGTGAAACGCTCCGTAAACGGTGCGTCTTGCTCCAGGATGGAAACTGCCTCGCTGATAGCCTCGTTTTGCCGGTTCGATGCCAATTGCCGGAAGAGATCCTCTTTGTTCTCAAACAGCACATAAAGTGCGGGCCGGGATATTCCGGCGGCCTGCGCAATATCGTTCATCGACGTACGGCGAAACCCATACTGAGCAAAGACGCTCGCGGCCGCGTCAAACACAGCCTCCCGCTTCTCATGGGACCTCGTCGCATTCGTCGACATCAAGACAGACCGAATCCTGTTCGCCAGAAAAATGCTGACAAAATAGATAAAAACTGTCAAGACGCCCAGCCATCATGGGGCTGACTATTGATGTGACTGCGAGGCGTTAGCGACAGGCGGGGGCAAGCAGCGCTGTCGGTTGATTGTGGTCCTTCGAGACAAGGCGCCAAGCCGATCCATGCACCTCATTGGGTTGTTGTCTTTCGTGCACAACCGGACGTCATATGCTCTAGCCGATTGCCTTTGTATGGTTTTACTGTTTTTCGGCCAAAGACGCCGCGCGCTCGGCCCACCCCTCAGGAAGGAAACCCCCATGAAGATCATGTCCCTGTCTACGTCTCTTGCTGCGCTGATGGCCGGCCTAGGAGCTATGGTCGGCCTTGGAGCTATGGCCAGCATGGACGCCAAAGCGGAGGAGACACCTTTGGCGTCGCTGCCTTTGCGCGAGTTGGGCCCGGGCATCACCGGCGGCCGCATCTCCGATATCGCGATGATGCCCGGCGGCAGCCATCACTATCTCGTGGGCACCGCGTCGGGCGGCATGTGGCTGACCGAGGACAATGGCATCAGCTGGACGCCGGTGTTCGATGATTATGGCTCCTATTCCATCGGCGTGGTGGAGATCGCGCCGTCGAACCCCAACATCGTCTATGCCGGGACGGGCGAGAACAACGCGCAGCGGTCTGTCGCCTATGGCGATGGCGTTTACCGATCTGAAGATGGCGGCCACAGCTGGGAGCATGTGGGCCTCAAACAGTCCGGTCACATCAGCCAAATCTGGGTGCATCCGGAGGACGCCGACACGGTGCTGCTCGCGGCCCAGGGCCCGCTCTGGAACAGCGGCGGCGACCGCGGCCTTTTCAAAACCACCGATGGCGGTGAGACCTGGCTCAAAGTCTTGGAGATCGACGAGCACACCGGCGTTAATGAGTTCGTCGTTCACCCTGATAATCCCGACCTGATCATCGCGTCGAGCTATCAGCGTCGGCGTCATGTCTGGACCCTGATCAATGGTGGTCCCGGGTCGGGCATCCACATCTCGGACGATGGCGGCGAGACATGGCGCGAGGCGCCAGGTGGCGCGCCCAGCGGCGAGCTGGGCCGCATCGGTCTCGCTATGGCGCCATCAGCGCCCGATATGGTCTATGCCATCGTTGAGGGCGATGATGAGACCAAGGGTATCTACCGTACCGGGAATTTTGGTATCACATGGGAGAAGCGCTCATCCTATGCGACTGTCAGCCCTCAGTACTACAACGAAATCATCGTCGATCCGCATAACCCTGAGCGGGTCTATGCGATGGATACGTTGAGTGCGGTGTCCGAAGATGGGGGTGCCACCTTCACCCGGCTCTCGACATCGGCCCGCCATGTGGATGACCACGCATTGTGGATTGATCCGAGCAACACCGAACACCTGATCATCGGCGGCGATGGCGGTCTATATGAGAGCTATGACCGTGGTCAGAAGTGGCGGCATATCGACAACCTGCCGCTAACGCAGTTCTACCGTTCAAGCCCTGACAATGACTTTCCGTTTTATAACGTATGCGGCGGAACCCAGGACAACAACTCGCTCTGTGCACCATCGCGGACGCCGGTCAAGCACGGCATCACCAATAGCGACTGGAACCTCATTCTTGGCGGTGACGGCTATAAGCCGCAGAGCGATCCCGAAGACCCCAACATCATCTACACCCAGTATCAGTATGGCGGGCTTGCTCGCTATGACCGCCGCACGCAGGAGCGTGTCTACATCGCGCCTATGGCAGCAGCTGGCGAAAATCAGTACAAGTTTAATTGGAACACGCCTGTGCTGATCAGTCCCCATGATCGTAACACGATCTATTATGCCTCCGAATATGTCTTCAAGTCGGAGGATCGCGGCGACAGCTGGGAAAAAATCAGCCCCGACCTCACACGTCAGATCGACCGCAACGAATTGGAAGTGATGGATCGCGTTTGGAGCGTTGATGCTATCGCGAAGAACGATTCCACGTCGATCTATGGCTCGATCATTGCGTTTTCGGAGAGCCCGCTCGAGGCGGGGCTCCTTTTTGCTGGCACCGATGATGGCGTGATCGCCGTGTCCGAAGATGGCGGCGAGAACTGGTCATCTAAGACCTCGTTTAACGGCGTGCCGGAAATGTCGCTGGTCGAGGACATCATCACGTCCGTACACGATCCTGATGTCGCCTATGCCGTCTTTGATAATCATAAAAAGGGTGACTACGCACCTTATGTCTTCAAGACGACCAATCGCGGCGCGTCGTGGCAGGAGATCGGTGACGAGCTTCCTGAATGGGGCTCCGCGCACACCATTGCTGAAGACCATGTGGACCCTGATCTCCTCTTTGTCGGCACCGAGTTCGGTCTCTTCTTCACCCAAGATGGCGGTGATGCTTGGCACAAGATGACGGGCGGCTTCCCCACCATTTCTGTCCGTGATCTCGAGATCCAGCGCCGGGAGAGTGATCTCGTCGTCGGCACGTTTGGCCGGGGCATCTATATCCTCGACGACTATTCCCCTCTGCGTACGGAGAGCGCGGCGCTCGAGGCGGAGGCCACACTCTTCCCCGTGAAAGATGCTTGGCTCTATGTTGAAGGTGACCTCTGGGGACCATCCGGCGGGCCACAAAGCTCGTTGGGTGACAATTTCTATTATGCAGAGAACCCGCCTTACGGCGCCGTCTTCACCTTCCATTTGAGAGATGGCTACGAGACCCGCCGGGACGCGCGTCTCGCTGAAGAGGCCGAACTCCTCGAAGCTGGCGAAGATACGCCTTATCCCTCCTGGGATGATCTGCGGGCTGAAGATCGCGAGGATGATCCAGCCGTTGTTGCCGAGATCACGGATGAAGGCGGTACGGTGATCAAGCGGATCCCGGGGCCGACGTCGGCTGGCCTTCACCGGATCGCATGGGATATGCGTTTTGAATCGCCTGATCCCATCACGCTCGTCGAGCCCGAGCGGTCGCCCTATGACGGTCATGGCAATGGCCCGATGGTCGTTCCGGGTACTTACAGCGTCCAGCTGATCAAGCGGATTGACGGCGCTGAAGAAGCGCTTACCGAGCCGCAGACGTTCGAGCTCAAACCGCTCAACCGCAGCCCCGAAGCCGGTGATCACGAGACTCGGTATGAGGTGCAAATGGCGATGCACGCGCTGGAGATTGCCACCTATAGCGCTGCTGCGAAGGCGGATGGCCTGGATGAGCGTTTGACCTATGCCAAAGCAGCGCTGGAGCAGGCGACCTTTGAGGCCGACGATCTGCGTGCCGATGTTGCAGCTTTGTCCGACGAGCTGGCCGATATCGAGATGACACTCTTCGGTGACCGGACGCGCAGCAGCCGGAATGAGCCTTCGACCATGGGCGTCTACCGTCGCGCGGGCAATCTGCGCGGGTCGACCTGGGACAGCCTCGCCCCCATCGGTGGCCAGTACCAGGAGCAGCTCGAGATTGGTGAAGAGCAGTATGCGGAGGTCCGCTCGGTCTTGATCGATCTTGATGAGCGACTGGGTGCGGTGGAAACTGAACTCACCGCCCGCGGCGCACCATCAAGCCCTTACGGAGACCTACCGACGATCGACTAGGTATTGACGCCTGAAAGCTGCATCCCAATCGCAAACCTTTTCGCCGATTGGGATGCATGCGGATGGCGTTGACCGTGAGACGGTCGTTCCTAGCCGAGCTGCGCCTCAAAGAGCGCCAGCATCCGGCCCCAAGCCCGCTCAGACTGCTGAGGGTGATGGGCCCGCGAGTCCGTCGGCACCCATCCGTGCATCGCGTCGTCATAAACCTCGATCTCGGCAGGGACGCCGGCGGCGGCGAAGGCTTGGATCAATGTGCCTTCCGCATCCGGTTGCCGTTCATGGTCGTTCTCCGCGATCGCGATCAGCACCCCGCCGGTAATCTGACCGGCCAAGAGATGCGGGCTGTCCGCAGTGTCGGTGACCAGGCCGCCGCCATGGAACGAGCAGGGCGCTTTGATCCGATCCGGCACGGCCGCGGCGGCGCGCAAGGTCCACGAGCCCGTCATGCAGAAGCCGACGGCGCCGATGCCGCGTGCTTTGTCGACAGCGTCCTGCTGATCCAGCCATGTCGCGAGCGCTGGCGCGTCGACGATCACGGTGTCGGGTGACAGCGCTGAATAATGCGGCATCACCAGCTCCCGCCCGCCGGGGTCGCGGAACGTCATGCCGTCCTCGAACAGCTGCCCTTCGGTCGTGCGGTAGTAGGGATTGGCCGCCAAGACAGCATAGCCGCTGGCCGCCAGCCGCCGGGCCATGTCAAAAAAGGCGGGCCGTACGCCATGGATGTCCGGCCAGAAAATGACCGCCGCATGGGCGCCGTCCTGGGGGTGGATGAACAACGCATCCACCTCACCATCGGGCGTCGACACCGCCACCTCTTTTTCCGTCAGTGCGACCGCATCGAACGCCAAGGCGCGTGGCAACAGGCTGGTTGTGACAATTGCTGCGGAGGCTGCGCCCGCGAAGTTGCGGCGCGTGAGCGCCTTCGCCTTAAGGTAGGCATCGAGCTCCTGTTCGGTGGTCTCATCGCACATGTGTTGGCCTTTTTTTCCTCTTCAACGGAACCTAGCGAACCGGGCGGCATTGTCGAACGCCGTTGGGCGCTCAGCTGAACATTCCGTATGGAAATGGGCTTGGTGGGTCTTGCGCGCCGGGCACTCTTTTGGTCACGGGTCCATGGGTTGCCAGGCGCCACTCGTGCCATAAGAGGGAGCATGGCCGATGATCTTGTTTGCTCGATGGAAGAGGTGCGATTTCGCTATCGCGAGGACGCTGACCACCAGTTCATCCTCGACCAGCTTTCCGTCAGGCGCGAGGAGACGGTGCTGCTGACCGGGGAAAGCGGCGCGGGTAAGTCGACAGTGCTTGGTCTTCTATGCGGTGTGCTCGCCGCGTCGGCGGGATCGATTATGGTCGGTGGCCATACCATCAGTGGGCAGTCCGGATCAAAGCGAGACCGCATACGCGCTGATCACATCGGCTATATCTTTCAAAGTGCCAATCTTCTCCCCTATCTATCGCCTACGGATAATGTGCTTTTGGCGGGGCAGTTTGCAAAAGCGCGGGCGGGCAAAGCGGGGACATCGCCGGACGCGCGCCGTGCGCATGCGGAGGCGCTGCTTGACCGGCTCGGTGTTGGTTCGATCACGCGGTCGGCCTCGACCCTCAGCGTGGGACAGCAGCAGCGCGTGGCCGCAGCGCGCGCGCTTTTTGGGTCACCCGATCTTCTGGTGGCGGATGAACCCACCGCCGCGCTTGACAACCACAACCGTGACCGGTTCTTCGAACTCTTCCTCAGCGAGGCGAAAAAGAACGGCGCAGGGGCGTTGGTCGTCAGTCACGACACCAGCGTGGTGCCGCTCTTTGATCGGCATATCGACCTTCGATCGCTTTCACGTTGGGAGGCATCATGACCTTCGCGCCGTTGTCGCTCGCGTTCAAAAGCTTGGCCGCCCGGAAACTCCCGGTTCTCCTCTCCCTCTTTGCAATCGCCCTGTCAGTGAGCTTGATGGTGACGACCGAGAAAGTGCGCGGCGGCGTGCGCGACGGGTTTGAGAACACGATCACTGGCACCGACCTCATCGTCGGCGCGAGGACGGGCCCGTTGAGCGTGGTGCTTTACAGCGTCTTCCGGCTGGGCGATCCCCTGCAAACGGTCAGTTGGGAGACGTTCGAGCTGGTCAGCAACCACCGGGATGTGGCCTGGGTCGTGCCGATATCCCTCGGCGACAGCCATCGCGGCTATCGCGTGTTGGGCACAGATGATCGGTATATGCAGCATTACCGGTACGGTGAGGATCAACAGCTCACTATATCGGAAGGGGCTTGGGTATCAGAGCCCCGGGATGCGGTTCTCGGCGCTGAGGTCGCC
>JBCDLG010000038.1:0-28403 GCA_038745625.1 Pseudomonadota bacterium | reverse complement strand
GTCGCTGACCCTCTGCGGTGGCGGTGAATCGATGCTCGCCATCAACAAACGCATACGTGGTATTGGATGGCGGGTTCACGTTGGTGATCGAAAGAGGTGACGGCCCGCCGTCAGGGTCGGAGGCTCCCGCCAACAGATCGATCACCAAGGTCTGGCCAACGCCGTCCAACATGTTGAAATTGCTGACGCCGGGACCAACAACAGGAGGGATGTTGGGCGCCAACACTCTAATCGTGTACTGACCCGTATCGAAAGCCCCCTCATCATCGACCACAATGTAATCACCGGTGAAGTCATCGATAGAACCAGAAAGAAAATCGATCGTTGTTTGGTTCGGGCCCGGCGTCTCCGGAATGAGTGTCCCGTTGGTGGGCGGCTCGATCCAGCTGATCCTCAAATTGTCGCCGGTATCGGCATCGGTATCATTGGCCAGCAGATCGAGCACCAGGGTCTGACCCGTATCGACGACGCTGTAATAATCGTTCCGCGCGACCGGATCACGGTTCGCCTGGAAGACCTCCACCCAGAAGGTTCCCGCCGCGCTGCCGTTAAACGCATCATCGACGACGTAAGAACCTTCATAGGTCCCCTCCGCCGTGGCCGTCACCACGATGCTGCGTTGATCCGCAGCCATCACCACGTCGGCATTGGGAAGGGCCAGGGTCAAGTTGGCGCCGTCAAGGACCAACTCACTGTTGGGCCCATCAGGGTCGGTATCGTTCGCCACCAGATCAAACGTCACCGAATTGTCGATGCCATCAATGAAGATGTTATCGGTGACCGCCGACGGCGGTGCATTGGTGCTGCCCACCGCGACGCTCTCGATGTTCCCGGCCTCGTCAATTGTGATGTTCGTACCGTATGCAGAGTCATCCTCTGCGGTCTTGAGCCGGCCCAGGGTATCGTAGTCGTAGTTCGTCACGACCTGCGATTGGCTTGCGCCAGCCATGAGACATCCAGCAGTCGCCATCGCGACCGCACGCCGAGATACCAACATCAGTGCACCCTAACGCCCTTCCAGGCACAACCTCACGGTGCGCACATTGCCGCGCTCGATCCGGACGTCAAGGACTTTGTTCACTGGTCGCGATAATAATCTTTATATACTGTTTTTATTGATTTTTCCTTGATTTATTTATCCGCTATCTGAGAGAATTTTTACACCTCGGGAACGCTTCGTTTCTCGCTTGTCTATTGAAGTTTCACACGAATAGCGGGCGCTGTGGCAGCGCGCTCGGCATCGCCAAACGCATGTCCGGCGCCAGTTATTGAGGGTGATAAGAATACTGTATACGGATGTCATGACGGCGCGCAGCTTCGCTTTTCTAGCGATAATGAGCATGTCGTCGCGAGCGCCACTTTGTATTTATTTGTGTGCTGTAGCTACAGTCGTCCGTAATCGGTATAGCCTGTCGGACGCCTATCACTTAACAACGTTTCCGGAGCTCACGTGCTGCAAAGAACATCTTTCCGCAACGGCAGCGCCTAGGTAAATGATCCAGATATACACACTACACAGAATATATTTTCATAATGCACACGCTATGATTTGGAGAGCAAGCAACCTGCCTATACCATTGATTATATTAAGTAAATTCAACCCCCGCCCACTGTTTCAGCGCCGCTGCGCTTCGCCCGATGCGATCGCCACGTCCTGAAGGCACGGGCGCGCTACGCCGAGATCGGGGGCATGGTGCAGCTCAATCGATCCGGAGTGCAGTGATAGAAATATCTGTATTTAGATCATATCAGTGGACGCGTAGCCGAGGGGTGCGCCCTCAAACAAGCGCGACAGAGATACGAGCCATAAGCGGGGCTTGTTATGTACTGAACACGTCAACTCGAAACAAACACCGGCATCGCACACAGTACTCTGAAATGAATCGCACACAACCCTATTGCGCACATCCATTCGGCACTTCATAAATAGTCAATACCGTATTTTGATGATCTTTACCAGGACTTTAGTATGGATTGGTTGAGAAATGGGACCGAGTTAAATGTGCCTCGCCTCATAGCACTTAAGTCAATCGTCAAAATGCTCGACACAGAGGGTTTAGCTATGCCGCCGCGACCGACCTGGTGGTGCATACGCGTTAATGCGTGCACTGCGTTCAAACGCCAGCAGACTTCGGTAGTCCGCTCAGGGTAAAATCTCGAAAACCAGGGCGGTTGTGTAGCTGCGGATATCCGTCTCCGCCCCTTCGGGTGCCTCCGCCATATGGCGCGCGAGCACAACATAGGGCCCGGCCTGATCAGCCGCGAGCGTCACCTGGCCCTGATCGTCGGTCTGGTGCGTGGTCCCATCGCCTTCCGTGTAAGACCCAAAAGACGAGACAAAGATCACGTCGGTGCTGGCAAGCGGCTCGCCGTCAAACATCACTGCGACGGCAAGCGGCGATCCTGAGGTGAAGCCATCAGCACCCCCTGCGTTCAACGAGAGCGACAGCCGGCCGGATGTTGTCAGCACCTCGGGCAAGTCGGCGTCGCCGCTGCGGATATAGACTTCCGAGACCGTCGCCGTCTGCGACGTCAAAAGAGGCGCGCCTTCGGGCAGCGAGGAAGCACCGAGGCCGTCGCGTCCCAACCGCACATAGCTGCCGTCAATGATAGAGGCCTGTCCCTTGCGCCCCAACCGGTTGCCTGACGACAGCCGATAAACGCCTGGGTCGTCAAAGCGCGCGGTCAACACCGTCATCTGATCATGCGCGTGCACCTCGCCAAAGGCGCGGCTTTCCCCGCCCGGCGTCAGCACATGAAAGTCCGTCGAGCGGAGCGGATGCTCCACGTTCGGGAACCGGTCACTGAAAGACGCAATGGTGGTGACCGTCCCGCCCTCCTCCACGTGAAAGGTGCTCGGCAGCAAAAAGCCCACATGCGCCCACGCCGCGTGCGGCGTCGCAGTCAACGCCGCGGCAGCAAACATCGCTATGTTGCGAAACGGGCTCGAACCAAAGACCGTCCTCATACCGACCTACTTCGCTTCAGCGAGGGTGGTCGTCGGGCGAAGCCGGTCGTTGAGATCTCCGATGTCGCCGGTGACATAGGTGTCGATCACGTCACGCGCTTCGCTCAAGGCTGCGTCCACCGTCTTCTCGCCATCCTTGACCTCCATCGCGAGGGTCAGGAGCGGCATGTAGAGATCTTGCGTCTCGCCCTTGATGGTGATCGCAAAGCGTTGATTGGCGTCAGCGATGCTTGTCCATTCTGCTCGGACACCGGCCCAATACTCCGATGTTGCTTCCCAGTAGCTGTCCGCAGCATGGACCGGAAAATCATCAAACTGACGATAGCTGTTGACGCCAACTTCACGGACGAGCGCTGTTGGCTCCCCGCTGAGGATCAGCTTGGAGTTGTCTTGCTCATGGACCCAGCCCCACGGGGTGACGACATGACGGTTGACCGCGTCCACGGTGTGATAATCATCCCGCGTCGTCATATCGCGGCGAGGAAGTGGGCGCCATTCCTGCTGGGGTGTCCACTCGGAAAGGCCGTCGTCATACGCCCAGGTCCCAACGGCGCCATAGCGGGGGGCGTCGTCGACTTGGTAGACCGTCTGCGACCATGCGCCTTTACGCTCTGACCTCGGCACATCGCGCCATTCCCAAGCGTTGCCGCCGACAAAGATCAGCACACGCTCGGGCTCGAACTCCCAATCCTGGCGCCAGTGCTTCACCACGAACGGACTATCATCGGGACCGACGACCAGCAAATGCTGCAGACGGATCAAGTCGCCGCGATCCTCGACGACGCGCACCACCTCGTGGGCGCCAGAGAGCTTTGGCTCTTTGAGCTCATAACCCTCCACAAAGGAGACGGTCTCGGTGAAGTCGAACGTCACCTTGAACTCGCCCGCCATCGCCAAGATCGTGGCCCGATCGCGCTCAAAATCAGAAATCTCGACCGCTTCCGGCGCAGCGCTGGCCGCAGTGGTGCCGGACTCGGTGGCGCAGGCGCTCAGAAGGCTCGCCCCAATGAGAGCGGCAAGAAAGGTGTGACGGCTACGGATGATCATAAGTCTTTCCCAGATCACTGCAAAAAAAGTCGTCAGATGATTATAGCAATTAATAATGGCTTGCAATTTCAAAAGCCATCTGACACCACCGCTCCTGCGAATTAGTTGCAAACAACAGAGGTACGGGCGATGTGGGGTCAGCGAAAAAGAGCGTATTTTCAAGCCAGCGCGTTGGTATCAACCCTGGCAATGGCGGTGGCGGGCGCCGCCGCGCAGGATGAACAGACAGCGCAAGACGACGATGAGGTCATCTCGGTCTACGCCACGCGCAACCCGATCCCGGCCTTCGACTATCCAGGCCAGGTCACGGTCGTCGAGCGGGATGAGATCCTCGACTTCAACCCATCGACGATCTCCGAAGTGTTTCAGGCCATCCCAGGTGCTCAATTTGACGCAGGACCACGGCGGACGGGCGATGCCCTTAGCGTTCGAGGTCTTCGCGGCAGCGGCGTGCTGGTTTTCCTTGATGGCGCGCGGCAGAGCTTCATCTCGGGTCACGACGGCCAATTCTTCGTCGACCCAGAGCTTGTGAAATCCGTCGAGGTCGTTCGCGGCCCCACCTCAGCCCTTTATGGTTCGGGGGCACTCGGCGGCGTCGTCGCGACCCGCACGATCACGGCCGACGACATGCTTAAGGCCGATGAGACCATCGGTGTGCGTCTGAACACGGGCTATCAGTCGGTCAATGACGAGTACCGCGTCGGTGCCACAGGCGTTTTCCGGACCGAAGACGGTAAGTTCGATGTCGTCTCTCACGTCACTTATCGCGACGCGGGGTCGATCGAATTGGGGAATGATTCCACGCTGCCCGCCGATGATGAGATCACCTCGTCCTTGCTCAAAACGACATTCCGCCCACGGGACGATCTTGAGATCTTTGCTTCTTGGATGCGCTATGGCAGCGATTCCGAGGACCCGCAGAACCCGCAAGGCGTCAATGTGGCAGGACCAGGTAACGACCTTGTCTTCCGTGATGTGACCAACAACACGATTCAAGGCGGTCTCGCCTGGAACCCCGAAGACAACAACCTGATCGATCTCAACGTCGTCGGCTACTACGCAGAAAACAGTGTCGAGGAAGACGAGGTTGGCGATCCGCGTGTCACCGACCGGACCGTGGAAACCTTCGGCTTCACCATCGACAACCGGTCGCGGTTCGAGCTGAGCCCCACAAGTCTTCTCAGCTTCACTTATGGCGTTGAATATTACGAAGACGACCAAGACGGCGAAGACACCGACACAGCCGATGGCGAGCGGGGCGGCGTGCCTGACGCCGCGACGGAGTTCATCGGCACCTTTATCCAGGCTGAGTTGTCGCTAACAGATCTGGGGCCGATACCGGGTGAGTTGACGATTATCCCGGGTGTGCGCTGGGATAGTTTCGAAACCACAGAGCCTGGTGGCAACTTCGATATCGATGAAGACGAGGTCTCACCTAAGGTTGGTGTGTCCTACAAGCCGATCCCGCAGGTGCTGGTCTTCGCCAACTATGCCGAAGGTTTCCGTGCACCATCTTTCAATGAGGCGTTCGCTGACGGCCAGCACTTCGCGATCCCCGACCTAACGGCGCCGCCGGGACCCTTTGGGCCAACCTTTGTGTCGAACGTGTTCATCGGCAACCAAGATCTCCAGCCTGAGACATCATCCACCTGGGAGGTTGGTGCCGGTCTTGATTTCGACAATCTGTTCTTCGACGGTGATCAGTTCACGGCTAAAGCGTCCTACTACAACTCGGATGTCGATGACTTGATCGGCCTCGACGTTCAAACACCGCTTGGCTGTTTCTTCACGCCCGCGACCGCACCGCCAGGGATTCCGTCGTTCGTGGTGGCCTCGCAACCCTGCGGTACCGGTGAAGCGTTTGGTAATACCAGCCAGAACGTGAACATCGCTAACGCAGAGATCGACGGCGTGGAGCTTGAGTTCACCTATGATTCTCCGTGGGCTTACCTTCGCGGCAACCTGACCACGATTGATGGCGTTGATGCTGATACCGACGAATTCCTCGAAGGTGTCCTCAGCCCCACCACTCTGTTTGTCGATACCGGCATCAAATGGCAGGCAGCAGGCCTTCGCGTTGGCTCTCGCGTCACCTTCGCTGATGAGTTCGACGAAGTGAACAGCATTGCTGATGAACGCGACAGCTTCGTCGTCGGTGATATTTATGCGGTGTGGCAGCCGAATATCGATGCCCTGGAAGGCGTACGCTTGGACCTCGGGGTCGATAACATCGCGGATACGGACTACGAGGTGGTGAACGCCGGCGTCAGCCAGCCGGGCCGCAACTACAAGGTGGCCCTCACCTGGTCCAAAGGGTTCTGATCAGCTTGCGGGGCTCAAAGCCCCGCAGCATCGACGCGGTGCCTTTGCAGGACGAGCCGCGTACCAGAGACGCGGAAAAAAGCTGCGAAGCGCTGGCCTACCAGGCCTCGACCAACGCTAGCAAAGGGCGCGTCGCAGGGCGTTCAGTGAGCGTCCTTGCGCGCGGTTGGACTGGTGGCTGTCTCCTTTGCCTGGCTCCACCTCGAGAACGAGGACCGGACCAAGACCAGGATTGATAGCCGCCCCCAATTTCTCCCAAGGCAGATCACCGGTACCGACCTCCAGGCCTTCACTGCAGGTCGCTTCGATCATCCGTTCTTCAGACACACGGCCAGTACGTGTCTCTTCATCCGACAGAAGACGACTGTCGGAGACATGAAGATAGGTCATGTCTCCGCGCACAAAGTCAAACGGATGGAGATGCTCCGCCTGTTGAAGGTCCTCGTCGAGAATCCAACGGAACCGCGGATCATCGCGGATCGCGCCATCGCCATGACGGCAAAGGTTGAACATATTGGCAGAGAGCGTCGCATGCGCCGTGTCGGCAAAAAGCGTCACGTTATCGAGCGCATTGTCCTCGATGAAGTCCCGAAACGCCTCCATCTCCCATGGGAAAAAGTGATCGAGGGGCCCCGCCAGGAAATGCTGACCATCCCTGGGCAGTAAGGAATAGTGGCCCACATTTTCGACCATGAGCTGGGTCTCATCCGCACCCTTTGCTAATTCTAGTATGGTGTCATTGAAACCAGCGATGGCGTCTGGCCTATTGGACCGGCTTGGTGCTGGGCCGTAGGTGAGACCCCAATACCGATGAAGAACGACGCCTTCCGCTTCTATTTCTTGAGCCAGTTCAATGCTTTGTTTGACCTGCCTGGCATCGAAGTCGGTTTTTGTCACCTCGTCGACTGATTGATACGGCACATGCACGACGCAGCGATACTCTCCGTATGCTTCAGACAAGCGTCTCATATTGGCAGTGACAGCGCGACGGCCTTCCTCCGTCGTGACGTCACGTGCGCCGAACGTATGCAGCTCAATCCGGATCGGTGTTTCAAGCTGACGGCATTGTTGCGCTCGATCGGCGAGCTGTTCGTAATCGATCGCAGCGGCCTTCAAGCTGAATTCGAGCATAGATACACCTTCGCCTTACACACCTAAGATCAAGCAAACATCGATCGCGCGCGCTCCACGGCTTCGCAGAGCGCATCAATATCCCGTACACTGTTATAAATCCCGAACGACGCGCGGGCGATACCCGACGGATCGATGCTCTCAACCAATGGCTGCGCACAGTGGAGGCCCGCACGGATCGCAACGCCGGACTCATTGAGGAGCGTTGCGAGGTCAAAGGGCGGCACACCGCTCACGGCAAAGGATACGATGCCGTGGAGGTTGCCGCTGAACACCCGCACGCCGCCCATCTCCGACAGTCTCGCAACACAGTCCTGGGTGAGCGCGCGTTCATGCTCCTCAACCCGAGCCATGGTGATATCGTCCAGATACTGAAGAGCTGCGTCGAGACCAACCGTGCCGGCGATGTTCGGCGTTCCCGCCTCAAACCGATAGGGCGGCATAGCGTAGGTTGACCGCGCGAAGGTGACCTGATCGATCATGTCGCCGCCGCCCTGCCAGGGGCCCATCTCATCAAGCCTCTCCTCTTTGCCGTAGAGGATGCCGATGCCTGTTGGTCCGTAGACTTTGTGACCGGACATGACGAAGAAATCACAGTCGAGATCCGCAAGGTCAATCGGCAGCCGCGGCGCCGATTGGCAGCCATCGATCAACACCCGGGCACCGACAGTCTTGGCCCGTCTGATACACTCTTCGACTGGGACCAGCGTACCCGTCGCATTGGCGATATGGGTGATGGACACCAGTTTGGTCCGTGGCGAGAGCGCTTCGGTGAAGGCGTCAAGATCGAATGTGTGATCGGCTGCATGCTGCGCCACCTTGAATCCAATACCTTGATCTTCCAATAGCAATTGCCAAGGAACGATGTTCGCATGGTGCTCAAGCGACGAGATCAACACCTCGTCCCCAGCACGAAGATGGCGCCGTGCCCAGGCCCAGGCCACCAAATTGATCGCCTCCGTCGCACCGCGAACAAAGACAATCTCCTCGGCACGGCGCGCGCCAAAAAACCGCCGAACCCTTTCGCGTGCTCTGTCATAGCGCTCGGTTGACTGAACGCTGAGATCATAGACGCCGCGATGGATATTGGCGTAGCTCTCGCGATAATAGTTCGCTTCAGCATCAATCACACGAGCTGGCTTTTGCGCACTGGCGGCGGTGTCGAGATAGACGAGCTCCGGATGCGCGGAGAAGATGGGGAAGTCCTCGCGCACCATCATCAGCTTTCGCCCCCCTCCTCCAGCGCCTGGGGATCGCGGGGGTAGTAGATCGGGACACACCAGTGATTGTCCGCAACCCAGTCCGTGTTGGGAAGAACACTTTCGTCACCCAACAGCTTGTGACAGGGGTGGTCATAGACCTTTCCAGTCGATGGCTCGACGCGATCGAACACGATGAATTTATAGTACCCGCTTTCCATGCCATCCGGCAGCTGCACATGATTGGGAAAACGGGGTGTCAAGACGTTCTTTGCATAGCGCTGTTTCCACCCAACGATCTCGTCCAAGCGACGTGTTTGCACTGCACCGAGAGCGGCTGTGAACTCGCTCATGCGATGATTGAGGCTAGAGACCTGATAGTTCGAACCCCGACCATAGTCTCGATAAGACCGAGCATGCTTGGCGAGGTCAGGATTGACAGTCACCAGCATACCGCCCTCGCCGGATGAGATCGTTTTCGTCGGGTAGAAGGAGTAAATGCCCGCGTCGCCCCAGCTTCCCGCCTTCTTCCCATGCCAATGGGCGCCGTGGGCATGCGCACAATCTTCAAGAAGGGCGATGCCCTTGTCTCGGCAGAAGGCGGCGATGCGCTCAATATCAAAGGCAATATGGCCGCCCACATGCACAATCCATGCAGCCTTTGGCTCGCATTGCTCCGCCTTCGCGACAAAATCATCATAGGCGCCGCAAAGATCAGACCTGTTGCAGTCGTAATAGACCACCTCGCCGCCGGAATGTTCGACCGAGCGCGGCGTCGCCAGGAACGTGTTGGAAGGACACAGCACCCGCTCGCCCGCCACACCAAAGAAATCGAGAGCGGCCAGGGCCCCGCCCGACCAGTTGGCGAAGCTGATCGACGTCAAACCGGTGGCGTCAGCCCAGAGAGCTTCGAACTCTTCTGTGTTGGGCCCAAAACTCCAACGCTGACCACGCAGGATCTCTTGCCAGCGCTTCAAAACCTCCTCCTCATCGCGGGGGTCGAAGGCGATGGAAAAGGTCTGCGGAGTGAAGTCGTCATCGGGCAGCGGCTGCCCCAGTCCTAGGCTGCTCACTGCCTTTCCTCCGCGAGCTGCAAAGCGCCCTTAGCGATCACGCCGCCGGTCATCGGCTCCTCGACGCCGGTGGTGAAGGGAAACGAGAATGGCAGTTCGTTGAGTGTGCGCACGGCGAGATAGCCAAAACACTCCGCCTCCACCGCATCACCGCGCCAACCGACATCCTCCGCGGTTTTCACGACAACGTCCGCACGCTCAGCAATCGCGCGGAGGAGCGCAGGATTGTTCCGCCCGCCGCCGCAGGTGATCAGTTGATCGGGCCGTAACGGCATCAGCCGGAACGCCGCGTCGATGGTCTCGCCGATAAACGCCGACAGCGTAGCTGCACCATCTTCCGGTGATAGTCCCTCTACGAAGGAATCGGTGAAGTCGAACCGGTCGAGCGACTTGGGGAAGGATTGCGAGAAAAAAGGATGCTCCATCATCGTCGAAAGGCGCGCCTCATCGACAACGCCTTCGAGCGCCAGACGACCGTCGAGATCCATCTCACCCAGACCATGCCGAGCCACCCAGTCATTGATCGGGCCGCTCGCAGGGCCCGAATCGAAGCCGACAAATTCGTCCTCCCCGCCCCACCAGGTGATGTTGGCCACTCCGCCGAGATTGAGGACTGCGGTGTTGGGACGAAGATCCGAATACCGCATCAGCGCGGCATGGTAGCACGCCGAGAGGGGCGCACCGTGGCCACCAGCCTGCATATCAGCTGTCCTGAAGTCGTAGGCCACATCGATACGGAGCTCATCAGCCATCAGCTGCCCATCGCCAAGCTGCCGTGTCTGCCCATGATGCCCATTCTCCGGCGCGCGATGGAACACGGTCTGGCCATGAAACCCGATGAGGTCGATATCGTGGCGAGACAGTCCGGCCTCTGACAAAAACGCGCGAACGGCCTCGGCCTGCGCGAGCGTGAGAGCTCGCTCGGCCTCCTGGAAAATCTTGGGCTCCGGACCGTCGAAGTGCCAAGCGACGGCCTCCTCAAGGACATCCTTCAAAAGCGCGTTGAGCCTCGCGTCATAAGGCACCAGCGACGCCGGACCCAAGTCAAAGACCTCGACGCCATCGGTTTCAAGAACCGCGACATCGACAAAGCCGTCAATGATCGTACCGGTCATCAGCCCCAAAGCGCGCACCGGCTTGCCCAAACAGGCCATAGTCAGGCGACCAACTTTTTCGTGATATGCTTAGCAGCGATATCGCCAGCCGGTTTGCGGCACGAGCTGCAGTGGGACACACAGCTCCGGCCCTCATCTGCCAACCGCTGACGGAAGTCACGCGCGCGGCCGAGCACCGTTTCAGGCGACTCCGAAAACAGGTTGCCGACCACCCCCTTGGGCCCATGGCTCACAATGCAAATCCAGGTGTCACCGTCAGGCCCCATACAAAGGACGTGACCCGCCCAGAAACAAGGCGCCTCAGGGACCGGAATCTTGGGGTTCAACTCTTCCGCCATCATACGGTTGAGGTCTGAGTCGCTGTTCAGTGTCGTGATGTGTTCAAGCTCATGCTCAGCGCCGCCGGGAAGCAAGGGTTTCACACAGACATGGTCATCGACATGACTAAGAAGCTCGACAAATTCCTCGTCATACTGATTGATTGGCAAACCAAGATCGATCTGATAGAGACCAACCTCCACAAGGCCGTGTCGCTGCTCATTACCCAGAAGGTTCCGTAGGCCCTTCATCGATCGGCGGAACGTGCCAATACCGCGGTTCTTGTCATGGGATTCCTCATCGCCGCCATCGATCGAGACGAAGATCTTGTGCTTGAAACCGACATCCATAACGCTTTGCACCGTGGCTTCTGAGAGCAGCGTCGCATTCGTATGCCATTGCAGCTGAACGTCCGGCATGATGTCCCGAACGACGGCCAGAAGCTCCGAAAAACGCATATTCATGAGCGGCTCGCCGCGCCAATTGAGGTGGATGGTCTTCACCTCAACCTCAGGACTATCGGCCATCCGCGAAAGCGCGAACGCCAGATCCTCTGGATCAAGGTCTTGTTTTCCGTGACTTTCTTTCGTGTAGCAAAGCCGGCATTCGAGGTTACAGCGCGTCGTGGGGTCGAGCCACAGCCAAACCGGACGCGGTTGATCTTGGTACGAAACGAAATCTAACGCCATGAGACAGCTCCCTGTAACCCGCGCGGACACGCGGCGAATGTTTCAAGTGAGAACGCAACAAGACGTGACGGATCCACCCTTAGCAGCGGCTGACGCCATCACTCTTTGGTCTTATATTGGCCTACTGATGATCATAACGAGCACCAATCGATCCCATCAACAGTGCTTTGGCTATTATATTTTTGACTAACCCACAACAGCATAGAAGGTAATATGACGATCTCGAAATCTAGGGCCTTTGCGGTCCCCCTAGTACGACGCTGAAGAGCAGACAGGCTCTGGGTTTGCGGCCTTCATGACGATTTTATTATTGATATATAGTACTTTATATCATTTTCATGCTGCAATCAGTTCTTGACCTGAACCCATACCAATCGATACCTATTCGCTAGGCGCGCTTCGGGCGCCCTTGTTCAGTTACGCCATATCTGCGTGTTCTAAAGTATCAACCTGCTGATTCCGCGGATAAGCGTGAATAGTGTGTCCTGTTAAACAGTATTGAATCAATATTCGAGATCACAATTACTGATCCATGAATGAGGCGTGCGCGGATGACCTGCGTCGCGAGGAGAATCGTATGCCGGGCGCTCTTCATCAGACGAAAGTCCTCGACCTGTCGCGTTACATCGCCGGTCCGTACTGTGCCCAACTCCTTGGTGATCTTGGTGCAGACGTTGTCAAGGTTGAACGCTTTGATGGTGGTGAGGAGGGGCGCCGCATCGGCGATGCCGTCGGTACAGAGACACTTTTCTTCATGTCAGCCAACAGGAATAAGCGGAGCCTGACCCTCGACTTCCGAAACCCTGAATCGCAAGCCCTGCTACGTCGGCTAGCCGGTGAGGCGGATATCTTGATCGAGAATTTCCGACCCGGCACCATGGAAAAAATGGGCTGCGGCTGGGATGAGCTGTCTGCGATCAACCCGCGACTTGTCATGGTACGGATCACGGGGTTTGGTCAAAACGGCCCCCTCGCGCAGCACCCTTGCTTTGACGGCGCAGCTCAGGCCTTAGGCGGCATCATGTCGATGACGGGTCAGCCTGATGGCCGACCGACCATGGCCGGGGTTTTTGTCTGCGACTACACAACAGCCATCTACGGGGCACTGGCCGCCGTGGCAGCGCTCCAAGCGCGAGAACGGACAGGACGCGGCCAGGTGGTCGAAGCGACCCTGCTCGACAGCGCCCTTTCCATGCTGACAACCGCGATCCCGGAAAAGGCTCTCTTCGACCGGGAGCCTGACAGGCTTGGCAACCGCGACCGCTATCTCGCTCCGTCCCATTGCTTCTCCAGCCAAGACGGCGTCTGGATCTATGTCGTGGCGGGCAATGACCACCATTTTTCGCGGCTTGCCGATGCGATGGAGATGCCGGATCTGAAGTCCGACAAGCGCTTCTCGAACTACCTCGCCCGCAACGCCCATGTCGCAGAACTCGAGCGCATCATCGATCATTGGGGCCAGACGCTGACGGGAGATCAGATCTTTGAGCGCCTTCGCAAGGCTGATATTCCGTGTGAGCGGCTTTCCACCATCGCCGACTTGCTCGATCATCCGCATCTCAAGGACAGGCAACAAATCGTCGACGTCCCGCACCCTGATGGTGGTACCGTTCCGTTTCAGGCGCCCCCCTTCCGCCTGTCCGACACACCGGAGTCGATCCGCCACGGCGCCCCTGCTCTCGGCGACCATTCACAGGATGTGCTGCAAGAGTGGCTAGGGCTGAGCCCACATGACGTCTCTGATCTGCGGTCGGAGAATATCATCTGAAACCTCGCCTAATTTGCACAGCAAAGGAGTTCTCGAATGGTGGTTAGCAATGAGCGGAGCGACACACTTCGTATTTGGGTCAACCGGCGACGCTTTGCCAATGAGGCGCAGCTCAAGGAGATCAAAAACGCCTCGGACGTCGCCTCGCTCGTTGGTGTGCCCGCCGACAACGCCCGCATTGATCTTGAAGGCGATGATGGGCTCCGCGAGGTGCGGCCGTCGGACCCGGTGCATATTGAGAACGGCATGAGCTTCATCGTGACGCGCCAATATGTTCTAGGCGGATCGTTTGGCTCCATGGATCGCCATGGGCGTTAAGAAACGCGATATCGTCGAGGGCGGCCGGCCCGTTGTCCTGCGCGCAGGCGCGTTGTTTCACGAGCTCGAAGACCATCTGTTCGCAGACGGCGGCGATCAAGAACGCGGCATCTTTATCCGCTGCGGATGGCGTGAGACGGACGACGTCCTCGTTCTTTCCCTCGTCGATATCGTTCGGCCTGATGATGGCGACGTATCGGGTGAGACCGATCAGGTCGCGTTCCACGCGCCCTATCTGGTCCGGGTTGCCACCGAAGCGGAGGCCGACGCGTTGGCGATTGGTGTGGTCCATTCGCACCCCTCCGGCGCGGATCCGCTACCGAGCGCCCTCGATCATGAGCTCGATCGATATTTGTCGCAGTATTTCCGTAACTTCGCCAATGACCGGCCGTTCGTAAGCCTCATTATGTCCAGCGGCGAAAATGGCCGTACGGAGCTTTTTGGGCGCGCCTTTTGGAAAGGGCGTTGGCGCCCAATCGCGCGCACACTGATTGCTGGTGAGCCTGCACTGTCCACCTGGCATCGGCGCCAGCCGCCAACCTATGCCGCCATCCCTCCGGACCGCGTCGCACGGCTCACCAGCGCCTTTGGCCGCGAAGCCTGGCAACGTTTGCGCGACGCTCATGTGGCGGTGATCGGCGCAGGCGGCTCTGGCTCTGCGGCGATTCCCCTGCTCGCACGCGCTGGCGTGGGTCGCATCACGATTGTTGATTCCGATTTTGTCAGCGAGTCGAATCTAGAACGGGTGCATGCGTCGTGGCCTGAGCATGCGGCGCAAAAGATGCCGAAAGCGCGACTGGCTATGGAGCATGTCGAGCGCATTGATCCCGACGTGAAGGTCACAGGCCTGATCGGCCGGTTGCCGCAGCCCGAGGTAGTTGATCATATTGTCGATGCCGACTTTGTTATGGGCTGTACGGATCGGCATAGCAGCCGGCTGGCCATCAGTGATCTGTCGACGCGCTACCTGATCCCGGCCATCGACACGGGCGGCTTGATCGAAGGCGAAAACGGCAAGGTGACGGGGCAGATCGCCCAGTTTGCTCGACTGTTCCCCGACGACGCGTGTGTCCGTTGCCGGAGGATGATCAATCTCAACAACGTCCAGGCCGAGCTTAACGCCGGCGATGACTGGGCGCGATCGGAAGGCGAGGAGCAAACGACCAACCCCATCGACGGGGAAATGGCCCCGCCCCTCCCCGAGGAAACACAAATCGATACCGTGGGTTATATGACAACGGCGATGGGGGCTCTGTCCGCCGGCTACGTGATCGGCTGGCTGACCGGACGTTTTGAGGCGCCCTTTGAGAGGTTGCAGATCAATCTTCTTGCTGATCACTGGGATGTCACAGACCAGCATCAAGAGCGGCAGGAGGATTGCGTCTGTGGCCTTTTGCAGGGGCATGCAGATCAAGGCGGTGAGATCGCCTATCCGGTGCCGTCGCACTGGCCGCCAGTGCGTGTGCTGAGGTCTGAAAAGCCCCGGTTTGATATGACCTTCACATCTGCGGCCGAATAAGGAGGATCGCGCTCATGTCAGTCCACCATGATGATCAAGCCCGCTATCTGAGGCAGATGGTGTTACCAGAGCTCGGCCAAGAGGGGCAGGAGCGCCTCCGATCGGCCAGTGTTCTCGTCATCGGGGCTGGCGGCCTCGGCTCACCGCTCCTTTTCTATCTGGCGGCTGCTGGCGCTGGCCGTATCGGGATCGTCGACTACGATACGGTCGAGGAATCGAATCTGCATCGGCAAATTCTTCATACGACCGATCGCATTGGTACGTTCAAATCGGAAAGTGCTGCTACGTCCCTTCGCGCCCTTAACCCTCATATTGACTACGAGGTGCACAACTACCCGATCAGCGAAGAGAACGCGCGGGACCTGGTTTCGGGCTACGACATTGTCGCGGACGGTAGCGACAACTTTCAAACTCGCGATATGGTGCATACGGCATGCTTCGCATCTGCGGTCACGCTGGTGAGCGGCGCTGTTCAGATGACGAGCGGGCTCCTCACTACCTTCAAGGCACATCTCGGACCGCCGCATCCGTGCTTTCGGTGTCTCTATCCCGATGATCTTCCATCCGGTCTCATGCCCACATGCTCCGAGATCGGTGTGCTGGGTCCCGCCGCCGGTGTCCTTGGATGCCTTCAGGCGATGGAGGTGCTGAGAGAGATCCTTAGCATCGAGGGCGGCCTTTCAGGCCGCTTGGCGATGTATGATGCATGGAGTGCGGAGATTACCCACGCCGACCTCCCGCGCAGGGCTGAATGCCCCGCCTGCGGATCACATCAAGCTGCAGCTTAGGAGAGCGGCGATGTCCTCACCCACCCGTCACCGGCGGAAAGATCGTCACTTCATCCGTGTTGGTCACTGGGTGGGTCATATCGACATATCGCCGATTAACGGTGCAGCGAAGCGACCCCTCTTGCTCGGTCAGCTCCTGAAGAGCCGGGTGCGTCTGGCCCAGAAGACTGATCAACTCTCCCATCGTATCGATGTCATCTGGCAACGGAACATCCTCTGCTGGAACGCCCGTCTTTGTTCGAAGCCAAGAGAAATAAGTGACTTTCACAACGACCTCCAAGTCTTCGCGATGCATCCAATATAAGCGCTCACAAAAAGACGATGTCAATCAAACTCAAATGAAAATTAGACACGATGATGAATAAACCCATTCTTTCAAAAGAACATGATGATATATACTCGAGCTCTGACTTGTATGCCAGCATCCGCGCCCTCAAGCCTGCGGTTTCAGCGCAGGCGGATGAGACCGCGGACAAGCGGCAGGTTCCGAAAAAACTCTTTGACGAGATAAAAAAGACCAAGCTGTTTGAAACACTCCGCCCTAGGAAGTATGGTGGTCTTGAGCTATCGCCCCTGGTGTTGTTCGAGGCGCAAATCGCCTTGGCGGAAAGTGATATGTCGGCGGGATGGTTGGCTGGCGTCCTCGGCGTCAGCGCTTTTCACCTCACGCTCTACCACCCCGACGCCCAGGAAGAGGTTTGGAGCAGCGCGGAACAACCCGTGATTTCGTCCGGTTACACCCCGACAGGGAACGTGACACGCTATAAGGATGGATACCTCCTGTCCGGCTCCTGGGGTTTTGTCAGCGGGTGCGAGCACAGCAACTGGGTCTTCCTCGGTGCCAAGACGGATGATGGCGAGATGCTGGTATGCCTCGTTGAGCGCGAGGCGGTCACGATCGTCGACACCTGGCATGTGACGGGTCTGAAAGGCACCGGCAGCCACGATGTGACGGCCAAGGACGTTGTCGTTCCTGATCACCGGGTGATCAGCGTCAGCGATCGTTTCCATAGACAAACCCCGGGCTTGCGCGAGGCGTCACCACTTTATGCCATACCGTTTCTCCAGCTCCAGCTCCGCGCCATATCCAGTGCATCGATCGGTGCCCTGAGGGGATTTCTGTCACGCTGCGAAGAGGTGAACACCAAGCGAGTCAACGCAGCCCAGGCACGTGCCCGAGAGAATCCAACATTTTTGGCTGCCTGCGGAGAAACTGCCGCTGCACTTCACAGCATGCAGATTGTGCTCCACCAGCAGATGGCGCATATGCTCGCGGCAGCCCATGGGGAAGCGGAATTGACCATCGCTGACCGGCAGTTCTACCGCTACCACTCCGCCAAGGTGACCGATGATTGCTGCCACCTAGCCTACCGACTTTTTCAGTCGCTTGGGGGAACGGCACTTCGTCTTGAGAATCCGTTCGGGCGGATCTTGAACGACATCCAGGCTGCGCGGCAACATATCGCCAACCAATGCGATGCCCACGCTATGGCGATAGGTCGTCTGCGGATGGACCCTGAAACACAAGACCTCATCCTCTGATATAGGCACCTCTCGAGCGAGACCCCGGATATGACACCTTCCTCTTTACAGAGCGCCATCGATCGCTACGCCGACACGCTGTCGGGTCTTGCAGATCCAGCGGCCCGATCACAGTTCCTGATTTCGCTTGGACGTGGCTTGCCCGAGCCGCGCAGTGACCAGCTGACAGAAGAGCGGCGCTTAACCGGGTGCCAGTCACGGGTATGGCTTTGGCCGGCCCAGCGATCATCGGACGCCGCCATGACTTTCGAGGGCACATCGGATTCCGTCTTGATGTGCGGTATACTGTCGATCTTTTTTGGTATTGTGGATGGGGCGCGAGCGGCCGAGATCAAACTTATGGATGATGATGTGATCAAGCGTTTGGGGCTGGACACCTTTGTCGCTCCAGGTCGCGGCAACGGCCTCCGGCTGATCGTTGAGCGCCTTCGGAGCGATGCGTCCTTGTTGGCCAGCGGGGTCGCCTATGGCTAGCGAGTTGAGTATGGACGGCTCGGCCTATCTCAGACCCTTCGCTGGCGACGCCCCGGACCGGCGAGATGACCGAAAGGCCGCGTACCGCAAGACGCTCGCGCAGTTTGCGACAGGCGTGACGATCGTGTCTTGCATGACAGCTGACCGGGCAATCCACGCGATGACGGTCAACTCTTTCACCTCGATCTCGCTGGAGCCACCACTGGTGTTATGGAGCCTCCGCCGATCATCGCGGCGATGCTCTCTTTTTCGCGAGGCGCAAAATTATTCCATCAGTATCTTGACGAAAAATCAATCATCGCTGGCAGATCTGTGGGCGAAAGGCGGGCCCGGACAGAATTCCTTGGCGATGAGCCAATTTGACGGCGAGACATTGCTTGTCAAAGACTGCCTCGCAGGCTTTGAATGCACGCGACACCAGACCATTGATGCCGGGGACCACACCATGGTTCTTGGTCGCGTGATGGCATTCCGTCACAATACGGAGGAACCCCTCATTTACTTCGACGGAAGCTATCACTCAGTGGCGATGTAAGGTGCACGCGTCTCAAGCGGCCGGGCGCTGGCAACATCGAGGCCCGCAAGCTGCAGCGCGCCATCAAGGCCATCACCAAGAGCATCGACGAGGCGCTCCGTCGTCCGTGTCCGGAGCCATTGACGCATCCGCTCTGAGACGCCCCCCACGAGAGCGCAAGCCGGTGCGCCCTTTGCAAAGATGGTTTCGATGAAGCGTTCGACATGCTTGGCAGCGTCTTCGACGATAAGGCGCGCAATCTCATCATTGTCGTCAGCGAAATTGAGCACAGTGGGGGCAAAGCTCGCATAATCGCGCGGCGTCGCCTGATCCATCCACTTGATGGCGCACCGCGTATCATGGCTGAAGTGGGACGAGATCGCATGACTGAGCGGCGTCGGCTTTGTCCGACCATCAAGCGCGCGCAAAGCATGGCGCACGGCACTCAGCCCCAGCGCGGCCCCGCTCCCCTCGTCCGAAATAGGAAATCCGTACCCGCCGATCACGGTGACGACATCACCGATACGGCTATAAGCAACGCTCCCTGTACCGAGTATAAGGATCGCGCCATCAGCCCCGCCATATGCGCCCAATTGCGCAACGGCCGCATCAGTATCAATGCGATAGTCAAAGAACGGAAGTTCCATTTCATCGATCGGCCGTTCACCACCGCGGCGCGAAAGACCTGCAATGCCAAGACCGGCATGCGTCCGCGCGATCGTCTCAGCTGGCAAGCCGGCGAGCGAGAACGCCTGCTCCGCCACCTCGATCAGCACTTGGCGCAAGGGCTCCACCCCAATCCAAGTGTTGGCCGGACCAAGCTCCGCTTGGCAGAGCACCCGCCCGTTGCAATCGGCAAGCCGCGCCTTGCATCGGCTCCCGCCAGCATCGATACCGAGGTAGAAATGCTCGTCCATGTTCGCCTCCTCGGCGCCTCGCGAACCTTTACTTAACGCTCGATGTCCGTATAGTCCAACATAATACCAATAGGGCGCAAACCAAGTGTTTCAGCGGGATTGCGTGAGCCATGTTAGAGAGGGTGCCCGTCTCGATTGGGTGAAAACAATGCCGAAATACTGGCTCTCCCCACATCCCTCGGAACCGGCACCTCCGGCTGTGCGCGTTTCGGCCACCATCGAGCTTCACGCCAACACGATCCAAGCGACCTACGAGCTCGAAGGAGAGCTTGGAGCGTTGCGCATTCCGCCGCAGCGGCCCTCCACTCGCGGACACGAGCTGTGGAAAGCCACCTGTTTTGAGCTCTTTTTCGGCCTTCACGACGCTCCGGAGTATTATGAGCTGAATGTCTCTCCGTCGTCGGAATGGGATGGATTTTGCTTTTCGGACTATCGCCGACAGAGCGACAAACCGTTTGATCCTGAACGACCGACGATCGACATCGAGCAGGATAATGATCGTTTGAGATGCGGCGTGAAGTTATCTCTGCCCACCGAGTTTTCTGACCGCGGGCCGCGGCTCGCCATTGGCCTGTCCGCAGTGCTTCAAGACGAGCGCGACCAGTGCTCCTATTGGGCGCTGTCACACGGGTCCGCGAACCCTGATTTTCATAACCGCCAGAGTTTTTCTGCCACCATCGCCCCATAAGTGAGGACCTATGACCCGTTTTGGTTTGGATCGCCTGTTGTCGGATCAAGAGCTCCGCCGACCTCTTGTTGGGAAACGCTTGGGCCTTCTGGCGCACCCTGCTTCCGTGACCACCGACCTTACCCATGCGCTCGATGCGCTGGCGGCCTGCGATGACCTGACGCTGACAGCGGCGTTCGGCCCGCAACATGGCTTACGCGGTGATAAGCAGGACAACATGGTCGAGTCCCCCGATTTCGACGATCCGGTGCACGGTATCCCCGTCTTCAGTCTGTATGGAGAGGTTCGCCGTCCGACGCAGGAAATGATCGATTCCTGCGATGTTGTCTTGATCGACCTGCAGGACCTCGGCTGCCGCATCTATACGTTCATCACCACGCTTCTTTACATTCTCGAAGCGGCGGCTGCTCACGGAAAATCCGTGTGGGTGCTTGATCGCCCAAACCCGGCAGGCCGACCCGTTGAGGGTCTCTCCTTGCGCCCCGGCTGGGAGAGCTTTGTTGGCGCGGGTCCCATGCCCATGCGGCACGGCCTGACCATGGGCGAGATGGGTCATTGGTTCATCCGGCAGTTCGGCCTCGATGTGGACTACAAAGTCATCGAAATGGAGGGTTGGGGCGCGGAGACAGCACCCGGCTATGGCTGGGACCTCCGTGAGCGGCCTTGGATCAACCCAAGCCCCAACACCCCGACCTTGAACATGGCGCGTGCTTATGCGGGAACGGTCCTTCTTGAAGGCGCAACACTTTCAGAGGGTCGCGGGACGACGCGGGCGCTCGAACTCTTTGGTGCACCTGACATCAATGCACGCGACGTGCTTTCTAAGATGGACGAACTTGCCCCGTCCTGGATCGCGGGGTGCATTCTCAGAGAATGTTGGTTCGAGCCAACGTTTCATAAGCATGCGCATCAACTCTGTCACGGCTTTCAGATCCATGCTGATCATCCGACTTATCAGCACGGCGCCTTCCAGCCCTGGCGTGTGGTCGCTCTTGGCTTTAAGGCTGTCCGCAGTCTTTACCCGGACTATGAAATCTGGCGTGACTTCCACTACGAGTATGAAGAAGGCAAGCAGGCGATCGACGTCATCAACGGCAGCCCACTTCTGCGTGAGTGGGTTGATGATCCAGTGTCAGAACCGGGTGACCTCGACGCGCTTTCCGGCGAAGACGAGAAAAGCTGGGACGAACTCCAGCGGCCCCATTGGCTGTACACGTAGAGACAAGGGGTGGTTGCCATGCGGCGTTGTTTTGAGCTTTTGGATGCATGTTCAGTGCCGGGTTCGGCATCGCCCAACGAGGACCATTTCGGTTTCACCGCAGAGGCCGCATGGGTCTTGGACGGCGTGACCGCCAATGATGCGCCGGATCAGGAGGTTACGCTCGATACGGACACATTTGTTCATCGAATGAGCGCCTCCTTTGCCGACGAGCTTGCGAGAGACCCTGCCATGACGACGCTGGATCTCCTCAATGCGGGTGTGAAGCGGTGCCAACATGACTGGGGCCGCACGCCATCTGAGGGCCCAGCTACAGTGTTGGTCATGGCCCGGATTATCGATCAGCATATCGAGTTGACTGCGATCGGCGACTGCTCGGCGTGGTATATGGATAAAGACCATACGCTCCGTCGGTTGAAAGACCGTTCTGTGGAACCGTATGAGCAGCGAACCTTGGACAAGCTTGTCGAGCTTCAGCGCCACCATCCGGACGCGTCCGTCGACGAACTCAAGCCTCAATTGGCGGATGTTCGGCGCAAGAACCAAGAGCGCATCAACACGTCCGGCGGGTACAGCGTGCTGCGCCTTGAGAAGGTCCAACCCCACCACTTGGTCACGCGCACCATCCCCTTCTCGCCCGGCATGTCGCTCCTTCTCACCAGTGATGGCCTCGACCGCTATGTGGACGTTCTGCGGATTGGCCGCGCTGACGCCTTTTTTACCGCGGCGCTGAGGGGGCCGCTTCACCATGTGCTGCAACGGGTGCGCACAGCAGAAGCTGGCGACAGTGCCTGCCGCCGCTTCACCCGCACGAAGGTCTCCGACGACGCCACAGGTGTCGTGATCCGCACAGCGAGCGACAACGTGCACTGATGAGTGCGCACCGGACCATACCGATCAACCCGCCCTTCTCGCACGAAACAGCAGCAAGCCGCATTATTGGTATTGGAATGGTATTTCCGATTGATTAGGCTGCGTGTTTCCCAGCGGGTGACCGCGCTTTCATGAATGATCGCGGCAGGCGAAGCAACGAAGCCCAGAACCGATAACAACGAGAACAGAAAGCTCATCGCTATGCCTTCAGGAACCGGTTTTGGTGTTGCCGATTGGTTGGTCCTCGCTGCCTACTTGCTCGGATCGGTTGGCCTTGGGTGGTGGTTGTCCCAGCGCGGCGCGCAGACCTCTAAGGACTACTTTCTGGCCTCGGGCTCGATGCCGGTTTGGCTGATCGCTTTCTCCGTACTTGCAACAACGCAATCGGCCGCCACCTTTCTTGGTGGGCCTGACACGGGGTTTCGTGGCGACTACACCTATCTTGCGGGCACACTGAGCATGGTGCTCGCCAGTTTAGGCGTCAGCCGCTTTTTGTTGCCGCGCTTCTACGCGCTTCAGGTCACGACGGTCTATGAGCTGCTCAATCAGCGCTATGGCCCGGTGGCGATGCGAGCGGCTGGCGGCATGTATCTTCTCGGCCGGGTGCTGGCCAACGGTTCGCGGCTCTTCATGGCGGCGTTGGCCGTCGCGATGATCCTGTTCCTGCGGGTCGACGGCGGAACGATCCTGATCGCTACCATTCTGATTACCATCCTTGGACTGATCTTAACGATCGGCGGCGGCCTGCGATCGGTGATCACCAGCGATGCGATCCAGTTCGGCGTCTATGTCGGCGCGGCGGTGATCGTCTTGATCCTGATCCTGTCGCGCTTAGGACTGAGCTCAGGCGAGCTTATCAGCGCCCTCGCGCTTCCACCGGTGGGTGACAACAAACTGACTTTTCTTGACTTTTCCTTTCGCCTCGATGACCCATTCACCGTGCCCGCGGTGATCACAGGCGTTGCGCTCTTGAACCTAGGCAACTTTGGACTTGATCAGGACACGACCCAGCGGCTCCTCGCCGCGAAAGATGCGCAGCATGCTGGCAAAGCGATCATGTGGGCCTCGCTCGGTGCCCTGCCGATCGTTTTTATCTTTCTCAGCATTGGCCAGCTCCTCCATATCTTCTATGAGCGCACAGACCTGACCGGACTCGAACCTGCAGCTGAGGCCGTTGAAGCGACGACGGTCTTTATGCGCTATATTCTGTCAGAGCTCCCGACAGGCCTGCGTGGCCTTTGCGGCGCGGCCGTTCTCGCGGCAGCCGTCTCGACACTGACATCGGGTCTTAACTCCATGGCATCGGTCGCAGTGAAGGACTTTTATGAGCCGCTTGTGAAACGAGGGGCTGCGTTCGATGCGGTGCGTGCCGGGCGGATCGCCATGACAGTCATCGCTGTTGTGCTGCTGCTGACAGCGCTTCTTTGCTACTACTGGCAGCAGTCCACGGATCTTCCGTTGCTTGAATTTGCTCTGCAGGTGATGGTGTTTGCCTATGCCGGACTGATTGGGGTGTTCGCGGCAGCCATTTTTACGGCGCGCGGGAGCGAAACCAGCATCGTGGCCGCTTTGGCAGCGGGCTTCTTGTTCGTGCTGATCGGCGATCCCGCGTTTGGCGGCAGTCTGGGGGTTCCAGCGGCCTTCACCTCGATGGCGTTCCCGTGGAAACTGACGCTGGGGTCGTTGGTCAGCTTCGGTGTGGCGGTCCTGCCGGCCGGTTCAAACGCGAAAGAAGATCTGACGGCGGAACAAGACCTGCAAGAGAGCCATCTGCACGGCTAACAGGACCGCCACAAGCGCGACGCCTGCCCAAGGGTTGAGCTCGGCGCTCCATTGCCACGTGAGCGGATAAATCAAAAAGCGTGAGCCCATATAGGCCAAAATCGCATTGGCTCCGACGGCCGTGATCCATGATAGCCGTTGAGCTGATACCCGTGCACCGTCAAAAAGCACCACACACGCGGCAAGTAGAAGCGCGCTGGAACCAATCGCCATGAGATCAAAGGACAGAGTCCAGATCTTTTTGATCGGCGGCACAAAGAAGGTCGCTGCGACGCCTAGCACCAGGGCTACGCCGCCTCCCTGCGCCAAACGCATCGCCGTTTGCCGCGGTGTCACAGCATCAGCGAGGATGCGCCCTGCTACGAGGCCGCTGGTCGCCATCGCGGCCCCCGCCAAAAGTGACAGGACGCCCTCCGGATCATAGGTGTCGCCGTAAAGGCGGCCTGGCAGCACCCATCGATCAATCCATCCGTTGACACTTCCCTCCGGAGTCAGAACAGCAGGACCAAACCCAGGTACGGGCATCGCATACTGGAGCCCCGTCAGGATCAGGAGCGCGCCCGCTGCGAAGGCAAGCCTAAGGCGCGCGCTGTCGGTCAGTACACTCACCCAGGTTGCGGCGAGCCCGGACATACCGATTAAAAACAAAACGCTCGGCAGACGGAAACGATCGGGTGACCAGTCCCACCCAAAATTGTAAATCACACCGAGAACAAGGAAAATCCCTGCCCGTCGCGCAGCTTTTTTGAGCGGTGCGCTGGTGCCGCGGGTTTTCTCGCCCAGGCCGATCGACACGCCCGCGAGAAAGATGAAGAGCGGAAAAACAAGATCATAGGGCGTGAAGCCAACCCATTCAGCATGACGAAAAAGGCTCGCGACGCCTTCTGTCCACGGATTTTGTATCGCACCGGCTAGACGGTAGGCCAGCACATCAACACCAAGGATGATGACCATGTCGAAGCCGCGCAGAACATCGACGGAGACAAAACGAGCGCTAGCCATCAACCTGGATGTCGGTGCGTCTCGATACTGCCGTCAATCACCGTACGGATCACGTGGTAGGTCTCGTCGAGATGAACCAAGGATGCGCGCGCGCCAGGTCGGATGACGCCCAAGTCATCGCTCAGCCTCAAGAATGCCGCGGGTTCAAAGCTCGCCATCCGCAAAGCGTCTCTCGACGAGAGCTCGAGCTCCTGCAACGCAAAGCGAACCGCTTTGTCCATGGTGAGGGCCGAACCCGCGAGTGTCCCATCAGGTCCGCGGCACGCGCCGCCGGCAACCGTGATGGTCTGTCCACCAAGGTCAAAACTTTCCATCATCGTGCCAGCGCAAGGCATGGCGTCAGTCACCAGGCAAAAACGCTTATCTATCTTGGCACGGATCGCTAAACGAAGCATCGCTGGATCGACGTGATGTCCGTCCGCGATGAGCCCGCACCATGCGCCACCTTCGAGGGCCGCCGCAATCGCGCCAGGCTCACGCGAAGCCAGTGCTGGCATCGCGTTGAAAAGATGGGTGTATCCAGTGACGCCATGGGCTTCTGCGGCCTTCGCCTCGTCATAGGTGGCCAAGGAATGACCGAGAGCGACATGCACGCCATGCGCCACAAGCGCGCGAATATCCTCTGTACGCACAGTTTCAGGGGCCAGCGTCACAAGCGTCTTGCCGCGTTTGAGCGAGGTGAGCACCTCCAGCTCCTCTGGCGTCAGCGCACGAAGATGCTGCTGATCATGGATGCCCTTTTTCTGGGCGTTCAAGAAGGGCCCTTCCAGATGAACGCCAAGCACGCCCGGCACGCCGGCTTCCATCGCCTCGTCCACGGCTTGGACAGCCGCGCGCAGAGCAGCAGGTCCGTCAGAAATCAGTGTCGGGAGCATACCGCAAGTGCCGAAAGGCCGATGCGCCGCTGCGATCTCTTCCACACCCCGGCGCGTCGTCTCGTCGTTGAATAGCACCCCGCCGCCACCATTGACCTGGAGATCAATAAAGCCAGGCGCCAAAAGGCCACCACCAAGCGCAACAGTGTCCGCGCCATCTTCAGGGGCAGACGGATCGATCAGGGCTTCGATGGTCGCGTCACTGATGACGACATCAAGATGCCGCAACCCGTCCGGCACCACGACTTCTGCTCCGGTCAGTCGATAGCGTGTCACAGGGTCTCCGTCACTTTAAGCAAGGCAGGCGGCGCATCAGGGTTCACGCCGCGCGCCCGGGCCAGGCGCTCCGCAAACGCATAAAAGGCGCTGATCTGCACGACAGGTTGCGTGAGCTCGTGGCCTGTTTTGACAACCGGCAGAGACCGGGGATCATCGTCGCCAGAGCCGTCTGCGCTGAACACCAGTGCGCCCAAGGCGCGGAGCGTCTCCGCCGCGTCGTCTGTGCTGCCTTGCGCAGCGTCGAGCGATCCAAGCGACAGGACAGGAAAGCCCGGCCCTGGCACCGCTTTGGGCCCATGCTGCACCTCAGCGGCGCTGAACGCTTCGGCGTGCAGTCCGCCCGTCTCTTTCAGCTTCAATGCTGCCTCTTGCGCCACCGGGAACGTATAACCTCGACCGATCACGAATGCACTCTGGGCTGTGGTGAAGACATCACCCGCGGATGCAAACCAAGGAAGCGCCTGGGCCGACTGCAAAGCCGCGGGCAGCTCAGCCAGCGCAACTTTCAACACATCGTCAGGACGCAAAGCCGCGGTGAGGCGCAGGATCGCTGTCAAACTGCAGATGAAGGATTTGGTCGCAGCGACCGCCCGTTCTTCGCCAGCCCCGATGGGGAGAACCACATCGCTCGCCTCGGCAACAGGGCTGTCAGCGACGTTGACCATAGCGGCCGTTATGGCGCCTGCTGAGCGAGCGGCCTCGACACTCCGAACCAGGTCGGGGCTTTGCCCGGATTGGGAGATCGCCAGCACGAGCTGCCGTTCTCGAAAAGGCTTGGCGCCATAAACACTGACCACGGATGGACCCAGCGACGACACAGGCACACCGAGCCTGGTTTCGATCACATACTTGGCGAACGAGGCGGCGTGATCCGATGTCCCACGGGCGATGGTTGTGACCAGCGGCAAGCGCGCGACATTGATCTGACCCGCCAAATTCTCAAGCACCGGCGCAAGCGCCATCTCTTGCTCAGCAACGCGCTGCGGAGCCTCACTGGCCTCTGACTTCATCAAAGAGGTCACGTCCCGAACTCCC
The DNA here is from genome assembly GCA_038745625.1 of Pseudomonadota bacterium. Lineage (GTDB taxonomy): Bacteria > Pseudomonadota > Alphaproteobacteria > Caulobacterales > Parvularculaceae > Parvularcula. Next base: position 948 of record JBCDLG010000038.1, on the reverse strand, counting down.
TGCACACGCCATAATACCTTTTAGCTACCATTTGCACCGTTTCGAACGCTAAGCCAAGGGTCGGGGCCGCGTCGGGACATCGACCAGCATGAACACGCACACACCGCTCTGGATCATTGAGGGATTCTATGGCCAGCCATGGTCAAGCGCCGCACGGGGGCACACCTTGCGCAAGCTCGGACAGTGGGGTTTTGACGGCTATATCTACGCGCCAAAGGCCGACCGAAGCCTCCGGCGGGAATGGGCACGGCCGTTCAGCGCCGATGAGCAGCGGGCCCTCGCAAAACTGGCCAACACCGCGCATAACGCAAGTCTCACTTTTGGCGTTGGGCTCAGCCCCTTTGAAATCTGGCGCGATTGGTCCAGCGCCACGCGGAAGCTGCTAACCTCCAAGCTCAGCGCCCTCGCGGACAGCGGCTGCGATCAGCTTTCGTTGTTGTTCGATGACGTACGCGGAGATGTCGACAATCTTGCCATCATCCAAGTCGAGATCGCTCGTTTTGCTTTGGAGCATTGGCCAGGCGATACCATCACTCTTTGCCCGACCTATTACTCCGATGATCCAGTTCTCGCACAGGTCTTCGGCCCTCCCCCAAAGGGGTATCTCGAAACCCTAGGGCGCAACCTTCCAAAGAGCATCGACGTCTTCTGGACGGGGCCGAACGTCCTGAGCACCGCGCTGACAGATGATCATCTGAGCGATGTCGCAAACCGGCTTGGACGCAAGCCAGTGATCTGGGACAACTACCCAGCGAATGATGGCGCCAAGAGCAGCCGGTTTCTGTTTCTCAAAGGCGCAGAGGAGCGCGAGCCAGCGCTCAGGGGACTTGCAAACAGCTATGTCGCCAACCCGATGGTGCAGCCCTATCTCTCTCAGCTTCCGCTCTACGCCATCGCCTCATTGGCGCGGGAGCCCTCCTCGGCGTTCGATGCAGAAGCAGCTCTGCG
>JBCDLG010000037.1:0-29089 GCA_038745625.1 Pseudomonadota bacterium | reverse complement strand
TGCCCGCCGCCAGGGTGAAAGACAGATCAACAGTGGCGAAACCATCAAAGACCTCTGTGCTCTCAAACAAGGGGTCAAAGAGATTTTGCCGAGACGATTGATAGGCGCCATCAAGGCGCGTGATGAAGAAGAAGTCTCCCAGCGGTCTTTGATAGTCGAACGCGAAATCGATGGTGTGGTCGGAGATAAACGGCAAACGCGATCCCGACGGAGCCAAGAGCTGCCCGGTGTCACCCTCAAAGAGAGGCGGAAGCAAAAGGTCCTCACTCAACTCGGCATCAGTATATGTGTACTGAACACCATAGTGAACGCGGTCATCGAACAAGGCACCATTGAACGCCGCCACCACGCCATATGTGCGGGCCTCTTCGCCATTGACGATCGCGGACAGCACGCCCTCCACTGTTGAGGTGATGAACTGAGGATTATCCCAATCCTCAAAATAGCCCCTCAGATCATACTGGACGGCTCCGATCGTACCGCGAATGCCAACATCATAATTCTTCGTGGTATCAGGGCTGAACGACGCGAAGCCGCCAGCATTAACGAAGATACCTTCAGTTGAGACACCGTTTGAACCACCTCGGCGAAAACCCTCCGAATACGTTGCATAAAGCTGCGTGTTACTCTTGAGTGCGTAGTTCACACCAGCGTTGAATTGGACGTCATCAGCATCGTTCGTAAAACTCGAGGTTCCTTCAGAGAACCCGATATCGGACACCCCCGTACGAACAGCGGTATCGATGTCTGAATCAATATCAACCCATTTCACACCGCCGTGAACCTCCAAGGCTGGCGTAACGCTATAGGAGACATCACCGTACAGAGAGATTTCTTGGTAGTTTTCCGTCCGATCAAAGGTGAACACGTTGTCGGAAAACACGAAGTCATCAATCATAAAGAACGCGGCTCGTGCGTCAGCCCAAGCCTCGTAACCAGGAAGATCCGATTGCTGAAGCAATGACCGTTCTTGATCGCGGAAGAACACACCAGTGACGTATTTCAGCGGCCCTTCGTCATCTGTCAGGCGCAACTCTTGCACAAAGGATGTGTCTTCGAATGTCCGCGTCGTCTGGTAAAGTGGTCGCGGAAAAAACAAATCGTTCGTCCCGTTCAAATCGGAGTCGAGCGCGAAATCGACAGCCAAGTTGTTGGCGAAGAAGCCGGTGCTGTCGTTAATTCGTGCACCTTCATTTTCATGAAACGACGTCGATGAGGATAACTTGGCAAAGCCGAAATCAACTTCACCTTCAAGCGATACCAAGTGAAGCTCTCGATCCGACGGCTCAGCAATGACCGCGCCGCGTTCAAGCTCGTCATAGGCCTCATCGAGACCGTTGACACCGACAGTTGGTTGCCGAAAACCGCCGCTGTCATCATCTTGATAATGATAATTTATGGATATCTCGATGTCGTCTCGCGGCGCCCAGTAAAAGTTCAGCCGGCCATAAAAGCTCTCGAAATCATCTTGATCGGCCACTGATCGATAGATTGCGGAGTCAAATCCATCATCCAATATGCCATTGGGCGTCACCGGAACGCCCGCCTCATCAAGCGTATACAGATTAGCGTAGTCAACGACGCCAGGAAAATCCTGCAAATAAACGTTAGCGCGCAACGCTGCCTTATCGCCGACCGGAACGTTGACAAAGCCGCCGACCGTGTAGCCCAGACTTTCAGACCCCTCGGTGCCGGAAAGCGAACCGCTGAAGCGTCCCTCGAACTCGCCGAGCTGTGCCTCACGCTGCTCGTAAAGAACCGCGCCATTCAAGCTTTCAGCCCCAAGACGAGATGACTGCGGCGTCGAAAAAACATCGACGCTTTCAATATCAAGAAGGCCGCTAGCACTGCGGGCGAAGTTGCCGAAATCCAGCGGCGCGAGACTCACAAAGATCGGCGTGTTGTTGAGGTAGCTGGCAGCGGCCGGTGTCGAGCCGAAAAAGTAGTCACCAAAAAACACAGGCCCTGCTGTGCGCCCCTTGATACGGACCACGTCGAAGATGATCGCATCATCAGTCTCTTCAAACCCTGTCAAGCCACCTTCGTCATCGACGAAGATGACTTGCGCACCAGGTTGCGCCTGCGCCCCCGTCGCGGACAAACCTAAGAGCGCAACGCCAAGAAGCAAACTGCTCTTTGTACGATCCCACCGCTTCTTCATTGCATACCCCTCTCGCACTGGCCCCTATACGCCTTGGTCACGCTGCCTATTCGGCTCCGGACTTTTTTAATGGTCCGAGTGCGTTTAATGTCGGTGACGGCTCCCCTGAATAAGCAGGAAATGTCACGTCACGATCGCGGAAACTCTTCAACGGCTGGCCAAGCCCATGCCACCCCCGCTCGCGTACCCGTCGCAAGTAATCAAAATCGATCTCTAAAGGAATGATCTCACGTGCTGACCCGGCCTGGTACAACACCTCACCACCAGGTCCGACAGCAATCGATTGTCCCAGGCCGAGCCGGCCAGCTGCATTTACATCAAAGAAGTACACGTTGTTCATTGCCGCGCTGGCCCTGGCAATAGACAGCTCGACATCACGATCGATCGTACCCGTTAGGCTTGGGTGGATAATCGCTTCCGCACCAAGATGAACGAGAGAGCGTGTGGTTTCAGGGAACCACATGTCATAGCAGACCGACACTCCAAAACGCCCAGCACCCGGAACATCAAAGGTGGTGAAATGCTCTCCGCCAGCAACGCCCTGTTCGTAGGGCGCAAACGGATAGGTCTTACGGGCCCGTGCAACAACCTCTCCGGCAGGATTGATCACTGGGGCTGTGTTGTAGATCACACCATCGGAGAGCTCATAAAGACTGCCCGGAATGATCCAAAGCCCGACCTCCCGCGCAAGATCCGCATACATATTCTCCGTAGGCCCTGGTAGGGTTTGAGCGGCCTTAGGACTGGTTCCAAGAGAGGCCAGCTCAGCCAACACCACCATATCAACCCATGGGAACCTCGCCCGGACCGACTTGATCTCTCGGCGAAGAAGCGCCGTGTTGTCAGCGTTCTCGAGCTCAGCTTGGATCAAGGCGACAGAAAACTGGGGCATATCTGGTCTCTTTGATTTCGTCCTGTCCGGCTCGTGTCCCGATCACCGTCTTATGATCGTGAACGCTCGCCGCTAAACCTTCTGACCGGAGCCCAAAACAGCACCCTGTGATGGCTCTTGTCGTTGTATTTCCAGTCGAGTGGTCCGGCTCCGCGTCCCATGTTGGAAACGACTGCGACCCCCAAATTACGCGACAGCATCGCTCAGAGGCGCGAAGGCGTCATAGGGCCAGTTCGTGCCTATTCCATGAGGCCAGTTGGGTTGGGGAGCTGTTGTTGGCGGGCATGAGCACACCGGTTTCGCCGTTCAGCGGCCTGATCGGACCCTCGGATGAACGCTAAGACGATCCAATGATCACCCCCCAATCGATTAGGCGGCCATCCGCATTGTACCAGCTGATCCGATTGTCATTGATGACGACGCGGAACTTTGCGGCCTCGCCATAGGCCCAACTGCGCCACCGTCTTTGCCAATAATCACCCTCAACGGTCCACTGACCGATGTCGTTCTCTTCATTGGCGAAGCCCGCCTCCCCCGACATGGCGCCACTGCGATGGAGCTTGATCTTGCATGGCTCGCCATAGACAGTCTTACAAAGAATGGTCGCGCCGGATAACGCCCGCTTGAGCTTTGCACCGGTGAGTGCGGCGAGCGGATCAAAGTCCGGATCGGCTGAACCAGGTCCGAGGGTATCCCGAAAGGCCGCTGAAACACGGGCGATACCTTCGCGTATCCTGTCCGCCGCTATACCCGAGACGCCCAGCCGGAAGATGTTCTGCGGCGGCTGGCGAGAAAAGTAGTCGGCACCGTTTCCAATCAGTACACCGCGGGCCTCCGCGAGTCTCGCCATACGCCCAACGTCCAAGTCCTTTGGCCCGGTCACCCAACCCGCTGATCCTTGGCGCGAGGGGGTCATCGAAATGCGCTGCGGAAAGTAGTGGTTCAAAGCATCACGCAGCGCCCCCATCCGTTCGTCGAAAGCATTTCGTACACGATGTAAGCTGGTGTCATAGTGGCCCATGGCGAGATACTGCGCGAAGGTGCATTGGAGACTCAGCGCGGGCTGTCGTGAGTAAAGGCGCCGCAAAGCCCTCGCGGCCCGGATGACCGGCGCGGGCGCTATGAGAACACCAAGCCGAATAGCCGCGGCCAAGGGCTGGGCCAGCGTCGACACGTAGACCACAGGCGCGCCGTTGGCCTTTGCGAGGAGTGCCGATTGGGCCACCTCTTCGACGCCGACCTCCCAATGGTGATCATCTTCGATCAGAACAACGTTCTGTTCCTTTGCCAACTCGACAAGCGCTGCGCGACGTTGAGGTGACATCGCCACGCCGGTTGGTCGCTGACGACCAGGTGAGGTAAAAAAGACATCACACTGAGCGAACTTTTCTTCGTCGAGCACCACCCCGTGGTCATCGACCGCAAAGTATTCGATCCGCACCCGCTTTTGCTGCAGCAAGAACAAGAGCTCCGGGTTACAAGGCTCCTCAATACCCACAACAGTTCCGGTGCGCACGAAAATCTCAATCACAAGATGCAATCCGTGATGCGCGCCTGACGTGATGAGGATCTCGTCGCGCCGCGCGGTCAGATCGCGCTTAGGCAAAACCCGACGCTGGATCTCTTCAATCAATGGCGGGAAATCAGCGTCACCGAAATCGCGCGACCAGCTTGAGATGTTGGACACGCTCAGCGCTTTTCGCGTGGCCTCCCGCCACTCTGAAACCGGAAACAATGACTGATCAAACGATCGCTCGATGAAGGGAAACGGAAATTTCTCCCAGTCCGGCGAGATCGCGGAAAACTGAGCCTGGCGTTCGGAGAACGAGAATCGCTCTGTCCACCAGTCTTCGTTCTTGCGGTCTTGGCCCCCGTGAATCGAGTCAAAGCTCGCAGAGTATTCGTTCCGACTGGAGACGAAAACGCCGCTGCGTGATCTTGAGACGACCAAGCCTTCAGAAATCAGTCGGTCATAGACAGCCGCGGCGGTGTTGCGGGAGACCTTGAGTTTATCGCTCAGTTTGCGCGTGGGCGGCAATCGCATGCCAACAGGGAACGCCCCAGTCACAACTTTCAAGAGAATCTGCTGGTATAGCTGTTCCTGTAAAGAAGTTTCCAGCGCATGGTCTGCTGACAGCCCAAGATAGCTCACTTGTTCGTCACTAAACTCCACCGGACGAGCCTAACACGTGTTTGCGGTCATGGCGAAGCCCCCAGGCCGCAAGGAGGGAGGTCAGCATAAGAAAACGTGACGCGACCGTTGCTCTTTCCACGGACGTTCGAGGGGTCCGTTGGGCCCGAATGCCCAACCACGACCGTTCACACGGTGGTTGGGCAGGTCAGAACTGCCCGCTCAACCGCAGCAGGACGTTGTGGCGATTGAAATCGCCGCCGAACACATTCTGCCCATCAAGGCTGATACTCAATGAGTCAGTCAGCGACCACGTCGCCCCTGCTCGGAGATAACCGGCAGCGCGATCGGTTTCGAGACCTTGAACGACGTAGCGCGTCGACTCGCCAACGAAACCCGCCTCCGAGGTGGCGTCATTGCCCAGCAACTCATAGCGGGCGCCACCTTCAACATAGGGTCGCAGTTGACCTCCAAAAACACCGCCCGGCGCAGCAAGTGTTAGTCCCAGGTCGCCATAGGCAAAGTCGGTTGTCTGACTATCAGCCTCGAAAGCGAGATCGATGTCGCTCGTTTCTTGAAAATCACCAACGGTCGAGCGCAACAGAGTCAGGCGCGCATGGGGGGTCACCGCAACAACATCACTGACGTCAAGTGCATAGGCAAAGCTCGCGCGCGCAAACGCCGTGTCGAGATCAAAATTGTCGCTCGCCCCGCTGGCGAGGGAGGCAAACGATCGGCTGGTTTCCGCGTCGCCAAAGACCTTCCCGACGATCACTTGGATCTGCAGATCAGAGTAGTTGATTTCGCCCTTGGCCCCGACGGCAAAACCGTCACCGTCCGTTTGCGCAGCGAGGTCGTCAAAACGCTGATCAAAATCGACATAGCCGCTGAAAGCACCGATCGTCGCTGCGTTGTTAAGAGCGTAGTCAAAACCGAACAGAACGCCCGCAGACTCAGAATCAAATCCAGAGAGCCCCGGCGTGTCGCTGCTTTGAGAGGAGTCAGCATAGACGCCCGACACCCACATTGTTTTGGCGCCTTCGGTCACTTGTCTGTACTGGTTTCCGCCGCTCACGGCTTCTATAATGCCGAAGCCAAGTCCACGCGAAATGCCGGTTGCCGACGCGTAGGACTGCGGCGCAATCTCCTGCAAAGCGGTTTCGAGGTCACCATTTCTGGGATCAAGCAGAACCAGTGTTTCGAGCGCATTTTGCGTGCTCGAAACATTGCTGCCCACAACAGTGTTGAGGTAGTCGACCAACGCATCGGCATCGTCCCGATAGTCCTGACCGGCACCAAAGAATGTCTGTACTGTGACAAATATGGAATTCGAAAGATAGTCGATGTCGGAGATGATGAAGTTTCCTTCAACCGTCACGTCGCCGAACTCTCCGGTAATTGCTCCGGCTGACGAGACGACAGGCAGGTCGAAAACACCGATGAGCGATTGGCTACCCGCAACAGGTCTTAGTGTCAGCGCGCCGCCTTCCAGCGTCGTGGTGCCGGTCACGCCCAGGATCGACGAAAAGACCTGCTCCTGGTCGCCTCCGCCAGGCAGGCCGACCCCGAAACTCGCCACGAGTTCAGAAGTGTCAGTGAGCGTAACATTTCCAAGCCCTGTAAAGGTCGTGCCAAGGAGCGTGGCGTCAGAGCGCGCATCGGGCGCGACCACGCCGCCAAGGATGATGTCAGCAAGGACGTTGGGCGTGAAGGATCCGAAAGCTCCACTCCCGCCGAAGACACCGCCGGAGGCAACCATCAGGTTCTGCGTTTCCAGATTGGCACCAAGATCGCTCGCGCCAAGCTCAAGGGAACCACCCGCAGCCACCATCACGCCCGCACCATTCACGGTCGCGCCAGCGTTTTGATCGAAGCGGCTGTCCGCACCGATGTTGAGGCCATCATCAAAGATCGTCGGCGCGTTAAGTGACAAGGTGCCCCCAGACACATCAACCGCTTGAGAGAAGGTTGTGCTGGCACCAACATCCAAGATGCCGGACTGCAGGTTGATCGCACCCAGCTGCGTCGAGGTTTCACTCAACGTGACGGTCCCAGCAGTTTCGACATTGACGACACCAAACCCAATAAGATCCGTCAGCTCAACACCATCGGCGCCAATGTTGACGATTGCTGCCGGATTGCCAACAGCATTTCCCGCAGCGGCTGTCGCCGTTCCCAGGAAGGTCGCACCTTCGTCAATGTTCAGAACATCGTTACCGACCTGCGAAAGGAAAAGCTGCCCAGTTTCAGAAACAGTGCTGCCAGACTGCAACGTGATGGTGTTATCGCCAGGACCGCCGAAACTACCAAGGTCAACAATGCCATTGATGACGCCGCCATCAGCATTCGTAAACTGATCATTTCCTTGGACCATACCAACGACGCCGTCGATGGTCCCGGCATTCACAACAGTGTCATCGCTGGGGCCGCCGAGGGAAAAGAGCGTTGTGCCGCCCAAAACAGCACCGTCCGCAACGTTCAAGGTGATATTGTCATTCAGTATAGTGATATCGTTATTGGTGCTAGCGGAGCAGTCGATTACGCCGCCGTCACCTGGGGTGGTCATCGCACACGGCCCGCCCGCGAACACGCTTTGCAAGGTCACTGACGAAACAAAACCGGAGTTGCTCGTCCCGACAAGAACGAAATCATCTCCAGTATCAATGGTCCCGAAGTCGCCCGTGGTGGATATGAAGGATGAAACCGCATCCACCGTAAACTCACCAAAGATAAATTCAGAAACGGGTGTGGAGTTTATGCGCAGCGTACCGCCGCTGATCGTGGTCGTGTTGTTCGAACCAAGCGTGGAGGCGAAAAGCTCTTCCTCGCTTCCTGCCGCCGCACCGATATCTTGGCCAAAGCCGACAGTCAGGTCGAGAACGGAACTCGACGACAACACAATGTTACCGTTGCCGACGAGCGTCACGTCGGAGGGCACGAGATCTGGCGCGATCTCGCCGTCGATCTGGATCGGAGCAACGAAGGAGACAAAATCCCCAAAATCCCCTCGCCCTTCAAGACGGGCATTCGTGCCAATTGAGACCGAACCCACAGCGAGGTTGGCATCTGCTGATTCTGTACCGAGACTAACGACACCGCCCGTTGCATTGAGCGCGCCAACAATTGTTGACGCTTGATTGATGTCCAGTACACCTCCAGTCACTGTGGCGCCACCGGAGAGAGTCGCTCCAGTGTTGACGTCGAACGAACCGCCAGCGACCGTGACCAGACCAGAAAACAGGCTGGCGCTGTCAACGCTCACCGCACCGCTGTTGAGGGTGACGCCGCCCGCGTAAGTGGAAGCGGTGTTCGCCTCCAGCGTCCCGCCATTGACCTCAATAAGGCCATTCAACAGCGAGCCAGAGTTGACTGCGAAGACACCACTGTTGACGTCGATATTGCTGTTGTACGTCGAAGCCACATTCAGCGTGGTCGTACCTGAGGTGTTGATATTGACCTGGGCAAAGTCGATGATGGAGGAGAGCCCGACGCCGTCAGCACTGATGTTCGCGACGGAGTTCACATTCGAGAATGCATTCGCCGTACCGAGAAAGACCGCACCCTCCTCAATGTTCAAAACATCTGCGCCAGCGGGCGACAAAAACAGTGAACCAAGTGACGTCACGGTGCTGCCCGATTGGAGCGTGATCGTGTTGTTACCAGCGCCGCCGAAGCTACCCATATCGACGATGCCGTTGATAACCCCGCCATCAGCATTCGTAAACTGATCATTCCCTTGCACCATCGCAACAGTGCCGGTGACGACGCCGGTGTTCACAAACACATCGTCACTGACGCCAATCAAAAAGGTCGTCGAACCGTTGATCGTGCCATCATTGTTGATGGTGGAGTCGGTATTGAAGATCGAGAACGCCACCGCGCCATCGAGGGAGGCGGTATCTTCAATATTGATGGTGACACCCGCATCGGTCTCAACATGGGTGTTGGTGGTCACGATCGTACAGGTGACGATGCCGTTCGGGCCAGGAACGGTGTCCGTGCACGCCTGCGCCAACGCTTCTCCTGATACGGAGCTTAAAAGCGCCGCCATCGCGATACCTGAGACTTTATGTTTCACAACCCTGCTCCCAAAGGATGGAATTTCGACAACACGGCTGCATTCCCCGAAAGCCCCGACCACCACGATACGCACTCGCCTTATGTAAAGCGCCTCAAACTATCGTCGTTGATCCGTCTGTGCTTTCCGGCGCCCCTGCAACTGCGCTGAAGCCTCACGAGCAAAGGCCCTGAAACAAAACGGCTATTCGGTTTAACCAATCGACGCCGAACCGTTCGCTTTGACCCGCATGCCCAAAAACAGCTCCAATTTTATGATGTTTGCACTGAAGTGGTGGCCATAGTGCCAGGCATGCCCAATTCGATGGGGCCAGTTGGCCCGCCACACTGGAAAGCTCTGGCATGCTCTCGCTAACCTATGACGTGCGTCCGTCTCTCGCCTGCCTCGTCAGACTGGTCGAACCCTATTGCCTAGAGCACGATTCCGGTTTGAGCAGCGCTCATGCCACCTCCATTGTATAAGGCGAGATGAGCGCCGAAGGCATTGGACGTCGCTAGAATTGCGTTCTCTCTCGACACGGATCGACAGGCGCGAGCCGTCGTTCAGCCATAACCGGCGGCGTTCACGTCCTCACTCTCTTCGAGCTTCGCTCTCTTGCCCCCTAGCTCTGTACACGCGACAGCAGATACATCCCGATCATAAGATCCAAATGTCCGCCGCCGCCGTTCTTAAAGACGGTGACTGCGTCGGGGCCGGAACGGCCTTTATGCCCGCGACAGAGATCATAGAAATCGCCTCGGACGTCGTCGGCTTTGATAACTCCGCGCGAAATGGGGATCTTGAGTTCGCCGATGTCTTCAATCGTTGTTTCTTTTGCATCGACGAAGATCTCGGCGCACTGCATCAGTTGATCATCTGCTTCACGCATATCAGGTGTGAAAGCGCCGATCAGATCCACATGGGTACCGGGCCGGATCCAGTCCCCCTTAATCAAGGGATCTTTCGCCATGGTGGCGGAGCTGACGATATCCGCGCTTGATACCGCCTCCTCTATCTCTTCAATGGCTACCACATCGATCGGCGTCGACTGGAATGATTGTGCGAGACGCTCAGCCTTCGCAAAGGTCCTGTTCCAAATCTGAATGCGCCGGAGCGTCGGGAAAATCGCGCCGTAGGCGTCAATCACAGAGCGTGCGACGACGCCGGCACCGAGAATGGTCAGCACCTCGCTGTCGCTGCGTGCCAAAAGCTCTGCACCAAGCGCTGAGTCTGCCGCTGTCTTGATCCTGGTCACCAAATTGCCATCGACTAACGCCTTGGTTTCACCTGTATACGGATCGAATAATATGCAGACAGATTGGACGGCACGTCCTGGCGGTATGCGATCATTGTCCGGAAAAACACTAGCGATTTTTGTGCCGCATGCGATGTTAGGTAGCCAGGCGCTGCGGCACAGCAATGAATTTTGTTCTTCCTGAAGAAGCGTGTCGCCGATTATTGCTCTCTCGCCTAGATGGCATCGCCGCATGGCGTCGCACGCGCCGCGCCAGCTCCAATGTCCTTCAAGGTCGCTTTCGGAGACGAACGGAAATGTCCTCAATGCCTGTCGCCTCGCCCTAGTGATCCGTGGTCGTTGCTAGTGTAGCTCATTTTTCACCACCGTGCCCTGTTTCATGATCAGCTTGAGGTGGCGGCCCTGGTGCTGAAGATAGGTAAGATCATCCACCGGGTTCCCATCGACCAAAATAAGATCTGCAATGGCGCCCTCTGCGATCACGCCCAACACGCCCTCCATCTGCAAAATCTCCGCATTGACCCGCGTTGCTGAATGCAGGACATCTCGAGGCGATTCAACCTCCGCACGATGAAGGAATTCCTGGGACTGCAGATGGTAGGTGTCTCCCAGTAAATCCGTCCCGAAGCCGAGCTTCACGCCCGCTTTTTTCCAGATATCAATGGCACGAAAGCCTTCGTTCCGTATCCGGTTCAGGTTCTCCGAGGCAAACGCCGGAAGTGCTTGCCCGCCGTCGTTGTCCTGCAAAAGGTGGATCGGCATCGTCAGGGTGGGAACGACAAAAGCGCCCTTAGCATGGGCGAGCTCGGCCGCCTCCTGGTTGACGAGTGTCCCATGTTCGATGGAGCGCACCCCCGCATGCAGAGCGACCTTGATCGCATCTGCCCCGTAGGCGTGCGCCATCACGTAGCTCTCGCGCCGATGGGCCTCCTCCACCACGGTCTCGATTTCTTCGGGTGAGTATTGGTTGCATTCCAACGGATCGTTGGGTGAAGCGACGCCTCCTGACACCATAATCTTAATCTGATCTGCCCCTTGGCGGAACAATTCGCGGACCGATTTTCTGATGTCATCAACACCGTCAGCGAATTCAGTCATGCCCGCGAGAGCGCTTTCACAAGCACACGGTACATGGACATCGGTGCGGCTGCGCACATCGCCGTGCCCTCCCGTTTGCGAAAGGGCACGTCCCGAAATAAACATTCGTGGACCGATAATAGCACCTTCTTCAACCGCTGTTTTCAACCCCCAATCGGCGCCTGCGGCATCACGGATGGATGTGAAGCCTCGCATCAGCATATCGTTGAGGATGTTCGCGGCCCGCGCCGCCATAAGCGTTTGCGGCACATCTTCAAGGGCTCTGAGGTTCAGTTGTGTCAGTGTGGGATGTGTATGGCAGTCGATCAGACCCGGAAGGGCGTAAAGTCCGTTCCCGTCGAAAACAATGGCGTCTTTAAGATGAGGCGCTTCTTTCGCGACCTCCCTGATGCGACCGTTCTCTATCACCAGGCTTGCATTTGGCAAAGGATGCTCAAGCGCTGTGTCGATGACATGGACATTTTGAACAATAGTTGTCGGCATGGGCCCCCATAGGTTGCCATTCGATCATGCGATGCGATCGGTGCCGACATAGTACCAGCCCCGAGATGGCCGCCACACTAGCCAACTGGGTAGGTTTTGTGAGTATTGACGGTTGCTCTAGAAAGATAACGATGATCGATTGGTTGTCTGATGCCAGAGATCTAGATAAATATATCGAAATATAAGGCGTCGTTAAATGCGCAATAATTCCTTATTGATCACTTGTATTCTTTTGATTTCCATTTGCTATAATCATATGGCAGGCGGTCTAATCATCATGAAACCGGCCGCCGCATCGGATTGGTCAGATAACGATTCCAGCGCGGTCATGCATGCGCAGATCAATCTGTTTACGACTCTCAAAAGTCAAAACGCCCTCAAGCTCAATGATCACTATGTGCCAGAAGTCACTCGCTTTCATCAAGAAGGTGGGCTCGATGTGGGTTGGACACCAGATCGCGCGGTGCACTTTCAAGATATGTTCGACGGCGGCCTGACGTTGATCTTGGAAGACTGGGAAATCGTCGATTTGCGGGTCTACGGCGATACGGCGCTCACGGCGGGTTACGCAAAAGCGGGCTGGCAGGATGCCGACGGGCGCGGATCGGTCGAAGATATTCGTTTCACCTATGTGTGGGTCAGGACCGAACACGGATGGCGTGAGGCGCATCACCACGTCTCCAATCTGGACGGCGAACTGCGCTTTTGATGGTGCGTCTGTGTGACGGCCATGCCTCAAGATTTGGCACATCGCCTGTTGGACGGATACAATAGGCGGCGTAGCGCATGATGATGAAGCAGCCGATGGCGGACACGCAAGACCAACCCAATTGGATTTCTCAGGACCAGTTGCGAATACCCTCCGCTTTTGAAGCGGCGGTGATCCGGTCCGAACTCTGTGAGGCACTGTACGCGGAGCGTGACCGTAAGGGTATCCTGGTCACGGCGCCGGCCGGGTTTGGAAAGACAACTCTTCTCGTTCAGTTTGCTGAACATGCAAGAGCCGCCGGCGACTCCGTCGCGTGGCTGACGATCACGGAAGAAGCAGAAAACCCCTACCTCTTTGCTGCCATGCTAGCATTTTCGTGTGGTCAAGCTGGCCTGGATTTGGGGCAGACGCTGGTGAACGCAGAAGAGGGCTTTCCTGAAACGTCACTTCTCTCGGTCGCCCAGCAGATTTCATCGTCTTTAAAGAGGCACGGGCCGACGGTGATCATTATTGACGACTATGAGCGTATACAGAATGGTGCTGCAAACACGTTTATCTCTAGTCTCTTGAAGTTCTTCCCCAGTCAAAGCCAACTCGTTTTGAGTTCACGGGAGACAATAAGGGGTGATTTTCCCGCCTACCTCGCCGATGGGAGCGTGGTTAACTTCAACGCGTCCGCCTTGACACTCAAAGAGGAGGAAACACGCCAGATCTTGAAAGATATTTGCGATGACGGCACGGTAGATACAATTATCAGGCGGACCGAGGGATGGCCCGTTGCCGTCCAGCTTTCGCGTATATTTTTAGATGCTAACCGTGGTGCGAGTTTAATATTAGACGATCAAAGCGGTGACCATGACTATCTCGCCACTTATCTCACAGAACGTGTGTTATCGAACCTGACGCACGGGCAGCTCCATCTTTTAACACAAGTGTCAATTGTTGATCATTTTGATATTTCGCTGACAAATTATATTTGTGGAATTGATAATTCTTCTGCAATGATTGCTCAGTTGGATTGGCTGAAACCCTTGTTTGGTCCAGTTCATACTGGTTCTGCCAAATACCGAATTCATCCGTTGCTTCGTGAACATTTGCGGAAGCTTGTCGCAAACAATGGCGAGGAGAATCGGCGCGAAGTGGAGGCGCGCGCGTCGCACTGGTATGAGTTGAACAACGTTACCCATGAAGCCGTGCGTCACGCGCGCAATGCTGGCGACTTTGATCGCTGTGCACAGTTAATCGAACAATCGGGCGGTTGGCGGCTGGTGTTGTATGGCGGCACTGGAATGCTACGTCAGCTGCTTTCCTACATCCCATTAGATCTGTATACGAAATATCCGCGCATAGCGCTTGCACGATCCTACTTGACCGCGCGCGACGGGAAGACAGAAGAGGCGCGCGTCATGTTGGCAACAATTGATACCGGATTGGATGGGGAGCGGACGTCGGATCAGGCGCTCGCACATGACTACCGCGCGGTATCCATCCAGGTTTTAGAGTATGCGGACCGTTTGACCAATACGGACGGGCTGGAATTGCTTGAGCGCTATGCGCACGAGGCCCCTGATCATGACTATGCATTTAAAGGAGTATTGGGAGCTGGGGCGGCGCTCATTGCGCTTGGTATCGGCGACCTCAATTTAGCTGAGAAACATGCAGCTTCGGGTTTGGTGGCGATGCGTCAGGCAGAAAGCACCCTAGGCCTCAATTTCCTGTACATCCATGCAGGCAACAGCGCCTTTCTCCAAGGAAAGTTCGATCTGGCCTCGGCGAATTTCGAAGAAGCGTTGCGCATGGCGGAAGAAAACTACGGGGCTGATAGCAATCTAAAGCTCATTGCGACGATTTTTTTTGAAGGAATTGAATACTGGTTGGGACACTGGGATGGTCAAGATGACCGTGGCCAATTTTCTAAAGCGGTCCTCAGTGATACGTGTCCAGATGGCTGGTTTGAGAGCTTTGCCGCGGCCATGTGTGTACAGATCGATAAGTACATCCACTCAGGCAATGTGGCCGAGGCAGAAAGGTTCCTTAAAAAATGCGACGCTGCTGCCCATGAACGCCGGATCAAACGCCAGTCCTTGTTGATGAAGGCCCTCCGACTGCGTCTTGAGGTGGCGAAGGACAATGACTACGACTCAGAGCGTCTCTGCTCTGAATTGCTGGAGTTGTTGCCCAGCGGTGTGTGGCGGGAGCACCGTGAGCTGTGGCGGCCGTACTTCGAGGCCTATTATTCGATGGCGGTGTATCGGCGGGAAAGCGACCCTCAAAGCGCAGCACTGCTGATTGAAGACACTGTGTCGTTGAGCCGCGAGATCAATGCGGTGCCCCTGCACGTTTTGTCCTTGGTCCAGTCCGCCTTGATCTATGCGAAGATTGGTGACCAGGCCACGTCTGACGATCGCTTGTCCGAGGCGATCATGCTGGCTGCGCCGAGACATATATTTCAGCCGTTCATCGCCGAGAACACAGCGCTTGATTCACTCATGCGCAATATTGTCGACAAGTCCGACAGAGAAGAGTTTGATCTCTTGGCACGAAAGTTTGTTCGTCGGTGTGGTGAGCTTTTAAGCGAAAGACGGCTTCATGACAAAGCCAGGGACCAACAAAACCTCCTGACCACGAGAGAATTGGACGTTATCATCGCGTTGTCCGATGGTCTGAGCAACAAAAGGATCGCCCGTCGGCTTAATATGACACCCCACACGGTCAAGTTTCACCTGAAAAACATCTATTTGAAGCTCAGTGTGGGAAATCGTAGTGAAGCGATCATTGCGGCGCAAAGAGCAAAAATATTGCGTAGTTGAGCCACCCTCTTCCACCTACCTACCCACATTACGCGCTGGCCTAGCCGAAAACGTGTTTGAGCTTCTGCACGTTGATGACTGACAGTCATTTCGGGACAACTTACGTTGGAGAGGGCAGAATGCGGAAAACTATTGAACGCTTGAAGATGTCAACGGCGTTGGCAGCGTGTGTGGTGGGCACCGCTGTGGTGAACATAACTGCTTACGCGCAAGGGCCGACCTTAGATGAGATTGTCGTAACAGCGACCAAACGAGAGACCAATCTGCAGGACACGCCGGTGGCGATTTCTGCCTTCACAGGAGAGGCGCTGAACAAAGCAGGCGTCGCCGATCTTCAGGACATCGATACCTTCACGCCCGGCCTTTTTATCGGCGGAAATGCGTCTTTTGGATCCAACGGCATTGGCATTCGCGGCATAGGATCCACACTGATCGGTATTGGTGGTGACGAGGCCGTCGGGATTTACGTGGATGGCGTTTTTCAAGGCCGCAACACCGGCGCGATCTTCGAGTTTGCGGATGTTGAGCGTGTTGAAGTTTTGCGTGGTCCACAGGGAACGTTGTACGGACGAAATGCAACTGGTGGCGCCATCAATGTCGTCACTATTCAGCCTGGAAATGAATTTAGAGCGAGTGTTCAGGGCGAAGTAACGAACTACGATGGCTATGCGACACGCGGCTATGTTGTGACTCCGCTGATTGATGGTGTTCTTTCTGCTAAACTCTCGGCTGGCATCTCCGGACGCGACGGCTTCCAGGATAATATCTTTACGGATCAGTCTTTTGGTGACGTAGAGCGTCAGTATTTTTCGGGTGCTTTGCGTTGGACGCCTGATGAGCGAACCGACATCACATTCCGCGGCTACACTGGCAGCACCAACCTGCCGCTGAATTTTACCAATCTGGAGCAGCCGCTCCCGCTCGATCCGGAAGAGGAAGTCAGCGTCGATTTTCGCTCCGAGGAGGAACGGTCCTTCACCGGCTTTAACCTGAATGGCACGTATGATCTTGGTCCGGCTGAAATCGCGGTTGTTCTTGGATATGTCGAATCCGATGTTGTCGGCTTCACCGATTCCGATGGCACCGAAGTGGACAATGTCCAATTCCGCGACTTCGAAGAGGCTGAGCAATACAGTGCCGAAGTGCGACTAACCTCGACCGGTGATGGGCCTGTCTCATGGATCACCGGCTTTTACTTTTTCAATGAAGAGGCCGAAGCTTCGGTTCCATTCAACGCGTTCAGAACGGTGATCCCTGGCTTCGAAGCGGCCACGGCGGCGCCGCTCGGTATTCTGTTCGAGGCGGATATCGAGACAACATCTTTTGCGGGTTTTGGCGAGGTATCCTACGCAGCGACGGATAAACTGACAATGACAGCCGGCGTGCGCTATACGGATGAGAGCAAAGACTACAATGGCTGCGCGAACTTTGCTGCCTTCACTTTGTTTGAAGTCGACTTCGATCCATCAGCATGCGGCGGGCTTTCGGTCCCGGACTCCCTCGATGCTGATGTCTTGACGCCTCGATTTGTTGTCGACTACGCGTTTTCTGATGACGTTCTTGGCTATGTGAGCGCTACGCGCGGCTTCCGGAGCGGCGGGTTCACCTTCACTGACCCGACATTTCCTGGAGGCGGCAACGGGTTCGATCCAGAATTCGTTTGGTCCTATGAACTTGGTCTCAAAACCACACTTGCCGATAATCGGGTTCGGCTGAATCTGGCGAGCTTCTATCAGGACTATACAGACCTTCAGGTGCGCGTGACCGATCCAGAAACCAGTTTGTTAAGCACTCAAAACGCCGGCACCGCAGAGATTTTTGGGGTCGAGGCGGAATTTGATGCAGCAGTGACTGATCGTTTCAACCTGTTCGGAACGTTGGCGTGGCTAGATGCAACGTATGATGAGTTTTCGTTTGTCCAAGATGGGACACTGGTTGATTTCTCGGGTAATCGTCTCAACCGGGCACCCGAGTGGACATCCTCGCTTGGTGCTGAATATGCCGCTCCGATCGGCAATTTTGGTCAGCTGGTGCCGCGCGTCGAGTGGCAGTATGTCAGCGAGATCTTTCACAATGAGCAAAACGCGCAGCCCTTCGGCTCTGATGCATTCCACCTCGTTAACGTCAGGGTCCGGCTCGAACCGAATGATCAAAATTGGTCCATCGAGGGGTTTGTTGAGAATGTAGCAAGCGAACAATATCGTGAGCACACATTCCTTGGTATTCTTCCGACAATTGTTCCAGCGACAATCAGTCCACCGGCTATCTACGGCGCCCGTTTTACGGCGACTTTCTGATCACGAAAAGCGAAGCCTGCCGACATATGCGATTGGTGTCGGCAGAACTCACTACAACAAAAAAGAGGCAATATGGCTACCCGCATTGGCGTTGATATAGGTGGAACGTTTACGGATCTTATTTTCTACGATGACGCCAAAGGGGCGATTTCGATAGCGAAGGTGCCGACGACGCCTTCGTCCCCTGATCAAGGCAGCGCCGATGCTGTGGCGGCGGCTCTGGATAGGAAAAGAATTGCCCAAGCTGAGTATTTTCTTCACGGCACGACCGTTGGGCTTAATGCCTTGCTGGAGCGGCGCGGAGCAAAGGTGGGATTGCTTTGTACAGAGGGGTTTCGGGATACGATCGAGATCCGTCGTGGCTCGCGAGCTGAAATGTACAATTTGTTTTGGCAACCGCCCGAGCCTCTCGTCCCCCGACACTTACGTCTTCCGGTTACGGAGCGGATGAAAAGTGACGGCTCAGTCTTCACGGCGTTGGATGAAAACAAGATCTATGAGGCTCTCGCCATTTTCCGTCGTGAGGGCGTGTCTGCGATCGCGATTGCTTTTTTGAACGCCTACGCAAACCCGGCGCATGAAAAGAGAACAGCAGAATTGCTGAGAGAAGCTGGATTTGATGGGGTTGTTTCATGCTCCCACACGGTGTCGGGCGAGTATCGAGAGTATGAGCGAACCTGCACAACGGTGATTGATGCCTTCGTGCAGGCGCGGATGGCAAACTACCTCAATCGTTTGAGGGGTGGGCTTTTGGATGCCGGTTTCCAAGGCGAATGTTTGATCACACGGTCGGGCGGCGGCGCCATGAACTTTAGCGAGGCGACTGAGCGGTCCTTTGAGACCATTATGTCCGGACCTGTCGCGGGCGTTGAAGGCGCTTCCGAACTGGCGCGGCGCTACGATCTGGGCGACATCATCACCGCGGATGTGGGCGGCACAAGTTTTGATGCATGCGTCGTAAAGGACGGTCGGCCTATTCTTCTCTTTGAAGGAGAGATAGCTGGCTTTCCGCTGCAAACACCTTGGGTTGATGTGCGTTCGATTGGCGCCGGGGGCGGGTCCATCGCCTATGTGGACCAAGGTGGGTTGCTCCGTGTGGGGCCACAAAGCGCCGGCGCGGTGCCAGGGCCAGCATGCTACAAGAAAGGTGGCGTGGAGCCTTGCTTGTCAGACGCCTTCTTGAGCCTTGGTATGCTGGGCAACGGACAGATCGCTAACGGAATGAGTCTGGACTTCGATCTCGCAGAAGACGCTATCGGCTCGGTCGCCGAGAAGCTTTCGTGGGATACGGAGGATACTGCCTGCGGTATTGTGCGCATCGCCGGCGCGTTCATGGCGAATACGATCCGAGAGATCACCATCGAGCAAGGCCGCGACCCGCGCGATATGCTCTTGATGGCTTTTGGCGGCGCTGGACCCGTTATCGGCACGGTGATCGCCGATGAGCTTGATATCTCGCGCATCATGGTACCCGAATACGCTGGAAATTTCTCAGCATGGGGACTTCTTGGTGCCGATCTTGTTAAATCCACATCGCTCACGCGCATTATGCCCGCAATTGACGAGTCGATCCCTGCGTTAAACGAGATCTTTGCATCCCTATTTTCCGATCTTCGATCGACATTTCAGGGGCAGGCAGATCAATCAGGCTATGGCCTGGAAGCCAGTATTGATATGCGGTATGCTGGACAGGAGCATGTTGTTTCCGTTGCGGTGCCATTGGCAGGTGACAGCGTAGTTGCCTCCGGTCAGGACGTGGCCGATCTGTTCACAAAAGAATACGCCAACCATTATGGCGTAACGCTCGAAGAGACGCCGATTGAGATGGTCGTGATGCGTGCGACGATGCGTCGGGCGTTGCCTGAACGAGATGCAAAGAACACAGCGGTTGGCCATCACTCCGTTCTTCATCACATCGTGGAGGCCTATTCTTTCGAGAGAAAGCAACGCATTCCCTTCGAGCTTCGAGAGCGAAGTGGTATTAGCCGTACCGAGATATTCGTTGGGCCAATGATTATCACTGAAGCCACCACAACAACCTACGTCGACGACGGCTGGGTGGGAGAGATCCATCCTTGCGGCGGAATGTTGCTGACTAAGCAGGAGCGCCAGCAAAATGGCTGAATTTCAAGCGAACCCATCTGATATCCGCGTTCATGTTGCCTCACATGGCGGTACCGCCGAGCAGGACATTGATCCTGTCATCGTGGAGATCGTGCGCCACTCGCTCGACTCGGCCGCCAACCAAATGAAGCGTACTCTTATTCGAACATCCGTCTCACCCCTGATCTACGAGGTGTTGGATTTTGCTGCGGCGATTTATGACAAGGACTTACGGATGCTCTCCCAGGCACCATCGTTGCCGCTCTTTATGGGGACACTCGACTTTTGTATCGATGCCGCGGTGAAAGGCATCGGCGGTACGGACAATCTCAAACCTGGGGATGTGTTGTTGTACAATTGGCCCTATGGAACCGGATCGCACGCACAAGATTCTGCGCTCATCCAACCAGCATTCTCCACGAATGGGGAGTTGCTCGGATATGCCGCGATCAAGGCACACTGGCTCGATATCGGTGCCTATGCGCCTTATTGTACAGACACAACGGATGTGTATCAGGAAGGGACCTTTTTCCCTGGCGTGAAGTTGTTCAGTGAAGGGAAGGTTGTCGACGACATCTACAGATGTGTGTTGGCCAACTCCCGCATGCCGCACATCATTGAAGGTGATATCCGTGCCCAGGCAACCGCTGTTGGTGTCGGCGTTTCAGAGCTCGAACGGGTCTATGCTCGTTTCGGTGCTGAGGTCTTTCCGCCTGCTGTCGAAAAGATTTTCGACCATGGCGAAGCGATAGTGAAATCCTATTTCGAGCAGATTCCCGACGGCACATATGTCGGTCGCGGTGTGATGGACAACAATGGTGTCACCCAAGACAAGCTGCCTTTTGAAGCGACGCTTATCGTCGATGGCGATTCCGTTACCGTCGACTTTACGAAGTCTCCGGATGAACAATCGGGTCCTGTAAATTGTCCCTTGCCGTCAACGATTTCGGCAAGCCGTGTGGCTGTGGCTATGTTAGCGGGGAAAAATGAATCGCCCAATGAGGGGCATTTCCGTGCCATCACCGTGAAGACACGCCGCGGCTCTATGTTTGATCCCAAGCCGCCAGCACCTTGCTTCCTGTACGGGTGGCCAGCAATGCAGGCTATTGAGGCGATTTATCATGCCGTGTCGAAGGTCGACGAAGCGGCTGTGCCTGCTTGCTCGGGCGGCGATATATGCGCGCTGGTGTGGTGGGGTGTACGGAAGGAAAGCGGTGAGATGTGGGGGGATGGCTCGCCTTTCCCCGTGGGTCATGGGGGGCATGTTCATGGTGATGGCTGTACGATGATGCATATCGCAGAATCGGCAACGCAATTCGCGCCAATTGAAGTTATGGAGTCGAAATTCCCATGGATGATCAAGGTATTGGAGTTCATGACCGACAGCTGCGGCGCCGGCGAACATCGCGGCGGACTGGGATACGCCATCAGTTTCCATGTTCTGGAGGACTGCTTTGTGACCTCTTCGGTTGAAAGAACGTTGACGGATCCATGGTCGATTGCTGGCGGGTCAGAAGGGGTCCCCAACCGTATGGAGGTTCAAAACCCTGATGGGTCCGTCGAAACAATCGGAAAGGTGACGGGACGTGAAATGCTCGAAGGATCAACACTGACAATCTATACCGGCGGCGGCGGCGGTTACGGCGATCCCAAGCGGCGCGATATCGAAGCTGTTCGGCGCGACTATGAAGATGGTGTGATCTCCAAGGATCATGTTACCAAATATTATCCGCATGCTGCCGGAGTTCTTGAAAGCACTGCCCAAGTTGCAGCGGAATGAGATGAGCGCTATCCATTGTTCCTGTCTTTATGAAGGCTAGTTGTTGCCATGAAAATGGATGTGCCTGGCGACCATGCAAATTCTGGCGTCCCGTCAAGCGAGCTTGTCTCTGGCTTTTACATCGGTCAGATATTTATCGGTATAGCGATTACCCTACCGGCATTCCTCCTAGGGGCTCAGGTTTTTTCGGCCTTGGGGCTAGGCTCTGGATTGGCAACCTTGATCATAGCGGCAGCTATTTTGTTTGGCCTCAGCGCTCTCACCACCTATGTGGGCGCCTCAACCCGCTTATCAACCTATAAAATCATTGAGCTGACGTTTGGATCGATAGCTGCGCGGGGGGTGAATGCACTTTTTTGGTTGGTTATGCTCGGGTGGTTTGCGATCACGGCATCATTATTCGCAAACGCGCTCGGTCAGATGGTCTCCTCCTTAGGTTTGGTCGTCTTTCCGACAGCGGCATATAAGATCTTTGTATGTGTATTGACGATTTCTTTCGCCATCTATGGATTTAAAGCGATCGATCGACTAAGTCGCCTCGCTGTGCCGCTTTTGTTATTGGTGCTTGTTGTAGCGTGCCTCCTTCTTCTCAAAGACATTCCGCTGCATGAGCTCGGCCCCGCCATTGCCCCCAGCACCGCGATCGCCTCCATTGGTGCGGGTGTCTCCGTGATGATCGGGGCCTTCATGGTCGGCATTGTGATCGCACCTGATATGGCCAGGTTCGCTCGCAGCCCTAAAGACGCCCTTGTGGCCAGCTTGATGAGCTATGGCAGCGGTTCGGTTCTTGTGATGGCGCTGGCAGGCATACCGGCTCTGGCAACTGGCTCGGTCGATTTCGTCGGAAACGTTGCCAGCATCGGGTTTGCCGCTCCTGCATTGGCGGTGATCGTTTTTGCGACCCTAACAACCAATGTGAACACGCTTTACTCCGTATCTCTCAGTGCAGATCGTATTATCGATGGATATAGCAGCGAGCTTCGTGTTATCAGCGCTGGCGCCATCGGCGCGGTGATGTCGATCCTGGGGATCGAAAACCACTTCATTCCTTTTCTTCTTGGATTGAGTATTGCCATTCCGCCAGTCGCGGGCGTCTATGCTACCAACTATTTAATACAGCGTGGGTATCTGAACCACGCTGTAAGAGCTTTTTATCTACCAGCTCTGTTGGCTTGGGCCGCAGCATCGGGCGTCGCGGCGATCACTTTTTTTCGCCCTTGACGCTCACAACAGCGCCAGCGATCGATGGTTTTCTGGCGGCCTGCGCCGTGTACTACGCGCTCAGGAGGTTGTTCTAGATACGCCGCTCTGCCGCCCTCCATGGTCTTGCCCGAACACAACGCCCCTCCCCCGATTGGCCCCCAGCTACCAAAACGACCCTCACACCACGAAAAACGATGGGCGTTTCGTAAGACTCTCGCTATTGCTCTTCATTCTCAATAGTATAAACTGAGCACGGTTGATTGGGAGTTGTTTGTGACCAACTCGCTGCTTGAGCTATCCAATCTGTCGATCGACGTCGGTGAACGCTCGATCATCCGTAGACTGAATCTTTCAATACCCTCTGGTGAAACTCATGTGCTCCTAGGTGCCAATGGCTCAGGGAAGTCATCGATCCTCTCAGCGATCATGGGGCTTGACCCTTTTAAGGTGGTTGCTGGTCAGATCCGTTTCAAAGGCGATGATCTTCAACCTCTGACCACAGATGAACGAGCCCGCTTGGGCATCGGACTGGCTTTTCAGCGACCCCCTCGCCTCGAAGGTGTCACGTCATACGCTTTTGCGACGGCCCTTCGCGCCCAAGAGGTCTTCGGCCGCGAAGCACCACGACTCAAGTTGTCAGAGTTTGCCGATCGCGATCTCATGGTTGGCTTTTCTGGTGGGGAGACCAAACGGTGGGAGGTGATGAAACTATTTCTTCAGTCTCCAGATCTTCTTCTTCTTGATGAACCGGAAAGCGGCGTTGACCTCGAGCACATCGCGACGATTGGCGAAGCAGTCAATCGGCTGACCGACAGCCGTGGTGATCGCTCGGCCCTCATCATAACCCACACTGGCCTCATTTTGGATCACCTTGATGCCGATGTCGGGCACATCTTGGCGGATGGCCACATCGTCCATACCGGCGATCCCAAAACCCTATTTCGCCACATTCAACAAGCTGGATACGCGGCACCAGCCGCTTAGGGAGGCCCGTTGGACATGGCCATCAACCGCCAAAGCGATGCTCCGTTGAACGACGACGAGATCAAGCTTCTCACGCCCGTCGGGTTTGCCGACGACACCAAGCGCAGCGCGACAGCCGTGTTGGTCGATCATGATATGCGATATACGGATTCTTCTCACGAAGGTGTTGAGATCCTCCCGCTCCAAGTGGCCCTCGAGCGCTATGACTGGGTCCAGAACCTCATGTTCAATCTGATCGCCCCTGACGAAAATGAACTTCTCCGCCAGTCGGTGGAGCTCTTAAACGATCCGATCGGGCACTTCGTTTACGTGAAGCCGGGCGTGCGGCTCACCCAGCCAGTCCAAACCTTCACGCTCATGGAAACACCGCAACGGCGTCAGTTCACGCATAACATCACGGTCATCGGCGAAGGAGCAGAGGTGGAGTTCATCTCGGGCGCTGCTGTGCCTGCGAGGGTACAAGCCGGGCACCATGTTTCCATCGAGGAGACCTATGTACGGCGAGACGCTCATTGCCGGTCAATATCCATCGAGCGGTGGGGTACCAACATGGCTGTTGATAGCTACAGCCGTGCCGACATCGGCGAGAACGCAGAGATGATCTCGACACAGATCAACCTTGCACCGCTCAAGCAACACCTGTCGGACAGCAAGACCCGCGTCGGCGCCAACGGAGTTTGCAACGATCAAGCGATTGTTTTCGCGCCCGAGGGTACAGAGCGTCATTTTCAGAGCGAAACTCTGCTCACAGCACCCGGAGCGCGTGCGGAAAGCATATCGCGCATGGTCGCCGCGGGCGGATCCATCTCGAACCGGGCCCTGCTGATCGGCGCGGCGCCTAACACCAGCGGGTTCCTCGGTTGTGACGGGCTCAAGCTGTCCGATGAAGGAGAGATCTTTGCCGAGCCCAGCCTGAAAGCGCTCAACGCCCAGGCCGAGCTCTCCCACGAAGCATCTGTCGGTATGATCAGCAGCGACAAGCTCGCCTACCTGATGGCGTCAGGACTTGATGAGGACAGCGCGCGCGATCTGATTGTTCAGGGGTTCCTTAAACTCCAGGACCAGTATGTTCCTGATGAAATGCGTAGACAAATCACTGAGATGATTGCTGCGGCAAAGTCAGGCGGGATGTAGGCGGCAAAACTAACGCTATGGGCGGTCCTGGCAGGTTTATGTCGATAGGTCCGGTTTGCTCATACAGTCGATCGCCTCCGGGTCAGTGAGCCAAACACCTGCGATCAAGCGGGCCAGTGAGCCTGCCGGTAGGCACCATCCCAGAACATCCATTCAAGCTGAGCCGAACGTCGGTACGCGGCGTGCATAAGGTCGATGTTCATTGCCGATGTCGTTTCTGCGACTTGATCGAGGGCGGCGATGACACGGTCGACTGCAGCGGAGAAGTCCTCGCCCGCGTAGGTATCGATCCAAGCGCGGTAAGGGTTGTTCTGCGACGCGTGCTTGTGAATGTGGTGCCCCACTTCGCGATAGATCCAGAAGCATGGCAGCAATCCCGCCAAGCCGACCTCGAACGGTTGCAATGCGGCGGTGCTCAAAAGGAAGCCCACATAGTGATCACAGACCGGCGTTCGCTCCGTCTGCTGAAATTCTTCTTCGGAAACGTCGAAGGTTTTGAAGAACTCCGCATGAAGAGAACGCTCAACGACGATCGCGACCGCGGCCGCTTCGGCAAACTGGACCACATGATCAGCAGTCAGGCCTTTGGCTGAGACTAAAGACAGCGCCCGGGCAAATCCTTCGAGGTAATGGGCGTCTTGGATCATGTAGTGACGAAAAGCTTCTTTTTTCAGCGTACCCTCGGAAAGCTCCCGGTTGAACGGCATATCCCGCGTGGTCTCGTAGAGCCGAAGGTTCCGGTCCCAAGCTTGTTGGCTGAATGTGGACATGTCTCTCACCTCGAAGCGTGTTTGCACTGCTTGAATCATAACGCGAACCATGAGGCAATCGAGCCGCGACATAAGGTGCAGCGATAGATTCATGCGATGACCGACATCATGTTGCGCTCGCAAACCCCATGGCAGAAGCGCATGATATGGGGTCTCTCCGGCAGGTCATGTTACAGCAAGGCGTTGTTGGGATCTGGGCCGAGATGATCATTTAATGGAGGCCGCTTTGAAACTGGCGACCGAGAAACGGTGGCGCTGACCTGTATTCCGCGGCCACTTAGCCATGAGCTATAACCATGCATCTGGGCCATCCGTTTACCGAGCACATTGAAGGATATCGATATACCATCCGCACCCGCACAATAAGACCAGCGACCGCCGCGGGTGTGATGCACTGGCTGCAGAGTCAAGAGGAATTCGCGGAAAACCATCAGAGCGTTGCCGCCGATGAAGCAGCCAACCGCATCCTTACCCGCGTGATCTAGCAGGCATAGTCCAAAAACCGAAGGGGCATCTCCCTTCGTGAAGGCAAGCACAAGGGGCCTGTGAGCGACGAGACATATCTGAAGGTCCAAAGACGGCTGAAAGAGAACGCATAGGCACCGACACGCACCGGTCTCAGTCAGGACTTCATTCTGCAGGGAAACATCGCCCGCACATGCTGCGGGAACGCCATGGCGGGCTCTTGGTCCACCGGACGCGGCGGCAAGACGTATTGTTCTGTCTACAGAACGTCGATCAAACGCGATGCGATGGAGAACGCGTTCGCCGATTTGCTGCAGAAGCTCGAACCGTCCCGCCAGCTTATCACATTCCCGCGGCGCATGTTTCCGCGACATCTGGGTGCAGCTGACGGCGCAGGAAGGCGCCATACGCACACCGCTTGAGGAGGAAAAGACATCTGCGTCGCTTCTGGACCGCCTGATCGATGCAGAAGATCCAAAAGTCATTGCTGCTTAAGAAATGCGCCTCGCGAGCCTCGAATGCGACAAGCCGGTGATCGCCGAAAAGCTCGCGTCAAACACAAAACCGCACAGCACCTTCGAGGAGCTGTTCGAACCGGCTCTACGATCCCTCGCAATCCCGATAAACTCTGGAAAAGCAGCAAACCCGAACACCGCAAAACCGTGCTCAAACTGGTTCTCGCGGACCGTTTTCAATACTGCCGAAATGAGGGGTTTCGAACCGCCGATCTCGCCTTACCTTTCAGGGCTTTAGCGGGTTTTTCCAGCTCAAATAAGTTGATGGCGGACAGAGAGGGATTCGAACCCTCGAGACGGTTTCCCGCCTACACGCGTTCCAGGCGTGCGCCTTCGACCACTCGGCCACCTGTCCGTCGAACGAGGCCCCATAGCGGCGCCTTCGGGGCATTGGCAAGCAGGGGTCGGGACGCTAATCAAGGAATGTGGGTGGCAAAGGCGGGTCGACATGAAAACCTTGCGAATGACGGCGTGGACCTTCGTCGCGCTCGCCTTGGCCCTGGTCGGAGCCGACCTGATCTCAACGCTGGAAGCGGGCAAGCCGGTGGTGCGCACGACCCGCGAGGTGATCAATTTGATCCCCGGCGTCGCGCTTGAGCCCCTCGGCACGTCCGGCGCCGCGGGCATTGCCAACCTCATGCTCGATTTTCCGCTCTGGGGCGTGCTCGGACTCTTCGGGGTGCTCGTGACCTTTATTGTCCGCCCGAGCGATTAGGCCGCACCGCTAGCGATCCTCAAAAGTCTTGCGCGAGAGACGCCCTGTCAGCATCAAACCCAGTGCGCCCACGGCGACAATCATGATCGGCAAAGCAGGATGTTGCAAAATGTCTTGCCGCCCGAACGCGAACGCGCCGCCGACCACGGCGGTGGTCAAGACCACACCCACCACCGCGCCCTCAAAGGACGCGGTCAGGACCCTTCTCAAGAGGCGATGGTCTGCACCCATCACTCAGCCGCTTGGCGCGGCGCCTCCTCGGCTTCGGCAATGAGCTCCTCCGCGCGGCGCTGCAGGGTGATGTAATCGACCTTGCCTGTGCCAAGAAGCGGGATCGCTTCGATATGCATGACGCGCTTAGGCACCGCGAGTTCTGGCACACCGTGGGTCTGCGACCACGAGAGGAGGTCGTCACGGCGCGGATCCTCTTCCTCCGTAAGGAGAATGATCTGCTCACCTTTTTTGTCGTCAGGCAAAATGACCGCTGCGTGAACGGCATCAGGCCAGACCACGCTGGCGCAGTTCTCGACAACCGCAAGGCTCACCATCTCACCGGAGATCTTGGCAAACCGCTTCACCCGGCCGCGGATAGCCATATAGCCGCCGCCATCAATCTGCACGACATCACCCGTGTCGTACCAACCCTCTTCGGGCGGATTGAGCGCTTTGGTCTTGGGATCGATATAGCCGGTCATGACATTCGGTCCACGGATGAAGAGACGACCGCCGCCTTCAAGGCCCGCAATCTCTTCGATCCTTGTCTCAATCCCCGGCAAGATTTTGCCAACTGTGCCGGGGCGGATATCGCCTGGCTGGTTCACCGCGATAACCGGTGCCGCCTCGGTCGCGCCATAGCCTTCCAGGACGGAAAATCCGAATTTCCGGCGCGCAAGCGAACGGGTCTCATCGCGCACCTTTTCCGCGCCGCAAATAGCATAACGGAGGCTGTTAAGCGCCCCTTCCCGGGCCGAACGAAGGTAGCGGTGCAAGAACGTATCGGTGGCAAAGAGCAGCGTCGCGCTGGTTTGTTTGATCAGCTCAGGGATGATCTTGACATGCAGCGGTGAGGGATAGGCGACCTGCGTTTTGCCATCGATCAGTGGAAAGAGCGATCCGCCCGTCAGGCCATAGGAATGGAAGATTGGGAGCGGATTGAAGACCCTGTCACCCGGCTCCAGATCAACATGCAGACGAATCTGCTCGACATTAGCGACGAGGTTTTGGTGGGACAGCACCACGCCTTTCGGCGCGCCCTCGGTTCCAGAGGTGAAGAGGATGACGCCCGGCGTGTCGGGGCTGACCGGCCGCCGCATGAGGCTCGGGACCATCTCGCCAATGGCGGCATACAGTTTGTCCGATGCCGACAAGCCTTCGCGAATATCTTCGAGGATATGGATCTGGGCTTTCGACGACAGCGCATCGACCAGGCCCTCAAGACCGCCCACCTCAATGAACTTCGACGAGGTGATGATGTGCTTGATGTCAGCCGTCTCAAGCGCGGAAAACAGCGCTTTCTCGCCAGCTGTG
>JBCDLG010000036.1:0-29590 GCA_038745625.1 Pseudomonadota bacterium | reverse complement strand
CTTTTCGATGGGCAGGACCCGACAGCGACGGACGACGATCTCACCGCCAGCGGGCTTGGCGGCTTTTCGACGGTGCTGATCTTCCTCCCCATTCAGCTCTTTTGGCTGTATCTCATCCCTGGCACAGAAGGCGAAAACCGCTACGGTCCATCGCCGCTTAAGGAGGCCTAACGCCATGCCTATTCCCGTTCTCATGCCCGCTCTGTCGCCGACGATGGAGGAAGGCACGCTCGCGAAATGGCTGAAGAGCGAAGGCGATGAGGTGAATTCCGGCGATATCATCGCGGAGATCGAGACCGACAAGGCGACCATGGAGGTCGAAGCGATTGATGAGGGCAAGCTCGGCAAGATCCTGATCGCGGAAGGGACCGAAGGCGTCAAAGTCAATGCTCCGATCGCGGTCATTCTCGAGGATGGCGAAAGTGCGTCAGATATCGATGAGGGAAGCCTTGGTGCGCCAGCGTCAGCACCCGCATCTGCCGCGGCGGCTCCCGCGGAAGACACAGCGCCCACCGCGTCAGCCCCTGCACCGGCCGCGGCGCCGGTTCCCAGCGCTGGCGATGCTCGGTTGAAGGCGTCGCCGCTCGCCAAGCGTTTGGCCAAGCAAGAGGGCCTGCCGCTCGAGGCGATCAAGGGCTCAGGTCCCCATGGCCGGATCGTCAAGCGCGACGTCGAAAAGGCGATGAAGGAGGGCGTCTCTGCCCCCGCCGCGGCGCCATCGGCACCTGCGCCGATGCCGGTCGCTGGTGTTGATCCGCGGCTTTATCCAGCAGACAGCTACACGCCAATCAAAAACGATGGTATGCGGAAGACCATCGCCAAGCGGCTTCATCAGAGCTTCAACTCCGAAGTGCCGCACTTCCCGCTCAGCATCGATCTTGAGCTCGATAGCCTTCTCGCGGCGCGTGTGCGGATCAACGCCGCGGCGCCGCCGAAGGGGGAAGAGGGACACTATAAGCTCTCGGTCAACGACTTCGTGGTGAAGGCTTGCGCGCAAGCCTTGAAAGCTGTTCCAGCGGCCAATGCTACCTACACCGACGATGCGATCCTGCAGCATCACCATGCGGATATCGGTGTGGCTGTCGCTATTGATGGTGGCCTCATCACCCCGATTGTTTGGAAGGCGGAGACCAAGGGCCTTCAGACCATCTCCGCCGAGGTCAAGGACCTCGCGGGCCGGGCACGGAACAAGAAGCTCAAGCCCGAGGAATACCAAGGCGGCACCTTCGCGATCTCCAATCTCGGGATGTTCGGTATCAAGAGCTTTGCTTCGATCGTGAACCAACCCCATGGCGCGATCCTGTCGGTCGGCACGGGTGAAGAGCGGGTGGTGGTGCGCGGCGGTGAGATGGTCATCCGCAACATGATGACCGTGACGCTCACCTGCGATCACCGCGTTGTGGATGGGGCAGTGGGCGCGGAGTTCCTCGCGAAGCTCAAAACCTTCATCGAAGACCCGGCGACGATGCTGCTTTAATCGGTACTAATCAGACTTTCCAGTGAATTGGAGCTTCACCGTGGAGTTCAATAACTCCCATAGCCAAGGGGCTGGGGAGTTTTTCGTGATCGGGGACGGACGTGACCCTTGATGGCCAGAGGTGAATGGTGACCGAAGCGTGTTTGTTTCGAAGTTGCCAAGATATCGGGTTGAGGGCGCGTGACCGGAAGCCAACGTACTGGTCTCGGAAAGGTCCTGTTTTGACGATACCCAACCATACCCCGAACGGGTAAGTCGTATGCTCATCTTTTTTCAATATCGCGACGACTGGCATTGAGGAAAGAAAAGCCTGATCGCCGTCGCCACCCAAGACCTTCACCTCGTCAATTGAAGGGTGCGCGTGAACTTCAGGGCGCTGTTCGTTCAAGCGAATACCCTACGCCCGCTGCGGGCGGCGCTTGCGGGCCACCAGAGACAGATAGCGGATCATCTTGCTGGCCGTTCGTGTAAAGAGAAATGGGAAAACGGCGTGGACAAAGCACGCAAGGCCGCCGCCGATCATCACAAGGCCGATGCGGCCCGCTTGGCCTGCATGCTCGACATAGGTCTCCCCAACACTGTCGGGATGCTCTTTGAAGTAGCGCTCGATGGTGCTCATGAATCGCTCCTGATAGCCCTTCTTATCAGACGATGAGCAATTCTGCGAATGATGATCTCTCAACTGTTCGCGAGGCCATGAAAGAAGCGGCGCCTGGCAGACGCCGCTCATTGACAGGAAATCTAATCTCACCGGCCGTCATCCCGGCCGAGGTTCCCGGATAAGAGCGTGCGCGCTTTCCGGGGTGACGGACGTCTTTATTAGCCCTGGGCTTTGAGCTCCAGACGGGTCGCATGGAGAAGGGGCTCGGTATAGCCCGATGGCTGCACGGTGCCTTTGAAGATGAGGTCCGACGCCGCGCGGAAAGCAAGAGACGTATCGAAGTTTCCAGCCATCGGACGATAGGTGGGATCAGCGGCATTCTGCTCGTCGACCTTGGCGGCCATACGGCGGAGCGACTCTTCAACCTGCTCCTTCGAGCAGACATTGTGCTCAAGCCAGTTCGCCAGGTGCTGCGAGCTGATCCGGCAGGTCGCGCGGTCTTCCATCAGGCCCACATCGTTGATGTCCGGCACTTTCGAGCAACCAACGCCATGGTCGACCCAGCGGACGACATAGCCGAGAATGCCCTGGCAGTTGTTGTCGACCTCTTGCTGGATATCGTCAGCACTCCACGTGTTCGGGCTACCGAGCGGCACGGTGAGAATGTCGTGGAGCGACGCTCGGCCCCGCGATTTCAACTCATCCTGGATCTGATCAACATCGACCTTGTGGTAGTGGAGTGCGTGCAGCGTGGCGCCAGTGGGCGAGGGGACCCAGGCGCAATCGGCGCCCGCCTTGGGGTGGCCAATCTTCTGCTCGATCATTGCGGCCATCAGATCGGGCATGGCCCACATGCCTTTGCCGATTTGGGCGCGCCCTTGGAAGCCTGACATCAAGCCATTGTCGACGTTCCAATTTTCATAGGCCGTCATGAATGCCGCGCCCTTGATCTCAGCTTTGCGCATGAAGGGGCCAGCCTTCATCGAGGTGTGGAGCTCATCGCCGGTGCGGTCGAGGAAGCCGGTGTTGATGAAGATCACACGGTCCTTGGCCTGACGGATACATTCTTTGAGGTTCACCGTCGTGCGGCGCTCCTCGTCCATGATACCGATCTTCAGCGTGCGGGCAGGTAGGCCCATCGCGCTTTCAACGTCTGTGAAAAGCTCCACCGCGAAAGCCACTTCCTCGGGCCCGTGCATCTTCGGCTTCACCACATATGTCGAGCCGTGCATCGAATTACGCTTTCCGCCCACGTCGTATTTGGCAAGAAGACCGGTGACGCACGCGTCAAGAATGCCCTCGAAAATCTGATCGCCATTGGGAAGCAGCACCGCGGGGTTGCGCATCAGGTGACCGACATTCCGGATCAGCATGACGACGCGGCCTTTGAGGGTCAGTGCTGATCCATCAGCGGCGGTATAGGTCCGATCGGGATCGAGGCCGCGGCTCACCGTCTCACGGCCCTTTTGGAAGCTCGTTGTGAGGTCGCCTTTCACGAGCCCGAGATAGTTGGCGTAAACTTCGGTCTTGTCCTCGCCATCAACCGCCGCGACGGAGTCTTCGCAATCCATGATCGTCGTGATGGCGCTTTCAAGGATAATGTCCGCAAGGCCCGATGGATCATCTTTGCCGATCGCGTGGGAGCGGTCGATCATCAGCTCGGCATGCAGATTGTTGTTACGCAGAAGAACTGCTGCTGGCGCGCTCGCGTCGCCTTGGAAGCCGCGGAAGGCTGATGGATCTTTGAGGCCTGCTGTGCTGTCGCCAAGATCGGCGATCAAGGCGCCATTAGCAACACGATAAGCTACCGCTTGATCATGGGTGCCGGTTGTCAGCGGGAAGTGCTCATCAAGGAAAGCCTTAGCAAAGGCGATGACTTTTGCGCCGCGGACAGGGTTGTAGCCGCCGCCTTTTTCGGCGCCGCCCTCTTCGGAGATCGCGTCCGTGCCATAGAGCGCATCATAGAGGCTGCCCCAACGCGCATTCGCAGCGTTGAGCGCATAGCGCGCATTTTTCACGGGCACGACGAGTTGCGGGCCAGCAATCTGCGAGATCTCGGGATCGATACCCATGGTTTCGATCGTGAAATCAGGGCCTTCGGGCACAATGTAGCCGATCTCGCGCAAGAACGTTTCCTGCGCCTCGGGTCCTTTGTCACCGCCCTCCGTGTACCACGTATCGATCTGGGTCTGCAGTGCGTCACGCTTGTCGAGCAGCGCCTGGTTCGTGCCTGTGTGCTGCTCGGAGATGCGCGCTACGGCGCGCCAGAAATCCTCGGCCGTCAGGCCGGCGCCGGTGGCTGCACCCTCAATGAAATCAAAAAGCGGTTTGGAAACAGACAGACCGGCGACAGGCACATAATCGGACATAGAGAACCTCAACTTGAACTCGCCGGGAGCTAGCGCGAGCGGTCCCCTATGTCCAAGGGTCTACTTGCCGCCGAAGGCTTTAAGGGCGGCGGGGGCGACGTCGTTGCCGTTTTCTTGGACGAAGTGGCCGCCGCCCTTGATAATCAAGGGCTCGGGGCAGCCTTTGATGATCGACCGCATGCTTTGCATGATGTCGATGCCGAGGACCGGGTCCTGGTCGCCCACGGCCATGAAGCTCTCACCGTCCCAGTTTTGCCAAAACTCGATCGCACGCTGACTGGTCGCGTAGCCGTCCATGCTGTCATTCCACGGCACGAGGGTGGGGAAGACCAGCGCTCCGGCTTGATAGGTCTCATCAGGAAAAGGCGCATCATAGGCGGCGATTTCCGCAGGGCTCAGCGCGACACCGGATCCGCGCGCTATCAACCCGCCGCAATCCATCGACGGCCGGCTTTGTGAGAAGGCGCGCCAGGCAGCAAAGCCGGTGGTGGGCTCTGTGCCTTCGGGACGCTCAAAAATATCCCTGGACATCATGCTGGCGTGGGGTTCCATCGGCAGGGCGGTGTTCATGATAATGAGGCGCTTATACCGGTCCGGTGCTTCCATCGGCAGGCTGAGCCCCAGGATACCGCCCCAGTCCTGCACCACCAGGGTGATGTCCTTCAGGTCCATCGTCTCAACCAGGGCGAGGAGAGCGCCGCGGTGGAAGCTGTAGCTATAGTCCTCCCGTCGTTTGGGCTTGTCCGAGCGGCCAAAGCCGAAAAGGTCCGGCGCGATGCAGCGACCACCGGCTTTCAGGAAATGCGGGATCATTTTGCGGTAGAGGAAAGACCAGCTCGGCTCGCCATGCAGACAGAGGAAGACCGGCGCGTCTTTGGGGCCTTCGTCGATCACCGCCATGCGAAGACCATCATACCCCGGAAGATCATCGATATAGGTGGGCGCATAGGGAAAGTCGGGGATATCTCTGAACCGTTCGTTGGGCGTGCGGAGTGCTTCTATCGGCATGGTTGTCCCTATCGACGACTATTGGCGAGCCCATTGAGCGAGCGGCGCAAGGCCAATCGGCTCTGTTTGACTTGTCTCAATCAACTGACGTGTTGAGTGCCAAAAGACAAGCAGCCGACAAAACGCGTGTGGGCCCGCATCACTGATTGGCGCTGGCGGCTTAGGTGTTAGAGGGCGCTGATGGTGCAGTCTCTCCTTCTTCTGATCATGACCTCCGGCGCTATTCTGGGATCGCCTGGTCCCGCGCCGCTATCGCTTGCGGCGGTTGGCGGCAGCTTTGGTTGGAGGCGGGGTTTTCCCTATCTTCTCGGTCTGGTGACAGCGATTGGCGCGGGGTGCGCCGCGGCGTCGCTGGGCCTCGGGAGCTTGATCAGAAAAGATAGCGTGCTGACGATGC
Organism: Pseudomonadota bacterium; assembly: GCA_038745625.1. Classification (GTDB taxonomy): domain Bacteria; phylum Pseudomonadota; class Alphaproteobacteria; order Caulobacterales; family Parvularculaceae; genus Parvularcula. The sequence goes on along the minus strand of JBCDLG010000036.1, from coordinate 23,738 downwards.
TGCTGATGGCCGTCTCGTCCCTCTACATCCTCTCGATCGCTTGGAGGGTTGCGTCAGCGTCGGCGCTTCCAGAGATGCAGGATCGCCTCTCTGTTCCGCGCTTTCGTGACGGGCTGATCGTCAATCTCACCAACCCAAAAGCCTATGCCGCCATCTTGGCAGTCTACGCCGGGTTCGCCTTGCCCTTTGAGAGTTCGCTCGCAAGCGTCTTGGCCACTGGAGCGGTTGTGATCATCGTGGCTTTCTTGGTCGACATGGTTTGGCTTGCGGCTGGGGCTCTTTTGAAGGGGCTTTTTGAGGACGAACGCTACGCGCGACCATTACGTGTATCGTTTGCTGTTCTCATGGTGGTCGCTGTTGGGCTCAGCATCAAAGCAGTTTTCTCAATGGATGTTTAGTCGGCGCGGCCTTCGTTTTGTCGCCCAACTGGTTCAAGAACAGACTTGATCCGTGAGGCCATGATGATTGATCCGAAGACAGATGAGGTGGAGGCGCTTCTGCGTGAGGCCTCTGAGATGTTCATCATGCCCCGCTTTCGGGCGCTGGGCGATGAAGAGGTGGTCGAGAAAGAGGGGCCTATGGATCTCGTCACCGTCGCTGACCGGGAGGCCGAGCTGTTTCTGACCCCGCAGCTCGAAGCCTTGGTGCCTGGGTCGAAGGTCATTGGCGAAGAGGCGGTGAGCCAGGGTGTGACCTCCGCCGATCTTCTCCTCGAAGACCGTGATCTTTGGCTCGTCGATCCGGTGGATGGCACTTATAATTTTGTGCAGGGTTCGGATCGATTTGGCGTGATGGTCGCTTTCCTTCGTGGCGGCCAGCCGGTGATGTCGTGGATCCTGCTCCCCGTCGACGGCCGCTGCGTGATTGCGCAAAAGGGCGCCGGTGCGCTTTTGGGCGGCGAAGCCATGGTCCCGCGGCGCGGCGTTCCTTTTTCGCAAGCGACTGGCGATTACAGCCGAACCTATGTGGACGAGCCCTATCGCAGCATCTTCGATGCAGGCGCGGCGCATTCGGCTGGCACCCATCAGGGCCGCTGTTCCGCTCATGGCTACACCGAGCTGGCGCGGGGTCTGCAGGACTACTTCGTCCAATACATCATGACGCCCTGGGATCATGCGCCAGGGCAGTTGATTGTCGAGGAGACGGGCGGCCGCTTTGCGCTGATGCCATCGGGTGAGCGCTACACACCGATCCCGCGGGAAAACCAGCCGATGCTCATCACGGCCGATGCCGATGTTTGGCAAGACTACGCTCAACACTTGATGGCAGGCTAAGCCTCTTTGCGAAGCGCGCGAGCACGCCTAGATGCTAGCGCTACAGATCGTTCGATGAGGAAGACCATGACCGACATCATTCGCCTTGATGACAATCCCGAGAACCCAGCAGATACCCGCCCGACGCCCGCTGTGGATAAGCACCTCTTTTCAGCGCGGCAGGTTCTCATCGTCGGTCAGATCACCATGGACCTGGCCAAAAGCGTCTCTCAGCGCCTTTTGGCCCTTGCACAAGCTTCCGATGATCCGATCACGGTGATGGTCTCTTCGCCGGGAGGACATGTGGAATCAGGCGATATGATCCACGACATGATCCAGTTCATCAAACCCAAGGTGAACATCATCGGTTCCGGCTGGGTGGCGTCCGCTGGTGCGCTGATTTTCGTCTCGGTGCCGAAGGAACAGCGTTTCTGCACGGCCAACACGCGCTTCCTTCTTCACCAACCATCCGGCGGCGCTGGCGGTCAGGCCTCAGACATTGAGATCCAGGCCCGCGAGATCGTCAAAATGAAAGAGCGCCTCAACAAGATCTTTGCAGCCGCCACAGGTCAACCGCTGGAGAAGGTCGAGAAGGACACCGACCGCGACTATTGGATGAGCCCGGACGAAGCTATTGAATATGGGCTGGTCGGAAAAATCGTCAGCAGCGCGAGCGATGTGGGGTAAGCCTAATAGGCCGTCGGTAAGCTTAGCAGACGTCAGATTCAGCTTTCGCTAAAGACCGCGAACACCGGCGTACCTAGTCGCTCAACGTGACAGTGGACTGACGCTTGCGGTTCACCTGCAGCTCAAGCACATCCGGCCGGCTGTAGTGGCCGACGGGATCCATATTCTGGCGTTCGCGGCGGACCTCGGCATGGTCGATGGCGGCAATAAGAAGGGCTTCTTTCTCAATAACTGGCGGGATCAGGAACTGACCGTCCGGCCCTGCGATGCAGGAGCCGCCGCGGGCGAGCCAGTCGCCGGATGCCCTGATGGATGCAGCGTTCGGCAGGTCGATGGTGACGTCCTCAGACCGCATCACGCTGGAGACGGAGAAGGCAAAGCTGCGGCCCTCGCGCGCGATGAACGGCGTGATTTGCTCTGTATTCTGCGGACCACCCGGCCAGACGGCCATGTGAAGATCTTCACCCTGACCATAAAGCGACGCGCGCGCAAGCGGCAGCCAGTTCTCCCAGCAATTGAGCCCGCCCGCTGTGAACGGGCCGAGCGGATGCACACGGAGGCCATGGCCATCGCCCTGACCCCAAACGAGCCGTTCCTCATAAGTCGGCTGCAGTTTTCTGTGAGCGGAGCGCACCTCTCCGTTGCGATCGATGTAGACGAGTGAGCAGTAAAGCGTGTGCCCGCCGCGGTCCGGTGCGCGCTCCATCGTGCCGACATAGACTGCGATCTTTTTGGCTTTTGCGACATCTTGGATAGGCTGGAGGTCACCGCGTTCGATCACGACGCCTTGGTCGAGGTAATGCGCATACCACTCTTTTTGATCAGCGCTCTCGAACCGCGCCCCGTCGGTGCGCTCGATCCAGAAGGGGTAGCCTGGCAGGAGGCCCTCGCCGAAACCGATCAGGTCAGCGCCCTCATCTGCGGCAAGGCCGACGGTGGCGGCGATCTTCTCGGTGGTTGCCGCGCGGTCGAGAAAAACGGGCGTGATCTGACCAAGCGCGACCGTGAGGGCGTCGCTGTCTGCGGGCAAAAGCGGGGCGTCAGGGCGAATGATCTCCATGGCTCTTTGGGCGCCTATGGACGCTGATCGTCAAGTCAGCCGCGTGCAAGCTTGGCGCCTTTGAGGCCGAGAATAAGGAACGCCGGTAGCGCGAAAGGGCCAGCGATAGCGAAGGCCGCCGTATTGCCGGTGAAGGCGAGGCCAAATCCGGCTCCAGCAATCAGGTTGGATAGCCCACCGATCCCGAGGACGACCTTCCACACCATTTTCTCCTGGAACATAGCCTCAGCTGAAAGAGCAATGGCGAAGCCAACATGATAGAGACAGCCCCCAGCGTAAAACATCACCGTCGTCGCGCCGATCATCACGGCGAGCAGATTGAGATCAATGGTCGCTGCAAAGACGATTTCCTTGTATCCCCCGAGCATAATGGGATACTCCGTTGCCGCAATCAGGACACCAGCCGCTGCCAGTGCCCAACCCGCGACACCAACGCGGTGAGGGACCATCGCAATGGCGCCCGCGGCCAAAAGGCCCATGGCCATGATTTCAAACCTCCACCCCAAGGCCAGGGCATCGAAGTTCTCTTTGATGAAAGCCGCGCGTTCAGCCATCGTCGAACCGCTTTCCAGTCGCCCCATAATGCTCACATAGTCGATGATGATGAAAGGCATGGCGAAGGCGCCGAGCATGAGAAAAATCCCAGCGAGACGGTGGCTGCCATTTGTCGTCTGATCCATGGTGTCCCCCTTATCCGGGAACAGGTTAGCTCAGCGCTGCGTGGCGACAAGCCTAGGCTTCAGTGGCCTTCGCGGCGCGCCAATAGTCTTCAAGCTCGTCGAGCGTGTGGTCCTCGAAGCGTCGGCCTGAGGCTTTCACCAGGGTTTCGAGATGGCGGAAGCGGCGCTCGAACTTCTCGTTGGCCTTCCTCGTCGCAGTTTCGCTATCGATCGTCAGCCGTCTGCCAAAATTCGCGCAGGAGGTGAGGAGATCGCCGAGCTCTTCCTCCGTATGGGTCCTATCCCCTGAATGATAGGCCTCGCGCAGCTCGTCGAGTTCCTCCTGGATCTTGTCGAGGATGTGCTCGGGCTTGTCCCATTCAAAGCCGACGCGGGCCGCGCGCTTGGTGAGCTTCTCCGCGCGGGTGAGGGCAGGAAGGCCGACAGGCACATCGGCGAGAACGCTGTCATCCGCCTCACGTTCGGCGCGCTCGGCCGCTTTGATCTCTTCCCAAGCGACAGTCTGCCCTTCGGCGTCGCGGCCATCGGGAGCTTCGAAAACATGAGGGTGCCGACGGATCATCTTGGTGGTGACGGCCTCGCAGACATCATCGAAAGTGAAAGCGCCGCGCTCGCTCGCCATCTGGCTATGAAAGACCGTCTGGAGGAGGAGGTCGCCCAGTTCCGATTTGAGGTCGTTGTCAGTCCCGTTCTCGATCGCATCGACCACCTCATAGGCTTCTTCGATGCAGTACTGTGCGATCGACTTGTGGTCTTGCTCGAGATCCCAAGGGCAGCCGCAATCAGGATCGCGCAAGGCGGCCATCAGCTCTTTCAGCCCCTCAATGGAGCGCACGTCTTGCGGGGGCGTTTTGGCCATGGTCTCTTTTCCGACTCCGATCACCAGCGCTGACCGTTACTGGCCTTTCCCGCCTGTGCTCCAGAAAAATCTCACATCGCTTCGACAGCCGATGAGCACACTCTGCGCGTCTAGGCTCGGCCAAGACCGATCTGTGCGGCCCCTGACGCCCGGGCGCGAGGATCGTGCAAACCGTGCTGCGCTACTAAACCGCGTCCGAAGACGCCTCATTCTGGTGCTTGGCAATGCCCGCAAGCTAGCATTACACGGGCCATCTAAGCACGCCTATCTATTTGAACCGACCAAGGAGGGCCACCATGCCGATCAATGAGTCCAAATTTATCTGGAGGAACGGTGTCATGGTCCCTTGGGCCGACGCGACCACCCATGTGATGACCCACGCGCTCCTTTACGGCACCTCCGCGTTTGAGGGCATCCGCGCGTACCAGACGAACAATGGCACCGTGATCTTCCGCAACGAGGCGCATATCGATCGCCTTTTCTATTCGGCGAAGATCTACGGCATCGGCATCCACTACACCCGTGACGAGGTGATGGAAGCGGCGCGACAGACCGTGCGAGAGAATGGTCTGCAGTCGGCCTATATCCGGATGAACGCCTATCTCGGCTATGGCGAGCTGTCGCCAGCAGCGACAGGATCGCCCGATGAGCTCGATATCATCGCATTCGAATTTGGCCGCTACTTGGGCGAAGAGGGTATCAAGCAGGGCATCGATGTCTGTGTCAGCTCGTGGCGCCGCAGCGCGCCGGGCACGATCCCAGCCGGTGTGAAGATGGCCGGGAACTATCTCTCCAGTCGCCTCATCACCACCGAAGCCAAAGGCCGTGGGTGCACGGAGGGCATCGGCCTCAGCCATAATGGCAATGTCTCGGAAGGTGCCGGTGAGAACCTCTTCATGGTGCATAAAGGCCGGATCATCACCCCGCCCATGGCCGCATCGATCCTGGGCGGGATCACCCGCGACTCGATCATCACCTTGGCAAAAGACCGCGGCATGGAGGTCGTCGAGCAAGAGATCTCCCGCGAAATGCTCTACGCCGCGGACGAGCTCTTCTTCACTGGCACAGCGGCGGAGGTTACTCCCATTCGCTCCGTAGACGGTATAGCGATCGGCGAGCAGGGCAACAAACCTGTGACCTCGCAGCTCCAGGACGCGTTCTTCGGCCTGTTCGACGGCACGACGGAGGATGTGCATGGCTGGCTCGACCCTGTCGGGAGCTAAACACCGGAACAGCCATTCTGACTTGTGCTGACCTCCCGCTCGCCGCAGGCTCTGAGAAAACACTTGGAGGAAAGCGGTGAGTGAGAAAGGTGCCTGCCTGGTCATTGGCGCAGGCGATGATACCGGCGGCGCGGTGGCCCGTGCTTTTGCCCGCGAGGGTTACACAAGTTGCCTTGTGCGTAGACCGCGCAACACGGATGAGCTCGAGGCGCTCGCGCAATCGATCCGCGACGAGGGTCACAGCGCCCTCGCGATGCCGGCCGACGCGCGGGACGAAGACGAGATGATCGCTCTGGTCGAGAAGATCGAAAGCGACGTCGGACCGATCGAAGTGGCGGTCTTCAACATCGGTGCGAATGTGCAGTTCCCAATCCTCGAGATGACCGCTCGCGTCTATCGCAAGGTGTGGGAGATGGCGTGCTTCTCTGGCTTCCTAATGGGCCGGGAGACGGCCCGGCATATGCTGAAAAGGGGCAGGGGAACGATCATCTTCACCGGCGCGACAGCCAGTGTCCGGGGCCGCGAAAACCTTTCAGCCTTCGCTGGAGCCAAGCACGCGCTTCGCGCGCTGGCACAATCTATGGCGAGAGAGCTGGGGCCGAAGAACATCCATGTCGCTCACACCATCATCGATGGAGCCATCGATTCCAAATTCATCCGCGAGAATGTTCCGGGTGTCGATGATTTACGAGCCGAGGACGGCATTCTGAACCCGGATCACATCGCCCAGAACTATGTGATGCTGCACAACCAACCGCGAGATGCATGGACCCATGAGCTGGACCTCCGTCCGTGGAAAGAACAATGGTAGGAGACGACCAATGACCGCACCTCAGTTTTATTTCGATTTCGGCAGCCCCAACGCCTATTTCAGCTACAAAGTCATCCCAGAGATTGAGGAGCGGACGGGCACACGTTTTCAGTGGATCCCGGTTCTCCTTGGCGGGATCTTTAAAGCCACGGATAATCAATCGCCCTTCATGGCTTACGGCAATGTGAAGGGGAAACTGGCTTATGATCAGCTCGAAATGGTTCGTTTCCAGAAGGCTCACGGCATCACCAGTTTCCAGATGAACCCGCATTTCCCCGTCAACACACTTTTGCTGATGCGCGGCGCTGTGGCGGCGCAGGAGGCAAGTCAGCTCAAAGAGTATGTCGACGTGGGCTTCCGCGCCATGTGGGAAGAGGGCCGCAAGATGGACGACCCCGAGGTTCTCGTCGCCACGCTCAATGAGGCGGGTCTCGATGGCGATGGCCTCGCGGCGAAAACCCAGGACGCGGCGATTAAGGCAAAACTGGCCGAGAACACCAGCGCGGCCGTCGAGCGCGGTGCCTTCGGGATCCCTACCTTTTTCGTCGGTGATGAGATGTTCTTCGGCAAAGACCGCCTGGTCCAAGTCGAGGCCGAAATCGTGGCGCAAAGCTAGGTCCGGACCTCATAGAACTTCCTAGCCTCCGCACGCTAGGACCGTCAGAAATTCGCCTAAAGGAGACTCAGAGACTCTGCCATTGGCTGTTGGCTGTCTGGGCTAGCGACTAGCTATCGGCCTGGAGCATAGCGGGCCAACTTGACCGGGTGCTAGCGCCGGCTCCGCCAAACTGCCAATACGCCCCCGCTGATGAAAAGCAGTGCTGCGCCAGGCAAAGGGATTTCACTGCCGGGGTCCTCGACCGATGCAGGTAGTGCAATTCGGCTATCAGTACTCGTCTCAAAAACAATGAAGCCAAGGATGAATGGCACACGGAAGAGTTCTAAGTCGTTGACAAATAGTTCTGTAGCTGCCCGCGATGGATCGCTCGGATCGAGCGATCGCTTGCCAAACGTGATTGACTCGAACGGCCCAGAGCGTTGATCGGCGAAGAAAAAGAAGGCATCAATCGTACCATCCACCACTCGGACACGGTTGAGAGAAAAGGACTCAGCATCTGAGAACCCGTAGTCGGCGACTTGTGTTCCAGCGTCATCAAAGAACCGAATATCTAAGCCCGTTAGGTCAAAATTCTCCGAACCAGATCCTGTAAATCCAGATACATCGAAACTGATCTGACCCTCGAAATCGAGCTCACTGGCTGCTGTTCGACTGTCTTCTTCCAGTTGACCCGAGAACGTAACCGTTGCCGCCTCAGCCGTGAAGAGAGACATTGCGGCAAGTGTTGGTGCTAGAACCGCTAGTTTCAGCAAAGCCATAAGTGTTCCCCCTTCTTAGCCCATAAAGAAGACTGAGTTCGCGGAGACACAATCAGTCAAAATTCAGCAAGGGGTCAATTTGGCTAAAGGGACTAAGACCTTTGGACAGGTGTGATCTGGCTAGGCCTCAGGTCTGCGGCGCGCAGTCGTCCACATGTCGCGGAAACCGGATGGTGAAGATGGTCCCGCGCCCCGCTCGTGTCCAGAGGTCAACCTCAGCATCAACGGCCTCCGTGAAACGGCGCACAATGAACAAACCCAAACCGGCATGGTCCTCCTGCGCGGCGGTCTTGTCACCCAAAGCCTCTTGGGGCGCCTGCGCAAAGCCGCGCCCACGGTCGATGACTTGGATTGCCGTATGCGTTGCACCGCGACGGCATCCCACCAATACGCGCTCAGGCCCGCCATCCCGCCGAAGCCCGTGTTTGAGCGCGTTTTGAATGAGGTTCCGCAAGGCCCGTGCCGCAAACTCGGGGTCCGTGTGGATGACGTCACTGCAAGGAACAAAGTTGATCTCGACGCCCAAGGACTTCGCGGTGAACTCAAAATCCATCGCCAGGTTGGAAAAGATCTCGTTGACGCTGACGCCGCGCAGTGTCGGTTTAAGCTCTGCTCGCCTCGCGCGTTGCGCATCCATGAGCTGCGTGATCAATTGGCGAACGTTATCAGCAGAGTGCTGAAGGCCTGTGCGTAGTCTCCCGGCCTGATCCGCATCGATCTTGGCATCAGGATTCAGCATTTCATAGGCGTAAAGTTCCATCGCTTTCAGTGGCTGCTGAAGATCATGCTCAACCGTATCGATCATGCTGGTGCCGAAGTTCAGTGCGCGTTTGAGATCAGCCTGGGCTTTCTCCGAACGGATCCGGTCCGACAGCGCCGCCTCGAACGCGCGGTCGACATTTCTGCCGATCGTGAGCCCCAGGATAATGCCGAACACGCAAACAATGACGAAAATCAGCGCTTGATCAGGTGGCGTCACGATCACCGATAAGATCAACGGGCCGATTGTGATCAACCGGCCATTGACCAGGATGATCCTCAAGTAAGCGCCAAAACCGCTTGCACTGACAGAAAACGTGAGGACCACAGCCGTTATCAGCATGGACTGCGCGACATCACTCGGATCAAAGTACAACCATCCGTAAGCGCCCCACCCAAAGGCGATAAAGGCCCGTTGCGCAATCATTTGTAACCGCAGCCGATGGAGGTGACGGGCGCTAAGCGGCGGGCGCTTGAGTTGGGAGCCGATGAATGACGAACCGACAAATTCGATGGCGGCAGCCGCGCAATGCAAGCCTAAAGTGACATAAGGCAGGGAGCCGCCGACGGTGACCGACACCACCCAAAAAGCCATCAACCCACCGAGAACATTCGATAAACTGGATGCGACCGCATTGTTGGAAAGAGCCTGCAGCTTGGCAAGATCCAACGTATAGCGATCGATGTGTGGATTGTTGGTGGCAGCTTGCATCATCTCAGATGACGAAGAGCGGGGCTGGATGAGAGCTCTGTTCGGTTCTTGACGCCGAGCTTCCGCATCACAGCACCAAGGTGAACTTTGACGGTGGACACTGCGAGCCCGAGCTCGCTAGCGATCTCTTGATTGGTTCGACCACGCATCACCAGCTCAACCACCTGAACTTGCCGGTCCGTGAGCTGAGCGCCCGATGTTGGTCGGGTGTTCAGGATCGTTGCGGGCACATAGGTCTCGCCTCGCAGAAGAAGGCCTATCGCTCGCTCCATCGTGTCGGATTCGACTGACTTTGGGACAAAACCAATGGCACCGTGTTCGAAAGCTTGATGCACATCATTGGGTTCAGGTGAGCCCGACACCACGGCAACACGTACTTTTGGTCTATTGTGCGCAAGCTCTCTCAGATCAGACCAACAGGGGTCTCCGTCGATGTAAAGGTCCAAGAGTATAAGGTCGGGTCGCTGGTTTGCCTGACTTGCACCGAAAAAAGCAGCGGTATTGGGAAAAGCCTCGATATCGGATATGCCATCAATTCTCTTGAGCAACGACATCATGCCTTCGGCAAAAACCGGGTGATCATCGATCAGGACAACAGAAGCCACGGTTTAAATCTCTTCCACCAGCGCTCCTTGCGTACAAACATTTTCCCCTAGGTTTCAAGTTGCCCAGAAAGTACAGGCCTCAATGGGCATGGGTTCGTTGTCCAGATCGACGCCTAGCATGAGGTCATATTGTCAATATACAGATGAAAATCGGCTGCAGGAATAAAGCTATCGAACGTCCGCTTGGGGCCAATTTCAGTCGTTTGGCGATTTGATCGGTCCGGAGCCTAGGCCACAAACCTTTGCGAACGACCTCGGCTGCTGGCCGCTTGGCGTTTAGTGGAACGCCCGCGGAACATCCTGCATCGTGTAGGATGGAAACGAGCCGAGCATTGAGGCGTCCAGGCGGAATTCTCCGGGGTTACCCCACGCATACTGAATGTATTTCCGCCAAGGATTGTTGATATGGGGCGGGTGAATTTCGGTGCGATTGTCAGCGCGCCAACCGCCTTGGCCGTCCTGCACGCCGTGGGCGATGTAGGACCCGTAGCGCGTGCAAACCCAGGGTGTGATCTGCATCTCGTTCGGAATGGGTGCGGGCGCAGGGGCAAAACCGATGGCCCTGATCGTTGCTGATATCTCGGCACAAAGACGAAAAGCGTGCATGATGCTGTTGGGATAAACCACAAACCACTTGCCGCCATTGGTGTCATTCTCGTCGGTGATGGGGGCCGTGTTCTTCCAGAACTTGTGAAAGACACGATCGGGTTCGAGAACGTTGTCGCAGACGCAGTCCAGCACCTGCTGCGCATCATCCTCTCGCGCGACGATGTGCAGTTTCCACCCCTCGCAAGCCGAGCCCTGCGGCTCGAAATGGTTGGGAAAGCACCAACCGCCCATACGCACATAATTGGCTCGTTGTAGATTGGGCACGCTAGCCTCCTTACCTGTCCTGTGCCTCTTCGTCGTATCGTCAGCGGAAACGGTTCAAAGAAAGATCGAATAATCTCTGTGGTGGCTGATCGCTCGCGTGCAGGGTTGTTCGAGCCCTTCAGGAAGCCATTGATTGGGAACGCTTTCTCTCTAAAAAGCGCCTGATTGATGGGAGCGTTCTGTTGGGTCCTGAGTTGTTTCTTCTGTTTGCCGATCGTGTGGGGACGTTTGTCTTCGCGCTGTCAGGTGGGGTTGCGGCTGTGCGAAGGGATATGGATCTCTTCGGCGTCATCATGCTCGCGTTCCTTCCTGCCGTGGGCGGAGGAACCTTGCGCGACCTCTTGCTCGATGTGCCGGTCTTCTGGCTCGAGGACACGTGGGCGCTGCTCTTCGTGCTGGCGGGTGGGCTTGCCGCCTTTTTCGCCGCTGCCGCGATTGATGCGTGGAAGCCTTTGCGATGGGCTGATGCTGCCGGCCTGGCTCTTTTTGCTGTGGCGGGCGCCGCCAAGACTGCGGAGCTCGGCCACAACGTCGTGGTCGTCCTTTTGATGGGGGCGATCACCGCGACGTTCGGCGGTTTGTTGCGTGACGTCGTCGCCAATCGCGAGCCATTGATTTTGAAAGGGGAGGTCTATGCCACGGCGGCGCTTTTTGGCGCAGGGCTCTACGCTGTTCTGGCCCATGCCCCCGCAACGGAGGGGGCGGCCTTTGTAACAGGCTGTGCTGGCGCATTTTGTCTCAGAGGTGCCGCGATCGTGTTCGGCTGGACCCTTCCGAAGCCTCGAGGCTAGATTTCGATCATTGATCGCCGTTAAGACTTGTCGCGCGACGTCCGGTCAATCCTGCTAAACCTAGCGGCACTTGTCCTGTCATTTGTCTAATGAGATCACAGACAGTCCTCGGCCATGCTCATCCGGTCCTTTTTGAGCTAAATTGGTGGGACAAAGGGCGCTGTGAGACTGCGCGTTGTCGTGAATCGTCACCATTGGTGGAATAATGTCGCTTTTCGTCCGCGACGTTGCGCGCGGATACCGATTACAATTTTTCGTGAGGGTCATCCAGTATTAGTCGTACCATTGGGTACGGTTAGCCTTTAGGGAGATGTCCTATGGCGTCAGACGTATCCGCTGTTCGCTCAAGTTTCGGACAAGCTGCGCGTTCAAGCTATATGTCGAGCATGGTGGCTTATGCCGTCGGGCGAGGCCTGCCGCTTTCAGCTATTGAGGCGCGCACGGGTATGAAGGGTTTTAGCCTGTTCGATCCCAACGGGTCGCACTCGGACGACTTTCCGGCACTTATATGGGATATGTTGGAGCAGCGTTTTCCCAATGAGGTGATTTCCCTCAGCATGGCGATATCCGCGCCCTATACGACCTTCGGTGCGCTGTTCACGGGCGCTGAATTCGCCAAGACTTTGCGGATAGCGATGACCCGGATTGCACGGAACCGGCTGCTTTATTCTCCTTTGATGGAAATGACGTTTACGGAGGAGGGGGACGAGTACAAGTTCACCTGCAACCATCCGCGCAACCGGTCCGAAGATGGCCGCGGCGCTGAACTGGGGATGGGCCTTGTGGTGCGGTTTATCCGCGAGGTGCTCGGCCTGGAGCAAGCTGTCAAACGGATTGAGCTGACCAACAATCCCCATGGCCCGCTGCAGCACTATCAAGAATTTTATCATGTGCCTGTCCGGTTTGCACAGCCAGAACCAGCCGTCATTCTTTGTCGCGCAAGTCTCGATCAGCCGCTCCGCCAGGCGGACGTTGAGCTCTTCACCTTTATTGAGCGCTATTTTGAGGAGGGTCTGCGCCTGGCCGATCGCGATGGCCTGCCCGTCGAGGTGCAGCGTTTGCGGGAGGGGATCGTGCAGAACGCCTCACGCGGCGAGTTCAGTGCTGCCGCCGCTGCGGCGGGCGTGAATATGAGCCTCCGTGCGGCCCAACGTCTGGCGGCTGAACACGGAACATCGCTGCAGGACCTGATCACTGATGTGCGGCGCGCTGCTGCGGAGAAGTATCTCAGCAACCGCGAGATCGATACGGAGACCGTTGCGGCGCTCACCGGCTATTCCGAGGCGCGCGCCTTCCGCCGGGCGTTCAAACGTTGGACGGGTCAGACGCCTTCTGAGTTCCGCCGCTTGCTGCCGCCCTCGACCGAAGACCTTTCCTAGCCGGACGGCCTTTTCCCGTGGACATCGGCGCGTACCCGCATCATGTCCCCTGATGTCAGGCGGCCAGACGACCGCGTGGGCGCCTTTTGCGCGCTCCCGAGGAAAGTCCGGGCTCCCTGGCGGCAGGGTGCCGGGTAACGCCCGGCCAGCGCGAGCTGAGGGAAAGCGCCACAGAGACCAGACCGCCTCCCCGCGGGAGGTCAGGGTGAAAAGGTGCGGTAAGAGCGCACCGCCGAGCCGGCAACGGCCTCGGGTCAAGGCAAGCCCCACCCGGAGCAAGACCGAATAGGGACGGCGTGCACGCTCTTTTGGGTCCTTCGAGGCCACATGAGTGTGCAGGCCCGCCGCCAGGCTGAGTCGTCCGGGTTGGTTGCAGGAGCGGGGGCGCAAGCCCTCGCCATGAGATGAATGGTCGTCCGAAGGGGCTCTTTTTTGCGAGTTTCCGGGACAGAACCCGGCTTACAGGCCGCCTGGCACCTTTTCCCCAAGCGCGAACACCCTCACAGCAATTAACCTTCGTTGCGTTTTTGTTAGCGCCGACAACCTTGGGGCGCTGACCCACAACTGCCCAGAGCCTTGAAAGCCCGTTGTTTCCCATGCTGTCCCATGTTATCCCATATTTGACCGGATCAGACCAAGAAAGGGTGCGGCTGCGCTTATGAACGCCGCGACGGACAACGAGGCCCTTCAGGGCGCGCAGGCGAGCCCGGCCCGGTTCACCGGTCGGTACGCGGGCAAGCTTGACGCCAAGGGCCGGATCGTTGTCCCGCCAGAGTTCCGCCAGCGACTCGCGGGCGGCGAGATCTATGTCTTCCCCCATTTCGACGAGCCGCTTCTTCAGTGCGGCGATGATCAGCTGGTCCATGATCTGTTGTCCGCCCTCGGCGGTCTTGATGAATTCGACGACGACCGGGCGATCCTCGAAGACGAGATCACCGGCGGCGTCATGCGCGTCGGGATTGATGACACCGGTCGCACGAGCCTTCCCAAAGCGCTGCGCGAACATGCTGCGCTCGAAGGTCCTTTGGGTTTTGCGGGCAGGGGACAGCACTTTGTCCTCGGCACGGCGGCCTATCTTGACAGCCGCCGCGAGGCCGCGCGCGCCGCTGCCGTGAAGCATCGCGAAACCCTCCGTGCCCGTATGCTTCCTTCCGTCAGATCACGGAGGTCGTCATGAGCCCGCATGTTCCCGTGATGCTGCCCGAGGTGCTCGAAGCATTGCGCCCGGAGGCTGGCCAGTGGATCGCCGACGGCACGTTCGGGGCGGGCGGCTACACAGCGGCTATTCTGGAGCGCGGCGCTCACGTCATGGCCTTTGACCGCGATCCGACCGCGATCGCTTCGGGGCGAGAGCGTTTTGGGGGCCAGGACCGGCTGCGTTTGATCGAAGCGCCCTTTGCCCGGCTCGCGGAGGAGGCAGCGACGATCGCGCCCGGCGGGCTCGATGGCGCCGTCTTCGATCTCGGCGTTTCGTCGATGCAGCTCGATCAGTCTGAGCGCGGTTTTTCCTTCATGCGCGACGGGCCGCTTGACATGCGCATGGGCGACGGCGCGTCCGCTGAAGAGCTCGTCAACACTGCCGAGCAGGAGGACCTGAAAACGATCCTCTGGCAGTATGGCGAAGAGAAACGCTCCGGATCACTCGCCGCAGCTATCGTCCGTGAGCGGCAGAAAGCGCCTATCACCACGACAGGCGCCCTCGCTGCGCTTGCAGGTCCCCAGCGGGCTAAGGACAAAATCCATCCGGCGACCCGGATGTTCCAAGCGATCCGTATCTTCGTCAACGATGAACTTGGTCAGCTCGTCAGGGCTCTGATGGCAGCAGAGAGTGCCCTCAAGGAGGGCGGCCGCTTGGTCGTTGTGACCTTCCATTCGCTCGAAGACCGTATCGTCAAGCGCTTCTTCTCGATCGCTTCAGGCGGCGAGGGCGGTGCCTCGCGTCACCAGCCGGAGGTGGTGCGCGACGCGCCGAGCCTGGATTTGGTCTCACGCCGCGCGATCGCTGCGAGCGAGGCCGAGGCATCGGCCAACCCCCGTGCACGCTCAGCCAAGTTGCGCGCTGCCACCCGCACATCGGCTCCTGTGACCGACTGGACCGATGACCGCCTTCAGCGCCTCGGCGCCCCATCCCTCGTTTTTTCCTCTCTGCAGCGCCAATGGAGCCTCACATGATCCGTGTGCTTGTCCTCTCTCTTCTCGCAGTTTCGCTGTCGGCCAGCGCGATCTTCCGCTTGCATACCGAAACCGTGGTGCGAGCGGAGAGGCGCGATCTTGCCCAGCTCGAGCGGGAGCGCGGTGATGTCGAAGCGGAACTCGATCGCTTGCGGTTTGAGGTGGAGGTGCTCGCCTCTGCGCCGCGGCTGAACGAGCTGACGGCGGATAGGCTCCCGCTGGCACCAGGCAGTGTCCGGCAGACAGCGGACGGTGAAGGTCTGCGCGAGGTCCTCGATCCCATCGCCCGGTGGGAGCAGGAGCGATGAGCGTGACCGGTGCCGATCGCTTTCAAGTCGAGGTGCTGTTTGACGAGATCGCGAGCCGGCACGCCCCAGAGCCGCAGATCGCAACCTCCGATGAGAGCATCAAGCGGCGACTGATACTTTGCGGTATCGGCTTGGCTGCAGCTTTCGGTCTTCTCGGTATCAGGAGCATTGATCTGGCGCTTGATACACCGGCCCCGAGCTATGACGTCGCGCAAGCCGCTGCAGCTGTGAAGGCGAGCCGGCTTGAAGACGCCGACGGACGTGTGCTTGCGCTGAATGTTCCGGCCTATGGTCTCGCGATCAACGGCCGGGAGGTTTGGGATCCCGAAGAGGCGGCGCTCGGTCTCGCTGCCATCTTCCCGTCCGTCGATCCGGATAAGCTCCGGGTGAAACTTTCGGCTGAGCAGCGGGTGGTGATTGACCGTGTGATCACGGACGGCCAGCGCGAAGCGGTTATGGCGCTTGGCCTTCCGGGGCTCAGCTTCCCGCCGACCGAGCAGCGTGTCTATCCGCAGGGGCGTCTTTTCAGCCATGTCGTGGGCTATCAGATCCCCGGCCGCGGCGGCGTGACAGGCCTTGAGGGTGCAGCGACGATCCGTGAACTGCAGGGGCAACAGACCACGACTCTCAACGTTACGGCCCAGACGATTTTGCTCAGCGAGCTTGAGCGCGCCATGGACCGGTTCGGCGCTAAGGCGGCCTGGGGCATCTTGATGGATGCGCAAGATGGTTCGGTCGCGGCGCTTGCGAGCCTTCCTGACTTTGACCCCAACGTTCCTGGACAAAGCCCGGCCTCGGCGCGGCGCAATCGTCTTGTATCGGATAATTATGAGCTTGGCTCGGCGCTCAAGGCCCTGACCGTGGCTGCGGCTCTCGAGGCGGGCGTTGTGGGGCTTGAGACCCAGGTTGATGTGCGCTCGCCCTTGGTTGTCGGCGATTGGGAGATCGAAGACTACTCTATGAAGAAGGCTGTGATGACCGTGGAGGAGGTGCTCGCCACGTCGTCGAACATCGGGACCGGTCAGCTCGCTTTGGTCCTTGGCTCGGAACGGTTCGTGGATATCCTGTCGCGTTTCGGTCTGACTGAGCGTCTTGAGACAGCCCTGCCCGAGGGCCGCACACCGCTTTTGCCGCCGCGCTGGGGAGAGGCGGAGGTGGTGACCGCTTCTTATGGCCACGGCATCGCGGTCTCGCCGCTCCATCTCACGGCGGCCTTCGCGGCCACGGTGAATGGCGGCGCACTGATCAAGCCGCGCTTCTTTGCCGATGAGCCAGTCGAAAGAACTCCAATCCTCCGCCCTGAGACCAGCGCAGCGATGCGGCGCGGCCTGCGTTCGGTGATCACGGACGGCACGGGCGGGAATGCTGAGGCTATGGGCTATTATGTGATCGGCAAGACCGCGACAGCCGATAAACCTGTTGGCGGCCGCTATTTCGACGATGGGCCGCTGCTTTCGAGCTTTATCGGCGCCTTCCCAGGCCATGATCCGCGTTACGTCTTGCTCATCTCGCTCGATGAGCCGCAGGGCACCGCGGACACTTACGGCTTCGCCACGGCTGGCTGGACAGCAGCGCCCGCCTTCCGCCGGGCGGTTGAGCGGCTTGCCCCAGTGCTTGGGGTCATGCCTGTACGCCAGGACGAAGCGGCGGATGGCTTCCTTGACGGCCAGCTTCCCCCCCTGGAGGCTCCGATCACCCAGCTGATCATGGAGGTGGACAGGCAGGCCGGATGAGACTCCAGGAGATGACAGCGCTGGCCCGGCGTTTGCCCGAGGTCGATATCAAGGCCATCACCGCCGACAGTCGTCAGGTGGAGGCTGGGACGCTGTTTGCTGCCTTGGAAGGCACCCAGGTCGACGGCCGCACATTCATTTCCGACGCCATAGAGCGCGGCGCGGCAGCGGTGCTGGCGCGGCCAGGCACCAAGGCCGACGTGCCCGTCGTCGAGAGCGAGCAACCGCGCCTCACCCTGGCGCAGCTGGCAATGGCCTTTTATCCGGGCCAGCCTCGGGTGATCGCAGGCGTGACTGGCACCAATGGTAAGACGTCGGCGGCGCGGTTTGCCAGCCAGCTTTGGTCGGCCCTCGGATGTTCGGCGGGCAGTATGGGCACTCTCGGCGCCTTTGCTCCGGGTTATGAATATGCACTCAAACACACAACGCCGGACCCTGTTGAGATCCACCAGGTGATCTCGTCCATGGCCGGGATGGGGACCACGCATCTTGCGATGGAGGTCTCGAGCCATGGGCTTGCGCAGTACCGGGCGGATGGCGTCAATTTCAGTCTTGCGGCGTTCACCAACATCACGCGTGACCATTACGACTATCATCGATCCCACGCAGAGTATTACGCCGCCAAACGCCGACTTTTCGCGCAGCTCCTGCCGCGCGGCGGGAGCGTGGTGATCTGCACTGACGGACCCGGTGCGGATGAGGCGATCGCTGATGCCAAGCTCGCGGGGCGCAAGCCTGTGACGGTAGGCCGAAAGGGCACGCTTCTCACCCTTCAGTCGGTGAAAGCCACGCCCGGCGGGCTCGAGGTGGCGCTCGAGGCGGGCGGCAAACGTTATGCGTTGAGCTTGCCGTTGGTCGGTGCGTTTCAGGCAGACAATGCGCTCGTCGCTGCGGGTCTTGTGATCGAAAGCGGCTACGACCCGCAAGACGTCCTGCCCTATCTTGAAACCATCTCTGCTGCACCAGGCCGGATGGAGCTCGCTGATCTCTTGAAAACAGAAAAAGGCGAGGCCGGAATTTATGTTGACTACGCCCATACACCGGCGGCAGTGACCACCGTCCTGGATGCCATTCGTCCCCATACCAAAGCGCGCGTTCACATCGTGATCGGCGCTGGCGGTGATCGGGATAAGGAGAAACGTGCACAGATGGGTGCAGCAGCACATAAGGGCGCTGACGTCGTCATTGTGACGGACGATAATCCCCGAACGGAGGACCCCGCGAGCATTCGTGAGCAAGTCGCCTCAGGCGCGCCGGACGCGACGGTCATCGGTGACCGGCGCGAGGCCATTGTGGCCGCTGTCAAAGGCCTCAAAGCTGGCGATACACTGGTCATCGCGGGAAAAGGTCATGAGCGCGGCCAGACCATTGGCGATGTGACCTATCCCTTCAGTGATCTCGACGTCGCACGGGCCGCTGTGCAGGAACAAGGTGTTGCCGCATGACCGCGCTCCCTCTTTGGAAAGACTATCAGGTGGCGGCTGCGACGAGGGGGAGGTCGCGAGGGTCAGGCGAATGGTCGGCATCCGGCCTATCGATCGACACACGCACCTTGCGGCCTGGTGATATCTTCGTCGCGATCGAGGCCGAGCGCGACGGCCACGATTTTGTGCCTCAAGCCTTCAATGCGGGCGCATCAGCTGCACTTGTGAGTTTGCCGCTTGATGAAGCGATTGGCCCACAGATCGTTGTCAATCATACGCTCACCGCGCTCGAATCGCTGGCCGCTGCAGCTCGTGACCGGAACTTTGGGAAGCTCATCGGGGTCACCGGAAGCGCCGGGAAGACCACCACCAAAGAGATGCTGCGCATGGCGCTGGCGCCGGCGGGCAACGTCCATGCGGCGGATAAAAGCTTCAACAACCATCTCGGTGTGCCGCTGACCTTAGCGGCGCTTCCGGCCAAGGCGCCGGTGGGCGTTTTTGAGATGGGGATGAACCACGCCGGTGAGATCCGCGGTTTGACCACGCTCGTCAGGCCCCATGTCGCGGTCATCACGACCATCGCGGCGGCGCATCTTGAGTTCTTGGGTTCGATGGAGGCGATCGCCGATGCCAAGGCAGAAATCGCCGAGGGCATCCGGCCCGGCGGCAGCATCGTGTTGCCTGCGGATAGTCCCTATATTGATCGCCTGATCCAGCGCACGCGTGAAGCGGGTGCCGTTGGCATCACGACCTTTGGTGAGACGGGGCGCGAGGCACGGATCGAGAGCATCGAGATGCTGTCCTCGGGTCTGACGGTGAAGGCAGACATTCTCGGCCAGCCGATCTGCTTCCGTCTCCATGCAGAAGGCGCGCATATGGCTTCGAACGCTGTTGCGGCGCTGCTGGCGGCCGCTTTGGCTGATGTCGATGTCAAAGACGCGGCCGAGGCGCTTGAGGCGTTCCGTCCCGGCGGCGGCCGCGGTGCGACCTCGGCGCTGCGCTTCGGCGATATGAGGGTCGAGGTGATCGATGAGAGCTACAACGCGAACCCTGCCTCGATGCGCGCAACGCTGGGCGTGCTCGCGGGCCGCGCGCCCTTAGGCCGTAAGATCGCCATCCTTGGCGAGATGCGGGAGCTTGGCCCCGACGCCGCTGCACTTCACGCTGATCTGGCGCCGGATGCAGCCTCTGCAGCGGACATCGTCCACACCGCGGGTCCGATGATGGAGCACCTTCGCGCCGCCTTGCCCGCGGGCAAACGCGGAACGCATACGGAGAACGCTGAGGACCTTTTTCAAGTTTTGTTAGCGAATCTCCAGGATGGCGACCTCTTGCTTTTCAAAGGGTCGAACGCCTCTAGGGTGGGCCCGCTTGTGGCGCGCTTAGCCGAGGCTTCGAAGGGGACGTAATGCTCTATCACCTGTTCGCTCCGCTCGCGGACGAGTTCCAGATCTTCAATCTTTTCAGATACATCACGTTCCGCGTTGGCGGTTCGATCATGACGGCGCTGATCATTGCTTTCATCGTTGGGCCGGGCCTCATCAATTGGATGCGGACCAAACAAGGCCGGGGCCAACCGATCCGCAAAGATGGCCCGCAGAGCCATATCGTTGAAAAAGCAGGTACACCGACCATGGGCGGGGTGCTGATTCTCCTCTCGGTGGTGCTATCGACGCTGCTCTGGGCGCCTCTCGATAATGGCTATGTCTGGATGGTGCTGACCGTTACCTTGGGGTTCGGGCTCCTTGGTTTCTATGATGATTATCTCAAGGTGAAGAAGCAGACCGCAGACGGCGTGGTTGGTTCTATGAAGCTGGTCTTCCAGTTCGCCCTGGCCTTTGCCGCGGGAGCGGCTTCGATCGCGATTTTGCGGTCATCGACCAGCGTAGATCTCGACATGGCCACCGGACTCGCGCTCCCATTCCTGGGTATGATTCTCCCTATCGGCATTTTGATCTATCCCTTCGCGGCGGTGGTCATCGTCGGATCCTCCAACGCTGTGAATTTAACCGATGGGCTTGATGGCTTGGCGACCGTGCCAGTCATCATCGCGGCTGGCAGCTTTGGGATCATCGCTTATCTCACGGGCCGCGCCGACTATGCGGAGTATCTCGGGATCGTCTACGTGCCAGGCGCGGGAGAGCTTGCGGTCATCTGCGGCGCGATGATCGGGGCAGGCCTCGGTTTTCTTTGGTTCAATGCTCCGCCCGCGATGATTTTCATGGGCGACACAGGGTCCTTGGCGCTTGGCGGCGCGCTCGGCGCTATCGCGGTGGCGGTGAAGCACGAGATCGTCCTCGCGATCATCGGCGGCCTCTTTGTCTTTGAGGCGCTCTCGGTGATGATCCAGGTCGCAAGCTTCAAGCTGACAGGCAAGCGGGTCTTCCGAATGGCGCCGGTGCACCACCATTTCGAACAACTTGGCTGGAAAGAGCCGACCATCGTGATCCGCTTCTGGATCGTTGCTTTCATCCTGGCCCTGATCGGGCTCAGTTCACTGAAGTTGAGGTAAGATGGAAAAGGGCCGTCGTTTCCCGGAACAGGGCCTCCTGGCGTATCTTGGACCGGCGCTGACGGTCTCTGCGCTCGCAGCGCTCGAGGGGCGCGGTTACAAAATCTTGGCGCTGACGACCCCAGGTCAGCCCGATAGCGATCTTCCCGAAGACATTGATGGTCTCGTCCTTGGGGTTGGCTGCACGCACCCCTTGCGCGGTGCGTTTCAGACCGAGGCGGAGCGGCGCGGTATGCCTTGCGCCACCGATCTCGCCTTTCTTGCTGAGGCGCAGATGATGCTCTCGGCGATGCCGCGGCAACGGGTGGTGATCACCGGCTCGGCGGGCAAGAGCTTCACCGCGGTGCTGACGCAGCACCTCCTGCAGCAGGGCGGCATCCAGGCTGAATGGGCATCGGGCGAGGAGGGTTACCTCAATCTCTTGGGCTCGAAATGCGAAGTGGCGCTTTTGGAAGTCCCAACAGCGTCGAGCCGCGATGCCAAGGGGTTGAACCCAGGCATCGTCACGGTGCTGAACCTTTCCGATGAGCATGGCGGGCCGGTTGTGCCTTCTGTGCGGGACGCGGCCGCGGATCTCTTGGTCGCAGCGCCGGTCGGTGTTCTCGGCGCTGATGATCTGGGCACCCAGAGCCTGATGATGACAGCGCGCCGCCGCATGCGTCCTGGCGAACAACGCCTGGTGCCGATTTCGGGCGGTGCGACCTTGAGCGATGGGTGTTTCGCCCTTGACCAGTCGATCTACGCCAACACCAAAGGCCGCACCCGGCGGATCGCGCAATATAGCGGCAGCCCCGTGCTCCTCGGGGCCCATCTCGCCCAGGACGCGGCTGCGGCGGTTGCGCTCGCGGCGGAGTTCCACGTCAATGACAGCAGCATCGGCAATGGTCTTGCCAGCTTCCGCGGTCTAGCGGGCCGGTTCGACTGCATCGGGACCGATGGCCGCGTCGTGTTCGTCGATGACCGTGCGTCGACGTCGCTCGCATCAACTGAGGCTGCGATTGCTGCGTGTCCTGATGTCTTTTGGATCGGCCACAGCCTCGGTCCGCTGCCGAAGAAGATCAAATCAGCGATCCGCAGCGCCTTTTATTTGACCGCGCCTGACGGATCGGGCCCGCCAGCTGAGGGCATAGTCACCTTCAAAGACGCCGATGAGGCCACCGCGGCGGCTTTGCGCGCGGCCACGGATGTGATGCGAACCGAACCGCAAGCGACCCCGGTGATCCTCTTCTCACCGGGGATGCCTGGCTTTGAGCGGCAGGGGGAGCTTTTCCGGATCAAGGCGCTCGATTTCCTTAACGAAGGACGCCGCGCCCATGGTTGAGGCCGTCTTTGCGCGGCTCGACGCGCGATCGCCGAGTTGGTCCGCGCGGGTTTTTGCGGGTTTTGATCATTATCTGGTCTACGCGTTCGGGATCTTGGCCGTCCTTGGCTTGGTGATTTCGTTCGCTGCCGGGCCGGTGGTTGCTGGCCGGATCGGGATCGCGGATCCTTTCTATTTCACGGAGCGCCACGTGCTTTTCCTGGTGCTGACAGTGATCGGAACGGTGATCACAGCGATGCTGCCGGTGAACTCGGCACGGCGGCTCGGGATCCTGGTGGGGCTCGGCGCGCTTGTTTTGATCGTTGGCATTTTGCTCTTCGGCATCGAGATCAAAGGCGCGAAGCGTTGGCTTCACGTTGCTGGGTTTGGTCTACAGCCGTCGGAGTTTTTTAAACCGGGTTTCATCATGGCGGCGGCCTGGTTCCTGTCGGCGAAACCGGAAGACGGTTTCCCAGGCAGTTTGGCGAGCCTAGGGCTCTACGGTGTCGCATCGGTCCTGCTGCTCCTCCAGCCCGACTACGGCCAGTGGATCCTCTTGACCGGCGTTTGGGCCGTGATGTTCTTCGTCGCCGGATGGAGCTGGGCCTGGATCGGTGGCCTCGGGTCAGCGGCCGCAGCGGCTATGGCGGTTGGCTATGCCACCCAAGACCATGTCCGTAGCCGGATCGATAGATTCCTGGCGCCGGGTAGCGGTGAGACCTATCAGACCGACAAGGCGGCCGAGGCGATCTCGTCAGGCGGGATCTTCGGCCATGATCTCCACGAGGCGGCAGGGGTGAAAGCGTCGATCCCCGATGCGCATTCGGACTTCGTCTACGCCGTCGCTGTTGAAGAGTTCGGGGTCATCATGGGCCTCGTCATTATTGGCCTTTTCGTTGTGATCGGATGGCGCGGCCTGGTGGCAGCGCTCGATACGGACGATGTCTTCAAGCGCTGCGCCATTGCAGGGCTGACGACGGCCATTTGCCTCCAGGCGGCCATCAATATCGGCGTCAATGTTGGCATGTTGCCTGCTAAGGGCATGACCTTGCCGCTGATCAGCTATGGCGGCTCCTCGATCTTGGCGATGGGCTTCACCGCAGGACTGCTCCTGGTGCTGACACGAAGGCGCAAGGCGTGAAATTGGCGCTCGCGGCCGGGGGAACGGGTGGCCACATGTTCCCTGCGCAGGCCTTGGCCGAAGAAGCCAAAGCGCGGGG
>JBCDLG010000035.1:0-30013 GCA_038745625.1 Pseudomonadota bacterium | reverse complement strand
TGGGAGACTTCTTCTTCATCACGCGCCTTGATGGCGCCTATCAATCGTCTCGGCAAAATCTCTTTGACCCCTTGTTTGAGAGCACAGAGGTCTTTGATGGTTTCGCCACTGTTGATCTGTCTTTCACCCTGGCGGCGGGCAGTTGGAACACGACGCTGTTCGTTCAAAACATGACAGATTCGGACGGGGTTTTGGGCGGTGTTGATGATACGTTTGGCCCTGTCGCGGATGCGGAGTTTTTCGGCAGCAATGTCGGACGGTTTATCATCAATCCGCGTACGGTAGGTGTGGCGTTGAACTATAACTTTTAGACGAAGGATGCGTGTGTCGGCTGGCGGTGTTGGCTTGGGTTAAGAACCGAGTGCGCAGCTACCACGTCAGGAGCTCAAAGGGTCGTCGGGATTATGTCCGGCGCCAAGACTCGGCAAGAGGTTGCTGGACGATGTTTGAAGGTCTTCTCAGGCTTACAATTGTTGCGATCATGCTCGTCGGCGCTTCCAATGCGCAGGCCCAAGTCCTTTTTGTCGACGATTTTCAAGACGGAGACTTCAAAGGCTGGCGCACGGGTGGCCGCGGTGACGTTCAAGTGACGTCCTATGGCACCAACAGGTCGCTGCAGCTGACACGCTCTGCCAGCGCATCAATAGGCCTTCAGTTGACCGATACGCCGCGGGTCCGGACCAGTTTGTCCTTCGCGGCTTTGGACCTCGAGGGGAGTGATGCGTGCATCGCAGAGACGTCAGTCGACGGCGGCGAGACGTGGAATGAGTTTCACAGAATCGAGGACGGGAGCGATGACTCGCTAACACTTTATCCCGGTTCAACTGAGGTTGATATATCGTCCGATAGCCCTTTTTTCCTTCGTATACGTATCAGCGGTAACGGAGACAACGATACGTGTTGGGTGGACAATGTACAGGTGTCTGCCGTGACACCCCGCGCTGTGACGTCCGCAGGGGCGCGTGAGAAACTCACAGCAACATTCTTGACGTCCGATGCACCGCTCTCTCGCCCGGTGGCGATGCGCGAGTTCGGTCCGATTGATCCTGGGCCGTCCTCCGTATCAGCCTTTGAGGGGCGTCTTTCATTTTCCGTCGCACGTGGCGCCGGATCCTATGCTCCCGTCAGGGACCGCTTTGGTTTCGCTGCGAGTTCGCTACGACGGCTTGGATATCCACCAAGCTTCTCGGTGGACGTTGTTTCTGACGGCGAGCTTCTCATCCCCGAAAGCCGCGCTCTTCAGGTGACTGATCATGAGGCGTGGGATCTCATCCTCTCCGCAGGGAGGATTTGGCGAGAGCGAGCCGATGGGGATGTATGGCGAGCGGCTATCCCTTTCGCGCTCCAGGAGAAGAATGCGAACTGTACGCACAATGGCGTTATCACCTTCCTGATCCAGAATGGGGTGCCTGCCTCGCGCGCTGCCTATCAGATTTCGTCAGAGACATGCGCCTATCATCAGTTTGATATGTGGGGTGTGGCGACAGTCTCTCGCACAGCCGATCTGGTCGGCGACAAGGACGCGATCGTTGCTGGATACAAACGGGAACGGGAGCGCAGACTGCCGACAAAGCCCTTTTCTAAACTTTATCAAGACCATCCTGCGCTCGATGCGGATGCCTTCGGATCGCCGCAGGATATCAGCCCAGATCACCTGACAATTTTTGGCGTGGTTGTTGATGGCGTGCATTATCGCAGTCCTTGTTTCACGCGATATGGGGACTACCCCTTTTGCGAGGAGATGGCGTTGCCATCCTACTCCACCTCTAAGTCCATCTTTGCCGGTTTGGGACTGATGCGGCTTGAGCAGCTTTATCCAGGCTCAGGCGAGGAGCTGATTGCGGACCATGTTTCGGCCTGTCGCCGTGCGGGCTGGAACGGCGTCACTTTCGGTCATGCTCTCAACATGGCGACGGGTCGCTATAAGAAAAAAACACCTGATGCGGATGAAAGTGCCGCTGTTCGGGACGGGTTCTTCCTTTCGCCACTTCATGATGTGAAGATCGAGCGGGCTTGTGAAGTCTATCCGCGGCGGGAACGGCCGGGTCGGACATTCGTCTATCACACGAGCGATCACTATGTGCTTGGCACCGCCATGCGCGCTTTCCTTGCGGAGAAAACAGGTTCCGATACCGATATCCACCAGACACTGATCGTGGACCCACTGGATCAGTTGCTTGGCCTGTCGGACACGGCAACGGCCACGCGGCGGACGGCGGATGATACGGCTCAGCCCTATGTTGGCTGGGGGCTCACATTTCTTGCCGATGACATCGCGAAGATCGGCTCCTCGTTGAGCGGTGCATCAGCCAGTGCCGGTATGCAGCAACTGTTTGGTCGCGAGGCACTTGCAACTGCGCTTCAGCAAAACCCTGATGATCGGGGGCTTCCAGCACCTGCCAAGCCGATTGGATACAGCAACGGGTTCTGGTCCTATGATGTCGCGTCAGCGCTCTCTTGCCGGTCTCCGCAGCCTATTCCTTTCATGTCAGGATACGGAGGGATATCAGTCGTCCCTATGCCGAACGGGCTGACCTACTATTACTTCAGCGACAATGAAGAGTTTTCCTGGGTCAGAGCGGTTGCGGCCGCTGATCGTTTCCGGCCGATTTGCAGGGCGCGCTGATGGTGAACGCTACCACCCAAAGAGATATCATCAGCGGCATTCCCAAGGCGGCCCCTGAAGGTCTTGTTGCTGCGATCCTCTTGTCGTTCCTGGCCACGGCAGGTCTCTTCTACGTGAACATCATGGCGGCCATCGTGGACGGTCTCGTCGACAGTCTGGGCATCACGGAAAATCAGGCGGGCAATATCGGCTCGGCCAACATTTATGGCGCGGCGATCGGAGCCCTAACGGCCGTTCCCGTTATCAAGCGTTTGTCTTGGGGGCCTCTTGCGGTCGGTTCCTTGCTGATGCTGCTGGCTTTGGATCTCGGCTCGATTGCTCTGCGTGACCCCTCCGTCCTGCTTGCGGCTCGGTTCGTTCACGGCGTGGTCGGAGGATTTCTTGTTGGCGTGGCTTTCGGTGTCATTGCTCGAACGGCTGCGCCCGACAAAACCTTTGGGATGATGCTGTTCGTTCAGTTTGGCCTTGGCGGCCTTGGCGTTATGTTCATCCCGCAGCTCGTTCCGACCTTCGGCACATCAGTTCTCTTCCTGTCACTTGCCTCCTTCAGTGTCGTGACATTGATGATGGTACCATTTCTCGGCGCTTATCCGCCTAAAGACGTCGATGGGGCCAAGAGTACAGAGGGCGGGATCGATGTCGTTCCGCTGTCTTTGACCCTGGTCGCCATCTTTTTGTTTCAGGCTGGGAACATGGCGCTGCTGGCCTTTATCATTCGGCTCGGGCTCGATTACGGGCTTGATCGTGCCTACACGAGCACAGCACTCGGGCTTGCCACTTGGGTCGCATTGCTGGGCCCACTGACGGTTATTGTTGCTGGCGTTAAATTTGGACGCACACTGCCTTTGGCGCTCGGCATGGCCTTAACGCTCGCGGGCATGGGCCTCTTTCATCTAAGCGGGGAGCCGTGGGCTTACTTGTTCGCTAACTGCACCACGGGCATCACATGGGGCCTCGTGATCGCCTACCTGCTCGGGATGACTGCAGAGTTCGACGCTGCGGGGAGAATGAGTGCGCTTGGCGGCTTCATCTCGAAAATGGGTCTCGCCACTGGCCCTCTTGTGGCGGGTCGGCTGCTCGGGGCGGATCTGGGTTTTGGATTTCTTATCAACGGCGCGATTGTTGTTCTCGCTATCAGTACACTGTTTATGATTGTTCCTTCGATTGCACTCGATCGAAAGGCAAAGCACCGCTCAACCGAAGAGGTACCTCAATGACCAGGCTCACGCTCACATGCCCTGAGCTTCTCACCGGACGTGCATTCATTGGCGGCTCTTGGGTCAACGCGCTAGGCGGCGGTACCCGGCCGGTCACCAATCCAGCGACGCATGAGTGCATTGCGGAGATCGCCAATTGTGGCGCCGAGGAAACAGTCGCTGCCATCAAAGCGGCGGACCGCGCGCTCCATGAGTGGCGTCAGCTTTCAGGCAAAAGCCGATCTCAACTCCTTCGAGGCTGGCATGATTTAGTCATACAGCATTCAGAGGATCTGGCACATCTTCTGACAGCGGAGCAAGGCAAACCTTTAGCGGAGGCGCGCGGCGAGATTGCCTATGGAGCAAGCTATATCGAGTGGTTCGCAGAAGAGGCCAAGCGGATCTATGGAGATACCATTCCTGCTCGCTCATCCGATCAAAGAGTTATCTGCACCCGTCAACCTGTGGGCGTGGTTGCTTGCATCACTCCTTGGAACTTCCCCAATGCCATGCTCGCCAGGAAGATTGCGCCTGCACTCGCGGCGGGTTGCACTGTGGTGTGTAAGCCGGCCAATGAAACGCCGCTGAGCGCTCTGGCGCTTGGTGTTCTCGCCGAGAAAGCAGGCATTCCCGCTGGGGTGATCAACATTCTTGCGGGCCGTACGGAGGAAATTGGTGAAGCGCTCACCTCTTCGCCGACCGTCCGTAAACTCTCCTTCACCGGGTCGACGCCAGTAGGAAAGAAGTTGGTGGCTGCTTGCGCGGGCACGATGAAGCGGACCTCCATGGAGCTGGGAGGGAACGCGCCTTTCATCGTCTTTGATGACGCGGACCTCGATAAGGCTGTCCAAGGCGCAATGACGTCGAAGTTCAGGAATGCAGGCCAGACATGTGTGTGCACAAATCGAATTCTAGTACAATCGTCAGTTTACGATAGCTTCAAAGCTAAGCTTCTGACTGCCATGAAGGATCTCGTTGTTGGTGCTGGTGATGACGATGGCGTGACGGTGGGACCGCTCATCCACGAAAGGGCGGCGTGGAACGTCAAGGCCATGGTCGACCGAGCGGCGGAGCAAGGCGCTGAGGTTGTCACTGATGATCACTCCGAAGCGTTGGGTCCTTGCTTCGTTCGCCCAACGCTCCTTGATGGGGTGACGGCCGATATGGATATCGTTCAACAGGAGATCTTCGGGCCTGTTGCGCCGCTCATGCGGTTTGAGACCGAAGAAGCGGCGATCCGTATAGCGAATGATACGCCATTTGGTCTCGCCAGCTACTTTTATACCACGGATGCCGCGCGCGTCTGGCGCGTCAGCGAAGCCCTGGACTACGGCATGGTCGGGGTCAATGAGGGCATCATTTCGAACGAAGCCGCTCCTTTTGGCGGCATTAAGGAGTCTGGCCACGGTCGCGAGGGATCTCGCTATGGCCTCGATGACTATCTCGATATCAAATATCTCTGCGTCGGAGGAATTCAACAATGAACGCAACAGCGCCTTCTGTATCGGATCATATGGTGACGAATGCTCAGTGGCAGGAGCGTAAGAACGCTGCGATGGCTCGCGGAGAGGGAAACATCGCTCCGCTCTTTGTCGATCGGGCCAAAGGATCAGAAATCTGGGACGTCGAGGGTCGACGTTACATCGATTTCGCCA
Source organism: Pseudomonadota bacterium (assembly GCA_038745625.1). Taxonomy (GTDB): domain Bacteria; phylum Pseudomonadota; class Alphaproteobacteria; order Caulobacterales; family Parvularculaceae; genus Parvularcula. The sequence continues at coordinate 24,536 of JBCDLG010000035.1, read as the reverse complement.
CCGGGATCGCGGTTTGCAACACGGGACACAGCCATCCTCGCATTCAAAGCGCTGTGTCCGAACAGTTAGAGAGGTTCAGCCACACTTGCATCATGGTGACCCCCTATGACAGCGCGGTTCGGCTGGCGGAGAGGCTGAACGACGTTGCGCCTGGCCCATCGGCCAAGAAAACGATGTTCGTCACCACCGGTGCGGAGGCCGTCGAGAACTGCATCAAGATTGCAAGGGCTTATACCGGACGACGGGGCATTGTCGCGTTCAATGGCGGCTATCACGGGCGCACGATGATGACGCTTGGCCTTACTGGGAAGATTACACCGTACAAAAACAAGTTCGGTCCATTTCCGGGTGATATCTACCGCGCCCCGTTCCCCATCTCTCACTATGGCGTGACAACGGAACTCGCCAAAAATGCTCTGGAGTTGCTGTTCAAGACAGATTGCGACCCTTCGGACTGTGCGGCCATCATCGTCGAACCTGTCCAGGGCGAGGGGGGGTTCTATCCCATTCCAGACGAGTTTCTTGTCTACCTGCGTGAGGTTTGCGACCGGCACGGAATTGTTCTGATTGCCGATGAAATCCAGTCGGGCTTTGCCCGTACCGGGAAGATGTTCGCATGTGACCATGCGGGGGTCGAGCCTGACCTCATGACTTTTGCTAAAGGCGTGGCAGGCGGGTTCCCGCTCGCTGGGGTGATAGGCAAGGCCGATATCATGGATGCACCCGAACCTGGCGGGCTCGGCGGCACCTATGCCGGATCCCCCATCGGTTGCGCGGCGGCGCATGCTGTTCTCGATATCATTGAGGATGAAGGGCTGATCGCCAAGGCTGCGGCCCTTGGGGATACGTTCGGACGGCGCCTATCAGCGCTGCAAGACCGGTATCCGCATCTCATTGCTGAAGTTCGCGCGGACAGGGGAGCGATGGTTGGCCTTGAACTGTCTGTCGACGGCGATCCGATGAAGCCTCTGCCCGATCTGACCAAACAGCTGCTGCAGCAATGCTATGCTGATGGCCTCATTGTCCTCACCTGCGGGATGTTCGGCAATGTCTTCCGCTTCCTTCCAGCACTGACCATGGGCGAGGATATTCTCGCCGAGGGGCTTGGTGTGTTTGAGGCGGCGTTTGAGAAGGTCACAAGCTCTTCGGCCTAGCGGGCGCCCCGCGTGGGCTTATGTTGCAGGCAAGGGAAAGTTGTCCTTGCGGCAAGGCGTCTCAACGACGGTCCACCGCCAGGACACGATTTACCGGTGAGCGTCCGGTGGGACCGTCAGCCTTGCTCGGCGAGGTACCCGGGTGGCAGCTCGCTGATCCCGCCGATTCGAGGCCTGCCGCTCGCGCTTGCTCGCCGTTTGGGTCCAAGCCCTAAGTCCACGTTGCGCCCGCAACGCTTCTATAAGCTTGGTTCACGACACGAAGCGTTTCCAGCGTGCTAGCATGGTAACGCTAATGCAATCATAGGTGGATAGACCAAAGGTCTCGTCAACCTTTGGTGCCCGATGTCCTCGCCTTTTATCCGATCAGCAGTGTCTCTTCTTCCGCTCGTTGTGGCCGCGGTGGTCGCCGTGGGCGTAGCGGCCGCCATTCCGAGCGCTTTGCTGGGCGGTGCGCTGGGCCTTGGCCTCTTGCTGCCGGGCGCAGCGGTGTCGGGCCTTCTTATCGCTCGCCATCAGACAACGAGCGCGGAGGGCGACGCCGAGCCCAATGACGACGCGCATGCGCTGGCTGACGGTGCAGCCGACGACGCGCCGCGCCGTGACCATGTCGAAAATGAAAGCGGACGATCGCAAGGCGGCACGATGACGATCATGTCGCTCGCGGCGCCGTGCATATTGCTCGATCGCAACGGCTCCGTGAGCCAGGTGAGTGCCGGGTTCGAGACCTTTGTTGAGCGCTCGGGCGCGGCTTTCCAGATCCCAGGCACTGGGCGCTCCGCAGCGGAAGCGCTCCTGCATGAAGCTGGCGTTGACGAAAAGAGTTCGGGAACAGTCCGCTTTGTACGGAACAGCAGGTCCCTGCGGCTCGTGGCCTTCCCAATTGTCGGCTGCGGAACGCTGGTGGCCGTCGTCGAGGATGAGCAAGCGAACGACCAGGACCGCTCACTCACCGTCCATCTCTCCGTAGCGGGGCGCGTAACAGAGGTGAGCAGCGCCTTTGCCGCTGCGATCGGAAGACGGCCTGAAGACGTTGTTGGCCAACCGCTTGCAAGCTTTGCCCGTGATGCCAACAGTGATGAGTATACCGATATGTTCGCGACAACGTCCGCAGGCGGCGTGATCGAAGTGATGACGTCTGCTGGCAAAGCGAAGTGGCTTGCATTCGCCTTTGACGGCAGCAGCGCTGACGGCGCGGGCCGTAAGGCGCACGCGGTCGACTTGAACGCAGTTGCGCCCGAGCTTTTGGGGGAAGTGGCGCGGTTCCGCTCGCTTTCGCGGTCTTGGCCGATCATGACCCTCGACAACAGAAAGCAACTCAGCTGGCTCAACGATAAGGTTGCGGCGATGCTGGGCCGCTCGCGTGATGACATGGTGGCACAGGCCCAGTCATCGTTTTTTGGTCGGGGTGCAGAGGAGGGTGTCTCGACGGCGCAAACGCGTTCCGGCGACACCCGTTGGCTACGACGCGTCGAAGCTCCCCTTGACGACGGGGCGGAAGGCGAGCGTCTTTGCCTGCTCGTCGATGTCACAGATCAGCAGAACGGACAGGGCGCACAAAGTTCCGATCAGCATACGGAGCAGGAAGCGCTGTCAACGCTGATGTCATCGGTCGGCAAGTCACTGGCACGGGGGAGCATAGGCGACGCCGTGCCGCTTCTGCCGCAGCCTTATCCGGATCAGCACAGGGATTTCTGTGTGCAGTTCAATAAGGTGATGAACCTCCTCAACGTCACCCGGTCGAGCCTCGCTCGAACCGTTGAGCCGATTAGCGTCAAGGCCAGCGTGATCGAGTCGGCGGCGCAGGACATGGCCGAGAGAACCGAGAGCCAGGCGGCAACGTTGGAGGAGTCGACGGCTTCGCTTGAGCAGCTCTCAGGCAATCTGCAAACGGCGGTCAAAAAGACCAACGATATCGAACGCGAGATCGAGGCTGCACAAAGCTCCGCGCGGGAAGGCGAGTCGGTGGTGAAAGACGCGGTTTCGGCGATGGGCGAGATCTCAACGTCATCGGATGAAATCTCGCAAATCATTGGACTGATCGATGACATCGCCTTTCAGACCAACCTCCTTGCACTGAACGCGGGTGTTGAGGCCGCGCGGGCAGGGGATGCGGGTCGCGGTTTTGCCGTCGTCGCATCTGAGGTTCGCGCCCTGGCGCAGCGTTCGTCGGATGCCGCCAAGCAGATCAAGGACCTCATCTCGAAAAGTGCGCAAGAGGTGAGCAATGGTGTCGCGCTGGTCGACAAAACGGGCGCTGTTCTCGAGGGGATTGTCGAGGCCATTGATGGCATTACCGGCCGGTTCGTTGAGATCAATGCCTCAACGAAGGAGCAGGCGGAAGGCCTGGCGGAGGTGACGACGGCTGTGTCTGACCTTGATCGGGTGACGCAGCAGAACGCCGCCATGGCCGAGGAGAACATTGCGGTCGGCCGCGAGTTGCGGGAGGGCATTGCAACCCTTGCAGCACTGGGGTCGGCCAAAGGGCCCCGCGCCGCTGCTAAACCATCAGCCAACAGAGCGGCTGCCAAAAAGAAACCGCCGGCACGGCGATCCGCGCAGCCCGCACCCGCTCGAGCTGCTGCTGCCGCGACCGCCGCGGCGTCGGCGAGCCCTGTTCATCGTCAGCAGGCGCAAGCCGCCTCGGTCGCTGCACAGCTCACCCCGGCAAACAGCGACAGCGCCGTTTTTGATGACGACTGGACGGACTTCTAAGCCATGAATGTATCCGCGCCCCAGCTAGCATCTGATCAAAAAACCATCCGTGTGGGCGTCGTTGACGACAGCGCTGTCATGCGAGCCATGATCCGCAAGACCCTGGAGGCCGCGGGCGGTTTCGCCATCGTCGGCGAAGCCGGTGATCCCTATGAGGCGCGTGCGATGATCAAGGCGACGTCACCCGACGTTGTGACACTCGACATTGAGATGCCGCGGATGAGCGGACTTGAGTTCCTTGAAAAGATCATGACGCTCCGGCCGATGCCTGTGATTATGGTCTCGACACTGACGGCATCGGGAACGGACGCTACGATCGAGGCGCTTGCCAGAGGCGCTGTTGACTGTGTGGTGAAGCCCGGCCCGGAGCACCAGGATAGCTTTGCATCGCTGCCGCGGAAGGTGCGCGCGGCTGCTTCTGCGCGGCTGCCAAGCGCACCGGTCAAATCAGCCCGCACGCCGCTCCCAAAGGGGCGCCGGTACAACCGCTTGATTGCCATCGGCGCATCCACGGGAGGCGTTGATGCGCTTTTAAGGACAGTGCCGCTTTTCCCAGCAGATGCTCCGCCCACGGTCATTGTACAGCATATGCCGCGTGCGTTCACAACGAGCTTTGCCGAACGACTGAACGCGCGCAGCGCCGTTACGGTGTCCGAGGCAAAGGATGGTGACGTCCTGAAAAGTGGTCATGTCTATCTCGCACCTGGTTCGGACAGCCACTTGACCATCACGCCCGGCGAACAGCCGCGTTGTCGCCTGGTCAGTAGCGGCTCCGTGAGTGGTCATAGGCCATCCGTTGACGTTCTTTTTCAATCGCTTTGCAAAAATGCGCCGCGTGTCGTGGGATGCCTGCTGACAGGCATGGGTCGCGATGGTGCTGATGGCCTCAAGGCGCTTTATGATCTTGGTTGCCCAACCGTGGTGCAGGACGAGGATACGTCGGTGGTTTTCGGTATGCCGCGGGCCGCTTGGCAAGCTGGCGCTTGCGAACAATTGACGCCGATCGATGCAATCGCCGAGGCGATTCTCGGCCACGCGGCCGGCAGGATGGTTTCATCATGAGCCGTTCTGCAGACTCCATCTACGTTCCTCAGGGCCGCTTCGAGGTCATTGATACACCGTCGGTCTACGTTACAGCTGTTCTCGGTTCATGCGTTGCCGCTTGTCTCTGGGATGAAGCCGTTCAGGTGGGCGGTATGAACCATCTCCTCTTACCGCCCGAGGCAGCGAATGAGAGCGGGGTCAATCTGATGGAGCTCTTGATCAACGAGCTGCTCAAGAAGGGTGCGCGCCGGAACCATTTGAAGGTGAAGCTCTTCGGCGGTGCACGCATGATCAATGGCATATCCGATATCGGCCTACGCAACGCCGAGTTTGCCAAGGAGTTCTTTGGCTTTGAGAACATTGATATCATTTCCGAAAGCTTAGGTGGCGATAAGGCGCGGCGTATCCAGTTCTGGCCTGCATCGGGTAAAGCTCGGATGCGCTTTGTCGCCAATGACACGATCGAGAAGCCAGCTCCGCCGCGTCCAAAGGTCGTTGAGCCTGCTGGCGACATCGACCTCTTTTAGTCCGTGTCGTGTGGTTCAAAAGAGATCGATGTCAGAATCCGTGTCAGGAGCATCGGACGTTGGTAGATCAATCAATCGCTGCAACAGATCGTACGGCTTCACGCGGCCAACGAGGCTGGCATTGTCGACCAGGTCCGAAAGTTCTGCTTGCTCGAGCAGACAATCCACGAAGTTCGCCATCCCTTCGAGGTACTGCGTCAGCATATCCAGTCGCTGAAGGCTCATATCGTCCGTATCGATGGCAGCTTCTGCTAGCTCGCCCGCCGCTTCTTCCATCTCGCGGCTGATACCAGCGAGCTCACGCAATGCGTTGGGGAATGCCTTGAGCGCAACCGATACTGAAATTGCAGTGTCGTCTGAATGTTGGATCGCTTGCGTTTGATGGCTCATGGTCTATGCCCCGTTTCGCTGATACGTGGTGATGCCGACGGGGTCGAGCTTGTCGAGGGCAGGTCCTTTGACGCGCTCTGAATGACCGATATAGAGGCGTCCATCTGCCTCAAGATGATCAGCAAACTGTGTCCAGATACGCGCTGTCAGCTCACCGCCAAAATAGATCACGACATTGCGGCAAAAGATGGTGGAGAATGAACCTCTGACCGGCCATGGCTGGATAAGGTTCAGTTTACGAATGGTCACCAGGCGGCGAACCGTCTCGCGCACCTCGACGGTATCGTCGTCAACATCTTGGAATTGCTTCCTGTATTCCGCCGATATCTCTGTCTCGACTTGCTCGCGGGAATACCGGCCTTCGCTCGCCTTCGTCAGACAGCCATGGTCAATATCCGTCGCCAGGATCTTCATGTCATAGGACTGAGCGTCGGGAAGATGCTTGTTGATCACCAAAGCCAGGCTATAGGGCTCCGCTCCGGTCGAGCATCCCGCCGACCAGATGCGCACGCGCGCGCCTGCCTTTGCGCGTTCGATGAGTGTCGGCAGAAGGTTGGTTTCGAAGTCATCGAAGTGATGCTGTTCGCGAAAAAACGCTGTCACATTGGTGGTGACAACATTGATCAGATGTGCGTACTCCGATGAACCATTCGATGAACGCAAAAATTCAAGATAGTCCTCGAATGAGTCCATCGACAACGCTTTGAGGCGCTTCGATATCCGTGAGCCAACCATCAGGATTTTAGACGGATTGAGCTCAATGCCAGCCTCGTTCTCGATGATCTGAGCGATCGACGCAAACACGGCCTCGCTCAAGGTTTGATTGGTGCGGGAGGGACTGGAACCGAGCGCGGCGCCGCCTTTGCTATGCGGCATGCTCGGCTCGCGGTTCGAGGATCTGGTCGGTCGCTACAAGCTGGATCATCCGGTCGTCAACTGTGGCCACACATGCGATGAACTGGCGGAGCTCCTCAGAAGGAATGTCGGGCGTCGGAAGAAACTGATCGGACGCGACTGCCAGAATGTCCGAGACAGCATCGACCAAGAGCCCGATCAGGCGGCCGCCTTCTTCGATCACGATGATGACGTTGTTGCGGCTACCGTCCGTGCCCTCCAGCCCTAAACGTGCGGCCAGGTCGATCACGGGAACCACGGCCCCGCGAAGGTTGATCACACCACGGACATAGCCAGGGGAGTTGGGCAGTTGGGTCGTGCTCGTCGAGCTTCGGATCTCTCGAACCACCATAATATCAACACTATAGTCTTCGTTGCCGAGGCGAAAAGCAACGAGCTTTCGCGCTTCGAACGCTTCTTGCGTGGTGGTGTTGGTCATCGTTCTCGATCCTTCTGTCAGGCGACTTGTCCTAGAGACAAGCTGGCGGCCTTCGTTCTTTCCACAAGTTCATCGGTATCAAGAATAAGAGCGATGGAACCATCACCGAGGATCGTTGCGGCGGCGACACCCGCAACATCTCCGTAATTGTCATCGAGGCCTTTAATGACGACCTGGCGCTGATCAACAATATCGTCGACAACCAAGGCAGCGCGGCCACCATCCTCTGACTCAATAAGCAGCGTAACATGATCAGTAATTTGATCGACGCCCGGGCGGTACCCGAAGTGTTTGCCCACATCGACGACAGGAACAAGGTTCCCCCGGATTGACAGCACCGCCTCTTTCCCGCCGATGGGAACAATTTGATCCGTTGTTGGTTTATGTGTCTCAACAATAGCGGTGAGAGGTACGACAACGGTATGCTGATCAACCTGTACGATCATGCCGTCGAGCACGGCGAGGGTGAGTGGTAGGCTAATCGAGAATGACGTGCCTCGGCCAGGATCAGAGCTGATGGATATCCGACCACCGAGCGCTTGGATCGACTTTTTCACCACATCCATGCCGACACCGCGTCCTGACAAATTGGTGACGGCTGATGCGGTGGAGAAACCTGGCGCGAACAGAAGCTGATCGATCTCGCCATTGGAAAGCGCCGCTTCCTCAGTGATCAGTCCTTTCTCAATAGCTTTGGCCCGAACCTTGGCTCGGTTGATGCCGCCACCATCATCGGACACCTCAATGACCACGCGGCCTGAGCGGTGAGCAGCGTTGAGCGAGACGGTCCCTGATTCGCTTTTGCCGGCCTTTGTCCGTTCTTCGCTCGGCTCAACACCATGATCGATCGCATTACGGATCATATGGGTGAGCGGGTCGGATAGGCGCTCGATCACCGTGCGGTCGACCTCAGTGGAATCGCCATTGACTTGAAGTTTAACGCTCTTTCCCGCCGCTGTCGCCGCTTCGCGAGAAATCCTCTGCATCCGCTGAAAGAGCGGCTTCAATGGCTGTGTGCGGAGTGACATCACACATTCCTGCAGCTCTCGTGTGAGCTGTTTGAACTCTTCCATCGCGTTGGCCGCCGTGACCTCCGTATCATCGGTGGCTGTTTCAACGTGTTCAGAGAGCCCAGCCTGGGTGACGACCAACTCGCCGACGAGGTTCACAAGACGGTCCACACGATTGACATCAACGCGTACAGTCGCGCGGGTGGCGGAGCTTTGCGGCGCAGCAGCCGCTGCCTTGGCAGCGGGATCGGGTTCCTTGGCGGCAGCCTTCTGTTCCGGAGCCTCTGTAGCCTCTGAACGGTCTTCGCTTGGCTCGGCGGGCGCCTCGACAGCGGCTTCTTGCGTATCATCAGATGACGATGTTTCGTCTTCGGCGTCATCGTCATCGGACTCGGCGATTTTGAGATCGCACTCGGTATCGACGAAGTCAAAGACGTCCTCAATGGCCGACTGATCCTGATCAGTTTCAAGGGTGGCTTTGATCGCAAAGAAGTGCTGTTCGACGGAGAGCTGATCAATCGGCGGGATGGCATCGAGCTGGGCGCGCGCATTGAGCGTGCCGAGCTCGGCAAGGGCTCTTAGTAGAAGCGTGAGCTCACTGCCATGCGCGAAAAGCTCTGCGTGGGGCAGAATTTCCAGCGTAAAGCTATGGCGACTATCATTATCCGCTCCGAGAATATCTAAGGTGATCGGTTCGGCCTCGTAAACCGGGTCCTCGTCATCACCAGCGTCGTCCCCGATCGGTAGAGGCTCGAACGAAACGTCTTCCTCGTCGCTGTTCTCAGTCGGTGCTTCGTCTTTCTGCGGGGCTTCACCGTTGGTGAGGGCGATGAGTTCTTTCAGGAGGCCGTTGGAATCATTCGACTGCCCATCTTCTCCAGCTTGGGCGGAACTCACGAGGTCGGAGAGCACGTCCCCCGATCGTAGAAGCACGTCCATGACAGCTTGATCCGCATCAAGCTTATCGGATCTGACAAGGTCAAGGACGTTTTCAAACTTGTGAGAAAATTCGACCAGGGCATCAAGGGCAAAAGCGCCAGCTCCGCCCTTGATCGAGTGTACAGCGCGAAAGACCGCGTTCACGGTTTCTTCGTCGCTCGTACCGTCGCTCATGGAGATCAGGCCTGCCTCAAGCGTCTCCAAAAGTTCTTCGCATTCGATAAAGAATGTCTCGCGGATCTCCTCCATCGCGTCCATGATCAACTCCTATGCGATGAGCTTGCGCAGTGCACCGACCAATTTGGTCTGGTCGAAGGGTTTGACGATCCAACCTGTGGCGCCGGCGAGTTTGGCGCGGAGTTTGAGATCGTCCGCACTCTCTGTTGTCAACACCAGAACGGGAATGGTTCCGTGTCGGTCGTGATTTCTCACACCCTCAATGACGCCGAAGCCGTCAAGACGGGGCATATTGATGTCGGTGATCACCGCGTCAGGTGTGATCGTGTTGAGCCGTTCAAGGCCGTCGATACCGTCCTCGCCCAGCACCACATCAAAGCCGGCTGTCGTCAGCGCTGCGTTGAGCATACTGCGCATCGTTCGCGAATCGTCGATCGCCAGGATCGTTGGTTTCGGAGTGCTCATGGTGCTGATATGTCCTCTATGCTGAGGCCTAGTAGGCTAAGATCATTCACAAAAGTCTCTGAGGGGTCTTTGATCTCGAAGTGTAGACCGTCCGCTGCCCAACTTTTCGCCGCCGAAAAGAAGAGGGCGGCACCTTGTGCGCCGAGCATCTCGACCTCGTCAGCAATCACAGTGAGCGGTGCGCCGCGCGCTAGGCGAATATCAGCATGAAGATTAGCCACCGACCGCGTATCAATCCGCCGAGGAAGAGAAATACTGGGCGGCGCAGCAGCGTCGTCTGTCGTTTCCTCGTTTGGTTTTGGGTCAAGAGATAGCGGCATCGGTCTGGTCCGGGTGGATGTCTACGGGTTACAGCCGTCCACAGACGGCTTCGATGCATTTGCGCATCTGTTCGGTCGTGAAAGGCTTTTTGAGGAAGTTATTCATGCCAAGCTTGCGTCCTCGATCGAGAACATCGGCGCTGGCACGACCAGAGATCAGGATGAATCCGATCTTACTGGTCACTTTGTTTGTACGAAGACCTTCAAGCAACTTCAGACCATCCATCTTTGGCATCTCAAAGTCGGAAATCACAAGATGGCAGGGATTGGCAGCTAGCGAGCGAAGCGCTGACTCGCCATCCTTGAGGTAGTCGTAGTTGGTGATGCCCAACTGGTCGAGACTCATCGTGATCAGTCCACGGCTTGCAGCCATGTCATCGACCACCATCACCCTCATTGTGTCTCTCAAGCCCATGGCGAACCTTCTAAAGTCAGTAAAGTGACGAACGATGGGTGGGTGTCTCTCACGCGAGCACTCCGCACGAGATCACTCAACCCAGGGTGGTTATAGCGAGTCCGGCGTTAAGAAAGTATGTCGCTCAAATAAAGGCGTTGAGGCTGATGCTAGCCGCGGTGGACGAACAGTTTCTTAGGAAACGATTGCTAACCACAACTCAAGCGCGATTGGTGGTGGGCGTCTTGAACGTCCGCATCAGCGGCAGTGTTTGCTGAGCCATCGATCGTCTGACCTGAACCGTAGTTTCGATTGCTGGATGTAAGTTATGCCGCTCAAGTATAGACTCGCTATCATCGCTGGTTTCCCGCTTCTCTGTTTGATCGCGTTCTCGGTAGCGTTGATCATGGACTCGCTTGCTGGTCTCGGCGCTGCCAGACAGGCCGTGACGGCGGTCGAGACGTCGGGGGTCTCCAGTGCGCTGATTTCCGAGCTTCAGCGCGAACGTGGATTGTCTGTAGCCTACTTAAGTGACGATGGTAACGATGTTCGAGCCCAGCTTCAGGAACAGCGGGCGAAAACCGATCAGCGTATAGACGAGTTCTCTGCTGCGTTTACGGAAACAAGCCAGCTTGTCAGTGATGCCAAATCGGCTCTATCCCAACTCTACCAAGTCCGTACGCAAGTCGATAATCGTGACGTGCAGCGTAGCGCCATGGTGACGCGCTACCGAGATCTCGTTGATCATCAGCTGAGTATCATTGGTCCACAGATGAATGAGTTGACCGAGCGCGGCTTCGGCGAAACGCCTGGGGCCTATATCGCTGTTGTGCGCGCGAGCGAAATGGCGGGACTTGAGCGTGCCATGGGGGCCGCCGGTTTCACAGAGGGTGCGTTCACACCCGATGTTTACAGACAATTCGCCTTCTTCCGTGGCGGTCAGGCCGAGGCCCTGGGCCCAGCTCTTCAGGCCATGCCGGTGCAGGTCTCATCCGATGCTGCGAGCTTGCTCGACGGATCCGCGGCGCAAGAGGTTATCGCCATGCGGGATCTGGTGGACGCTAGCCAAAATGGTGCGGTCCTTCCTTTTGGTCTCGCCAACAAGTGGTGGGCAGCATCGACGGCGCGGATTGACCGGATCAACGGCATCTCAACGCTGATCCTTGCCGAGCTTGAGGGCCGCAGTGACACCGTCCGAGGTCAGGCTGTCAGGAAGCTCGCGCTGACCTTGCTGATTGCCTTGGGCTGCTTCGGGTCGACGGTCGCAGCGGCTGTGTACTCGGTGTGGCGCTTGGCTGGACTGATGAGCGACGTGACGACCAACCTGCACAAGGTGCTGCAGCGCGACTACGATTTCAAAAGCGCTGGGACGCACCGGCGCGACGAAGTCGGACAAATTGCTCGGTCCATGGACAAAGTCCGGGAGAAGCTCATCCTGGCGGACAAGGCACACCAAGAAGCGACCTATAAAGGCCAAGGTTTCGAAGGTGCTGCATCGGCGATGATGGTGATCAACCGAGATCTCGAGATCCTCTATATGAACAAGGCGACAAGGGATTTGTTCATCAAGAACACCGATGAGCTGCGGAAGCTCTTCCCCACTTTTGACGCCCACAAACTGATCGGTGTCTGCATCGACTCGTTCCATACAAATCCTGAGCATCAACGCCGTGTCCTCGCTGACCCGTCCAACATGCCATTCACCAGCGAAATCAGCCTTGGTGATCTGCGGGTGGTGCTGCACATCGACGGTGCCTATGACGATGAAGGCAACTATGTCGGCAACGTTCTTGAGTGGATTGATGTCACCCAATCGCGTCTGAGAGAAGGGCTGATCCAAGCCATCGACGACACCCAGGCGTTGATCCAATTTGATCTCAAAGGAAATGTTCTCGAGGCGAACAAAAACTTCCAGCAAATGATGGGTTACGGTAAATCAGATCTCGTCGGCTTGCACCACAGAGCATTCTGTCCGGACGAATTTGTGCAGTCGCCAGAGTATCAGGATCTGTGGCAGCGTCTGAATGATGGCGAGTATTTCGCTTCACGTATCGAACGCGTGACCAAATCGGGTGAGCGGATTTTCTTGGACGCGAGCTATAATCCCGTGCTTGACGGTAAAGGTCGTCCGTTCAAGGTCGTTAAGATCGGGGTGGATGCCACAGCCGATGAGCTCGAGCGGCGGAAGAACGAGCTCGAAAGACAAAGTCGTGCAAAAGATCTCTCTGTTGTGGTCGAGTCCCTGGCAGATGGCCTGTCGCGCATCTCAACCGGTGACTTCTCGCGAGGAATCGAGGCGGAGTTTGCGCAAGACTACATCGAGCTCAAAACAGACTTCAACGAAGCTGTTGAAAAGCTTGCACAAGCCACCGTCGCGCAAGAGAAGACCAAAGAGGCGCAGAACCTCGTGGTCTCGAATCTTGAGGGAGCCCTCTTGCGGCTGTCCCAAGGCGACTTGTCGGTCAGGTTGGCACAATCCTTTGCCCCAGAGTATGAGGGTATGCGGCAGAACTTCAACCGCGCACTTGGTAGCCTGATGGACGCGATGAGTGCTGTTGTTGATACGGAGCGGGAGCTCAACGACGGAACGATTGAAGTCAGCCGTGCCACCGATAACCTCTCTCAGCGGACGGAGCAACAGGCTGCAACGCTCGAGCAGACAACGGCGACGATCACGGAGATCACCGCGACTGTTGCGCAGAGTGCTGACGGCGCAAAGGACGTCAACACGATCGTCAAAGAGACCGACGAGCGCAGCCGTCAAAGCGGCCAGGTCGTCGAAGACGCGGTGGCGGCGATGGGCCGGATCGAAGAGTCATCGACAGAGATCGCCTCGATCATCAACGTGATTGACGACATCGCCTTCCAGACCAACCTGCTTGCCCTGAACGCTGGCGTGGAAGCGGCGCGGGCAGGCGATGCGGGACGCGGGTTTGCCGTTGTTGCGCAAGAGGTGCGCGGGTTGGCGCAACGCTGTACGGGTGCGGCCAAAGAGATCAAAGCGCTAATCTCAACCAGCTCCGACAACGTGGCGAGCGGTGTCGCTTTGGTGAACTCCACCGGCGAAGCGTTGAGCGATATCGGCGAACGGATCGGCAAGATCAAAGCGCTCGCCAGCGATATTGCAACGTCTGCGGAGGAACAGTCGATCGCCCTGCAAGAGGTCTCCAAAGCCGTCAGTGAACTCGACGCCGTGACGCAGCAGAACGCTGCCATGGTCGAGGAGACCACCGCGGCGAGCCACTCGATGCGCGACAACGCCACGCGTCTAGCAGAATTGATGGCCCAGTTCCGGCTCGAAGGCGATGAGATGGCGGATGACCAGTTTGGTGCTGGTGGCGACGACGGGTTCGATGACGAACTCAGCATGGCGAGCTGATTGGTCATCTGAAAGCACATGGTAGCTGCAGGTTGGGCACCAGGCTCACCAGCAGCTGCTTTGCCAATTGCGGCGCTTGGTGACGGAGCAGGCCGCTTTGCAGACTTGGCGTTGGGCGCGAATTCTGTTTCGCAGGATCTGCTAGCAGAAACCGGAACAGCGATGGCGTGCGAGGAGCCTGGGCGCGCCTGAGCCCAAACGCCGATGATTGATCTTCTTGTGACCCTGTTGTCGTGCCTCCTGTTCATGGGCGGGGTGGCCTATGTCAGCTATCGCAAGACCAAGGGCGAGGCGTCGAGTAAGGATGGGTATTTCCTTGCCGGCAGGGGATTGTCGGCCCCCTTTATTGCGGGCTCTTTGCTGCTGACCAATCTCTCGGCGGAGCAGCTGATTGGCCTTAATGGATCGGCCTACGGAGCAAATCTCTCGAGCATGGGGTGGGAGGTGACAGCGGCTATTGCGTCGATCGCCATGGCGTTCATCTTTTTGCCACGATACATGGCGGGTGCGTTCACGACGCTGCCTGAGTTTTTGAGCGAACGGTTCGATGCGGATGTCCGTCGATTGTCCGCAGGCCTCTTTATCCTCGGCTATGGCCTCGTCACCATACCCTCGGTGCTCTATTCAGGTTCAATCGCGGTGATGCGGCTGTTTGCCGTGCCGGAGATCACCGGGCTTGGAGAGTTCGCATCGCTCGTCCTGGTCGTGATCGTCATTGGCGTCGTCGGCGCGCTTTACGCCATCCTCGGTGGCCTGCGCGCGGTGGCGGTGTCGGATACGCTGAACGGCGTTGGCCTTTTGGTGATCGGCGGTCTGGTGCCGATCTTTGGCTTGATCGCGCTGGGGGAGGGCAATCTCGTCCGTGGTCTCAACACGCTTTTGACTGTCCATCCCGAAAAGCTGAATGCGATTGGCGGCCGGGATGATCCCACCCCGTTCCTGACCCTCTTCACCGGCATGTTCTTCGCCAATCTCTTCTATTGGTGCACAAATCAATATGTGATCCAACGAACCTTAGGCGGTGCTTCCCTGGCAGCGAGCCAGAAAGGTGTTCTCCTCGCGGGTTTCTTCAAAATCCTGGTGCCGTTCTTGATGATGACGCCGGGCGTCATTGCTTTTCATCTTTATGGCCCTGGTCTGGGCGGTATTGATGAGGCTTATCCCAGGCTCGTCGAGGATGTGATGCCGAAAGTGCTCACAGGGCTTTTCCTGGCCGTGCTGTTGGGGGCCGTCTTCAGCTCGTTCAATTCGCTGCTGAACAGCGCCGCGACGCTGTTCGTCTTGGATATCTGGGCACCGCTGCGTCGACAGTCCTTAAGCGACGAGACCCTGATTGCGCAGGCCAAGGTCATCAGTGTCGTGATTGCACTCTTCTCTTTTGTTGCCGCGCCGCTCTTATCGTTTGCTGAAGCAGGGCTTTGGCAGGTGATCCGCGTGTTCACGGGGTTCTACAACATACCGATCATCGCCATCGTGGTGGTGGGGATCTTCACCCGCCATGTTCCGGCCCTGGCCGCGAAGATGGTGATCATTTTCCATCTCATCGCCTATGGCACATTGCGGTTTGCGCCCATCAGCATGCTCGATATCCATTTCCTGCATCAGTATGCGGTTCTTTTCGTCGCAGAAGTTGCGATCATGCTGGTCATGGGCGCCTGGCGACCGAAGGTGCGGGTGAGCGAGGCCAAGCCCCAACCGCGTGTGGACATCACTCCGTGGCAGTACCGCGTTCCGACGTCGGTCACCCTAGCGTCCTGTGTCGTCGGCCTTTACCTCTTGTTCTCGCCGCTGGGTCTAGCGTCCGCTGATGGACCGGGAGGGATCTATGCTGTCCTTACCTGCCTGATCATCGCGGCCAACGCTGGGATCTGGTGGCGGTACCTTTCTACCGCGCGCGGCGCATCTTGAGCGGCCCCATGTCTGGAAAGCGGACGTGACGTGACCTCGCAAGAAATCTGGCGATGGAACGGTTTGGTGAATAGGGAGACGCCAGCCGAGCAGCATATCCTGTTAGATTCGCGCGCTTCTATGGTTTATGACTCTATCGACGAACGCATAAGCGATAGGGAATCCGTTTGACCTACGACGAAATGGGACCGCCGGGCGCGGTGCGGCCGCCCTATGAGCTTGTCGCTCAGTGGATCGAGGACACCGGCATGGCGCTCCTGGATTTGCGCGCCAAAGAGGCGGAGGCGCTGTTTCGCCGCGTGGGGATCACCTTTGCCGTCTATGGTGAGGGCGGCGATCCGGAGCGGCTCATCCCCTTTGATCTTGTGCCGCGGGTCTTTGGCCGAAGCGAGTGGGACCGGCTTGACCGCGGCATCCGCCAGCGGGCGAGTGCCCTCAACGCCTTTCTCTACGATGTCTATCATCGCCGGGAATTCCTGCGGGCCGGGCACATGCCTGAAGACCTGGTGCTGCAAAACCCAGCCTTCCTGCCGCAGATGATCGGCTTTAATCCGCCAGCGCGGGTCTACAGCCATGTCGTGGGGATCGATCTTGTGCGCATGGGCGGCGACGATTTTGCGGTGCTTGAGGACAATTGCCGAACGCCGTCGGGGGTCTCCTACATGCTGGAGAACCGAGAGATCATGATGCGGATGTTTCCTGATCTCTTTTCGAAGGGCGGTATCAGGCCGGTCGATACCTATGCGGAGGATTTGCGCCGGACGCTCGAAGACGTCGCGCCGCCCGCTTGTAAGGGTCAGCCATTGCTCGCGGTGCTAACGCCGGGACCCTACAACTCGGCCTATTATGAGCATTCGTTTCTGGCCGATCAGATTGGTGCTGAGCTGATTGAGGCGAGGGACCTGTTCGTAAGGGATGGCCGCGTTTGGCGCCGGACGACGCGCGGACCGCAGGTAGTCGATGTGATCTATCGGCGGATCGACGATGACTTTCTGGATCCTCTGACATTCCGTCCGGATAGTCTTCTCGGTATTCCAGGTTTGATGCACGCCTATCTTTCGGGCGGAGTCACAATATGTTCAGCGCCCGGATCAGGGATCGCGGACGACAAAGCTGTCTATACCTATGTTCCGGAGATGATCCGGTTCTACCTCGGGGAGGAGCCGATCCTGCCCAATGTGCAGACCTACCGGCTGAGCGATGCTGACGACTGCGCCCATGTGCTTGAGAACCTTGATCAGCTCGTGGTGAAGGAGGTTGATGGTTCCGGCGGCTACGGCATGTTGATCGGGCCCAAGGCGACGGTGCAAGAGCGGGAAGCGTACCGCAAGAGGATCGAGGCAGACCCAGCTGGTTTTATTGCTCAGCCCACGCTCGATTTGTCGACGACACCGACCCTTTGCGGCGGTGCGATTGGCCCGCGGCATGTGGATTTCCGCCCCTATTGCTTGGTGGGCAAACAGATCAGGTTGACGCCGGGCGGTCTCACCAGGGTGGCGTTGCGCGAGGGGTCACTGGTCGTCAACTCATCGCAGGGCGGCGGTGTGAAGGACACCTGGGTCCTGACGGATGACAGCCTATGCTGAGCCGGACCGCAGGAAATCTCTATTGGCTGGGGCGCTATGTCGAGCGTGCGGACGCGACGTCCCGCCTTCTGGGTATGGGTGCGCGGATGACGCTGGTGCCAGGAGCATCATCCCGCGACGATTGGCAATCGGTGCTCGACGCTGCGGGCGTTCAGCGGCCTGAAACCTCCGTAAGCGGACGCCCTGAGGCGCTTCAAGCGCTGCTCTTGAACCCGGACAGCGGCTCATCAATCCATTCCTGCATGCAGCTGGCGCGGTTCAATGGCCGTGCCGAGCGGACGGCGCTGACCTCCGCGATGTGGGACGCGCTGAACGACAATTGGCGGCGCTTTGACGGGATGGACTACCGTGCGGCCTCGCGCGCCTTGCCGGACCACATCGACTTTGCCCAGCGCTGGGCTGGCGCGTTCCGCGGCGCGATGGACACGACCATGCTGCGCAATGACCGCTACGGTTTCATTCGCCTGGGCAGCCATGTTGAGCGCGCGGCGATGACTCTGCGCCTCTTGGAGGTCAAATATCTCGTTTTGTTGCCAGAGCGGGACGTGATCGGCGGGGGCCGCGATCTTTATCAGTGGACGTCATTGCTTCTCGCGTCTTCCGGTCTCAGGGCTTACCACCATCTCTACAAAGGTGATTTCGCGCCCTGGAATATCGCTGATCTCTTGGCGCTCAATCGCACGTTCCCCCGGTCGGTGGCGTTTTGCCTGCACGAGGTCAACACAACCCTTGCCGGTCTTGCTGAGGCCTATGGGCAAAGTCATCCGTGCCATGAGATGAGTGCCGCGCTCGATACCAAGCTCTCGACAGCGACGATGAACGATATCTTCGCGGACGGGCTTTTCGAATGGGTGTCGGAGACGCTCCACGATGTGCTGTCGCTTTCGAATTTGATCCGGGACGCGTATGGCTTCTGATATGAGGATCAAGATCCGGCACGCGACCCGCTACGCCTATGCCCCATCCGCGCCATGGGTCTCTATGCGGCTGCGTCTTTTTCCCTCCGTCTACGCAACACAGGCCCTGGAAAGCTGGGATGTCTCTGTCAACGGCGCGCAAGTCGCGCCGTCCTACAGCGATGCCGCCACCAATGCTGAGGGCTTTCGCGCGGTGGAGGGGCCGGTGGAAGCGATTGAGGTGGTCGCCCGAGGTACGATCTTGCGCGCTGATGATGCGGGCGTCCTCAAGGGCATGAAGGACCGCACGCCGCCGGGGCTCTATCTCCGCGAGACGGAGCTGACCTCACCCAATGATGCCGTTCGTCAGCTTGCAGAGGGGTCCCGGCGGCCAGACCCGCTTGACAATCTCCATGCACTGTCGGCGGCTGTACGCGATGCCATCGATTATGTGCCTGAGACCACCACGCCGGCGACCTCGGCCGGTGAAGCGCTCGCGCAAGCCAAAGGTGTGTGCCAGGATCATACCCATGTCTTCATCACCGCCGCACGATGTCTGGGGATCCCTGCTCGCTATGTGGCGGGGTACTACTTTGCTGACCCTGCGGCGAGTGATGAGGCGGTCTATGAGACCCATGCCTGGGCTGAGGGCTACGTGCCGGGGCTTGGTTGGGTGGGGTTCGATGTTGCCAATCGGACCTGTTCGACGCAGCAGCATGTGCGCGTTTCGTCGGATCTTGACGCTCAGAACGCGTCGCTTATCACAGGTTCGGTGATGGGGCAGCCAGCAGAGACCATGACGGTCGCGGTCGCCATGTCGCAAGCCCAGCAGTAACGCTTCGACCTGGAAGACCCATGACCTATTGCGTCGCGCTCAAACTCGATGAGGGACTTGTTTTCCTCTCCGACACCCGCACCAATGCCGGTGTCGACGATGTCTCACGCTACAAGAAGATGTTTACCTGGGAGATCCCCGGCGAGCGGGCTGTGGTGATGATGACCGCGGGCAATCTTTCGATCACCCAAGGGGTGATCACCCGGCTCAACGTTGCGATTGAGGAGAGCGCGCCCGAAGCGCCGACTGAGACCATCCTCACGGCGCCCGATCTTTTTCGAATCGCGCAGATCACCGGCCGCGTGATGCGCGACCTCGTTGGCAAGCATGGTGATGCGATCGAAAAGGAGGGCGCCTCGAGCGGGGCGTCGATCATTCTGGGCGGACAGATCGACGGTCAGCCGCCCCGGCTTTTCCTGATCTACTCCGCGGGGAACTTCATCGAATGCGGTGAGGACACGCCATTCCTGCAGATCGGTGAAATCAAATACGGCAAACCGATCCTGGACCGCACCATCACCCGTGACACCTCGCTCGACGAGGGGACCAGGACGGCGCTCGTCTCGATGGATTCTTCGGTGCGCTCGAACCTCTCTGTGGGCCCGCCCTTTGATCTTGTTGTGGTTGGCAAGGATACGTGCCGCTTGGGTGTCGCGCGGCGGATCGAAGATACGGACCCTACATTTCGTGCTGTTTCTGATGGTTGGTCAGCGGCGCTGTCGCGCGCGATCAATGAGCTGCCGCGGGTTGATCATTGGTTTGATGAAGCGGCCGAGGACCACTAGCGCTGATGCGGCCTTGCTTGTCGGCAGTGACCTGTCCGCGTAAGCCGCCATGTCCGAGGTCCGGTAGCGGCACGTTCGAGGTCCCGTCATGACGACATCTTCTCTGTCCCGGTATATCGACGACGTAGCCTGCCAGTGCCTTGGGCTCCGCGCAGCGAGGGCTGCCCGTGTGGTGGCGCGCCAGTATGATCAGGCGCTGAGGCCGTTGGGTGTCTCGATCGGGCAGTATTCGGTGCTCATGGCCGTCGGCGCCGGGGCGGGGCGGTCGATCTCCAAACTGGCCGACGCGCTGGGCCTCGAACGCACAACGCTCACGCGCAATCTGCGGGTGATGGAGCGGGAGCACCTCGTTGTGCTCAGCGATGAGGGACCGCGCCGCACACGGTCGGTCTCTCTTACAGCCAAGGGGGAGGCGATGATCGTGAAAGCCTACCCGGTGTGGCGAGCGGTCCAGGACAAGCTGATGGACGCCATGGGCAAGGAAAAAGGCGAGAACGCCCGGGCGCTGCTCGACCTTGTCGGCAATCTGGATGTCGCTGAGTCGTGAGCAGTTGTGCCGCGCGCGTCGTCAACATTGCGGCCCTTCACGGGGCGCGTCCATCATGGCTATTGCCTCTCAAGCTGGCTGGGTGAAGATGCGGATATGACAGAGTTTATCGGAAGCCTCCTGGAGGCACGCGCCGAAGAGAAGTTTGACCTCCACGAGCAGCACCTCAACGGACAGCTCGTGCGGGTGCTTCGCACCATCGGGTTTGACCGCCACTACAAAAGAGGTGCGGGCGCTTATCTCTATGACGACGCAGGCCAGCAATATCTCGACCTTTTGAGCGGTTTCGGCACGTTTGCCCTTGGCCGGAACCACCCCAAGGTGAATGCGGCCCTTCGCGAGGTGCTGGACAGCGAGTTGCCGAACCTGGCGCAGCTTGATGTGTCCGTTCTCGCGGGCCTGCTCGCTGAGGCGCTGACCAAGACCTGGCCCGGCGATAGCCGCGTGAAGGCGTTTTTCGCGAACTCTGGGACCGAAGCGGTCGAGGGCGGTTTGAAGCTCGCGCGCTACGCCACCGGCCGCGACAAGGTCGTTTGCCTCAAAGGCGGCTATCACGGCCTGACCCTCGGCTCGCTCTCGGTCACCAGCGACGAGATGTTCCAGAAGGGCTTTGGCCAGCTGCTGCCGGGCATCACCATGGTGCAGATGAACGACCTCTCGGCGCTCGAAGAGGCGTTGCGCGGCAAGGACGTCGCCGCCTTCATCATCGAGCCGATCCAGGGCAAGGGCGTTCATATCCCTGAGGACAACTACCTCGCCGAGGCGGCGCGGCTTTGCTCCAGATACGGAACAGTTTTTATCGCCGATGAGGTCCAGACAGGCCTTGGCCGTACGGGCAAGATGTGGGCGATGGAGCATTGGGGTGTTGAGCCTGACATGCTGCTGACGGCGAAGGCGCTGTCTGGCGGGCACGCGCCGGTCGGCGCGATCATGGCGAAGGCTCCGATCATGGACGCGGTCTTCGACCGAATGGACCGGGCCGTGGTACACGGATCAACCTTCGGCAAAAACGACATGGCCATGGCCGCGGGTCTTGCCACCTTACGTGTGCTCGAAGAGGAAAAGCTGATCGAGAATGCCGCCAATGTGGGCGAGCAGATCATGGCGGAGATGCGGCCCTTCATCGACAAATACGAGTTCATGAAGGATGTGCGCGGCAAGGGCCTTATGATTGCGGTCGAGTTTGGTCCGCCTAAGAGCCTGAAGCTCAAAGCCTCGTGGAAGATGCTGGAGGCAGCGAATAAATCGCTCTTTAGTCAGATGATCTTGATCCCACTTTTTGAGCGCCATCGGATCCTTGCCCAGGTCGCGGGCGCGGGCATGCATGTGATCAAGCTGCTGCCGCCGCTTGTCGTCAATGAAAGCGACAAGGATTGGATCGTCAAAGCGTTCGACGAGGTCGTGGCAGACACGCACAAAGTGCCTGGCTCGATCTGGAGCCTCGGCGCGTCGCTGGCCAAACACGCTGTCGCGCCGAGCAAAAAACCTCGTCAGTCCTTCGCCGCCGAATGAGCGATCACGACACGGCAATGGCCGCCGAAGAGCGGCGCCTTTGGCTTGCGCGCTGGGTTTTCAGCCCGCTCGCCGGTGTGACTTGGTCGGGGTGGGGACGAATTCTGCGCGAGCATGGCGGCTCTATTCCGCCGCAATACTGGGCCCGAACCGCGTTCACGTCGATGATGGCGACGCTCAACTCCGCCATCGTCGGTCACGAACGCAAGACCTACCGCGCTGAGATTGAAGCGATGCGGGTGGAGCGGCCCGTCTTTATTCTCGGTCACCATAGGAGCGGCACGACCCATCTTTGGAACCTTCTCTCCAAAGACCCGCGCTTCGCCTCGCCAAGCGTTCTGCAGGCTGTCTTTCCGCAGACCTTTCTCACCTTTGAAAAGTTCGCCCGCGGCGGCGCCGAACGTCTTGCGCCGCGCAAAAGGCCCCAGGACAATGTGAAGTTCAGCGCGGACGAGCCGATCGAAGAAGAACGGGCGCTCTGTTCTGAGACGTTCCTCTCCATCCAGATGGGTCGCCATTTCCCGCAGAAGCGCGATACGTTCAAAACGCTTCTCGGTCTTCGCGACGTCTCGCCTGAGGAGCGAGACACCTGGAAGGCTTCGCTGGACCGGTTCGGCCGCAAGCTGATGATCCGCCATGGCGCGGAGAAGATCCTTCTTTTCAAAGCGCCTGATCACACCGCAAAGGTGGCGCTGATCCGGGAGCTCTATCCCGACGCGCGGTTCATTCATATTCACCGCGATCCCTATACGGTGTTCCAATCGACGGTGAAGATGGAGAAGACAACGGTTCCTCTTTATGCTTACCAAAAGCCTGATGAGGACACGCTGACGGACTTCATTCTCTGGCGGTACCGCGCGATGTATGATTCCTTCTTCGCTGATCAGCCCGACATTCCTGAAGGCCAGTTTGCCGAGGTGAGCTTCACCGAGCTCGAAGCTAATCCCCTCGGCAGTCTGGAGCGCATCTATCAGACACTAGATCTTGGCGACTTTGAGACCGCGAAACCTGACATTGAGGCCTATGCTCAATCGATCGCCGGGTATCAGAAAAACACCTACACGAACCTTCCTGACGATCTGAAGGCACGGGTCGCCGAGGCGTGGTCGGAGAACTTCGAGCGTTGGGGTTACGCTAAGTGAGTGCCGTGGACCTAGAGCCTTCCACCAAACACCCGCTGATGGGCGCGCGGCTCTCTGTCCTCCTGAAGGCCGTCTCGGAGAATGGGCTCCCAGCGGGCAAACATCTGCCGCTCTTTGCTCTGATGATGCTGAGCGCGGTGGGGCGCTCGCCGATCCATCTCATTGAGCGGTCAAAGCACGCGCGGCTCGCGAAGAACGCCCCGGCCATGGAGGCGCCCGTCTTTGTTATCGGGCACTGGCGATCGGGCACCACGCATTTGCATAACCTTCTTGGGAAGTCGCCCGCCTTTGGCCATATCTCACCGCTGGCCAGCGGCTTGCCCGATGAGATCCTGACGCTCGGCACCTGGCTCGCGCCGACCTTGGAAAAGGCGCTGCCCGAGGACCGGCATGTCGACAACGTGGCCGTCACGCCCGATTCTCCGCAAGAGGACGAAATTCCTCTCGCGAACCTCCAAAACCTCTCTGTATTCCAGGCCGTCTACTTTCCGAAGAATTTTCGCAAGACGTTTGATCGCGGGGTCTTCTTTGATGGTTGCAGCGAGCAGGAGATCGCCCGTTGGACAAAGATGGTCCAGCATTTCGCCAAGAAGATTGCTCTGCATCAGGGAAAGCCGCTCCTCCTGATCAAGAACCCCGTCTACACCGCACGGATCAAGCGTCTCCGCGCCATCTGGCCGAAGGCACGGTTCATCCATATCCGCCGTAACCCTTATGAAGTCTTCGTTTCGACACGGAACTATTACCGAAAGCTCCTACCAGAGCTGGCGCTTCAGCCTGTCGGCCATGTCGATATCGACCAGTTCGTGCTTGAGACCTTCACCCGGCTGATGGATATCTATGAAGAGGAACGCGCGGGTCTCGGCGAGGATCAGTTGATGGAAGTGGGCTATGAGCAGCTGATCCGTGACCCCATGGCGGTTCTCCAGTCCGTGCATGAGCAGCTTTCGCTCCCAGATTGGGACAAGGCCGAGGCCGCGATCTCCGCCTATTTCTCGAGCATTGCCAATTATCAAACCAACGCGACGACAAAGGTGGATGACGAGATCTGCCGCCGTGTTGACCATGCTTGGGGTGCACACGTTGAGAAATGGCGGGCTCTTGAAGCTCTGAACGCCGATCAAGGCTAACGCGTTCGCGAAAGCTCGACATATATTTGATCATTGTCCCTCGCTTTGTGTGAACACATTCAAGGCATGGCTGACGCGGGGCGCTGCGCATCTCATGCAGCTTGCGTGGTCCCATGGGGTGTGGGCGACCGCGGGAGGGACCACGGTGTCGACGAATGAACTTTTCGCTGGCGGCCTGTCAGGCACGCTGGCTATGGCAGCTCTTGGGGTGCTGGCGCTGTACTTGGCCAGGGCACCCATTCAACGGCTTATTCACTCGGCCTGTATCGCTATTGGCCAGGGTCTGAGATTTGCGTCGCGTTCGATCTTCAGTGTTCGGACAAGACTGGTGGCGCGGAACCGCGAGGT